>NZ_JAPEPI010000002.1:1557079-1868495 GCF_026340305.1 Streptomyces sp. NBC_01381 | reverse complement strand
TGACGGTGCCGTCGGTGTCCTGCCCGACGATGATGAACCCCTTCTCGGCCCGCAGGACGTGCATGGTCTCGGTGCCGTACGGCGTGATGTCGTACGGCCTGCCGATCGCGTCCACCTCCTCCCAGACGTCGAGGCCGTACCACGCGGATACGTTGATCTCGTAAGCGAGTTCACCGGAGAAGGAGATCCGGCAGACGCGGGCCGGGATGCCGGAGGCCAGGGTCGTCTCGCGGAAGGCCATGAACGGGAAGGCCTCGTTCGACACGTCGATGTCGGGGGCGAGCTGGGCGACGACCTCGCGCGACCGCGGGCCGACGACGGCGATCGTCGACCACTGCTCGGTCACCGATGTGCAGTGGACGTCGAGTTCGGGCCACTCGGTCTGCAGCCACTCCTCCAGCCAGTCGAGGACACCGGCGGCGCCGCCCGTGGTGGTCGTCATGAAGTAGCGGTTCTCTTCGAGGCGCAGCGTCACACCGTCGTCGAAGATCATCCCGTCGGGCTTGCACATGACGCCGTAACGAGCCATGCCGGGCCTGAGCTTCTTGAAGGCGTTGGTGTAGACGCGGTTGAGGAACTCGCCCGCGTCCGCGCCCCAGATCTCGATCTTGCCAAGGGTGGAGGCGTCCATGAAGGCCACTCCTTCGCGGGCCGCACGGCACTCGCGCGCCACCGCCGCGTCCATGTCCTCCCCCGCCCCCGGGTAGTACCACGGCCGCTTCCACTGCCCGACGTCCTCGAACAGCGCCCCGTGGGCCACGTGCCAGGGGTGGATGGAGGTCGTGCGCTCCGGATCGAACAGCTCGCCGCGCTCACGCCCGGCAAGCGCGGCGAAGGCCACCGGCGTGTAGGGCGCCCGGTAGGCGGTGGTGCCGATCTCCCCGGGGGACGCGCCCGCGCCGAGCGCCTCGGCGATCACCCCGATCGCGTTGACGCCGGACGTCTTGCCCTGGTCGTTGGCCGTGCCGAGCGAGGTGTAGCGCTTGACGTGCTCGACTCCCCGCATTCCGGCGCCGGTCGACCGCCACACGTCGGCGACGGTGACATCGCGCTGGAGGTCCACGAAGTGGGTGTCCCAGGTGGCGGGCTCTCCGTCGGGCCCGGGGACCAGCCACAGGGCGCGGGTGGCGGGGCGCGCCTCCTCGGCGGGGGCCGCGGGCACCGGGACAGGGAATCCGGCGTCCGTCGCGGCCAGCGCACCGGCCCGCCGCCCTTCGGCCAGAGTGCTGTCGAGGTCGTACGTCCCGCGGGCCGCACCCACGACGTGCTGGTTGCGTACGCTGCCGTCGGGGACGAAGGCGACCAGGTCCTCGTCCCAGCGGAGCTTGCCCTGGCGCTGGCTGTGCAGGTGCACCACCGGGCTCCAGCCGCCCGACACGGCGAGCAGGTCGCAGTCGAACGACTCGGGGGCGCCCGTGAGTTGACCGCTGCCGTCGAGCGCCTGGACGGTGACGCCGGTGAGGCGCGCGTCGCCCGTGGTGTCGACCACGGTGCTGCCCTTCAGCACCCGCACCCCGGTCGCGGCGGCGACCTCGGAGGCACGGCGGGAGAGGGTGGGGCGCGCGTCGACCACGGCGGCGATGTCGATCCCGGCGGCGTGCAGGTCGGCGACCGTGTCGTACGCGCTGTCGTTGGTCGTGGCCACCACGGCCCGCGAACCCGGGGCCACGGCATACCGGTTGAGGTAGGACCGCACGGCCGCGGCGAGCATCACTCCGGGGCGGTCGTTGCCGGCGAAGACGAGCGGGCGCTCGTGCGCGCCGGTCGCGAGGACCACCTGGCGGGCCCGTATGTGCCACAGCCGTTGGCGCGAGATGCCTTCGGACGGGTCGGGGGCGTCGGCGCCGAGGTGGTCGGTGCGTCGCTGCAGGGCGAGTACGTAGTTGTCGTCGTAGCTGCCGAATGCCGTGGTGCGGGGCAGGAGGACGGCCTCGGGGGCGGCTTCGAGTGCCGCGCGGGCGTCGGCGACCCAGTCGAGGGCGGGCTGTGCGGCGACCGTCTCGGCGCGTCCGGAGAGAAGCGAACCGCCGGGCTCTGGCTGGTCGTCGACGAGGATCACGCGGGCGCCGGACTCGGCGGCGGTGGCGGCCGCCGCGAGTCCCGCCGGTCCCGCGCCGACCACGAGGACGTCGGTGTGCACGTACTTCTTGTCGTAGACGGCGGGGTCGGGGGTCGGGTCGAGCCGGCCCATCCCGGACAGCGTGGTGGCGGACAGGCCGTCGTACAGCTCCACGGTCGTCGCGGGCAGCATGCCTTCGGAACATGAACCCCCGATCTGCACAAGGGCGTTGGGCTCCTCCACTCCCGCGGCGACGATGCCGCGCGGGCGGCCGCGGTAGAGCGAGGGGGCGGCCTCGACGATGCCGTTCGCAAGGATCGCGGATGCGAGGGTGTCGCCGGGGTGGCCGGTCAACTCCCGTCCGTCGACGGTGAAGCGCAGGACGGTGCCGCGGTCGACGCGGCCTCCGTCACCGAGCCGGAAGTGCTGCTGTTCGGTCATCGCTCTCCTCCGGCGGCCGGTGCGGCGGGGTCGGGACGCGGCTCGTCGAGCCGGTAGGTGGCGAGCACCTCGTAAGTGGCCGTGTCGCGCAGGGCGTTGAACCAGCGGCGGCAGCCGTGGGCGTGCATCCAGCGTTCGGCGAAGGGACCCTTGGGGTTGTCGCGGTAGAAGACGTACTCGGCCCACTGCCGGTCGTCGAGCTCCGCGGGCTTCTCCGGGTAGGGGACGTGGGCCTGTCCCCCGTAGTGGTATTCGGTCTCGTCGCGCGGGCCGCACCATGGGCAGGCGATCAGCAGCATCGGATCCTCCTCTCAATGGGCCACGGCGGCGGCGCCGTGTTCGTCGATCAGTGCGCCCGTGGTGAAGCGTTCGAGGGCGAAGGGGGCGTTGAGGGGGTGCGGTTCGCCGGTGGCGATGGTGTGGGCGAGGGTCCAGCCCGCGGCCGGCGTTGCCTTGAAACCGCCGGTGCCCCAGCCGCAGTTGACGTAGAGGTTCTCCACGGGCGTCGCGCCGATGATCGGCGATGCGTCGGGGGTGACGTCGACGATGCCGCCCCAGGTGCGCAGCACGTGCGCGCGGGCGAAGACGGGGAACAGCTCGACGGCGGCGGCCATCTGATGCTCGATCACATGGAAGGAGCCGCGCTGCCCGTAGCCGTTGTACGTGTCGACGCCCGCGCCCATCACCAACTCGCCCTTGTGCGCCTGGGAGACGTACACATGCACGTGATTCGACATGACGACGGTGGGGTGGACCGGCTCGTGCAGTTCAGAGACGAGTGCCTGCAGCGGATGGGACTGCACCGGCAGCCGGACGCCCGCCCGTTCGGCGAGCACGCTGCTGTGCCCGGCGGCGGCGAGCCCGACCCGCCCGGCGTGGATGCGCCCGAGGTTGGTCTCGACGCCGACGACCCGGTCGCCGTCCTTGAGGAAACCGGTGACCTCGCAGCCCTGGATCAGGTCCACGCCCATCTCGTCGGCCCGGCGGGCGAGCGCCCAGGCGACGTGGTCGTGCTTGGCGATTCCGGCCCGCGGCTGGAAGGTGCCGCCGAGCACCGGATAGCGGGTGTGGGGCGAGACGTTGAGGATGGGGCAGACCTTGGCGACCTCGTCCGGTTCGAGCCACTCGGCGTCGACGCCGTTGAGGCGGTTGGCGTTGGCGCGGCGCACGCCTTCGCGTACGTCCTGGAGCGTGTGCGCGAGGTTGAGCACGCCGCGCTGGCTGAACAGGAAGTCGTAGTCGAGCTCTTCGGGGAGCCGCTCCCACAGCTTCAGGGCGTGCTCGTAGATCCCCGCGCTCTCGTCCAGGAGGTAGTTGGAGCGGATGATCGTGGTGTTGCGGGCCATGTTGCCGCCCGCCAGCCAGCCCTTCTCCAGTACGGCGACGTTGGTGATGCCGTGGTTCTTGGCGAGGTAGTAGGCGGTGGCCAGGCCGTGGCCGCCCGCGCCGACGATGACGACGTCGTACGACGAGCGGGGTTCGGGGGTGCGCCAGAGGAAGTCGGGGTGCTCCGGCAGCGGCTCGGCGGTCATGCCGCGGCTCCGTTCGGGTGGGGCAGGTGGGGATAGAGAGGGAACGCGGCGGCGAGCTTCTCGACCCTGTCACGCAGCAGTTCCGCGCGCTCGTCGCCGAACTTCTCGTCCTTCAGCGCCTCGGCGATGACGTCGGCGACCTCGCGGAACTCCGTCGCGCCGAAGCCTCGGGTGGCCAGGGCCGGGGTGCCGATCCGCAGGCCCGAGGAGACCATCGGGGGGCGCGGGTCGAAGGGCACGGCGTTGCGGTTGACGGTGATGCCGATGCGGTGGAGGCGGTCCTCGGCCTGCTGTCCGTCGAGGGCCGAGTTCCGCAGGTCGACGAGGATCAGATGGACCTCGGTGCCACCGGTCAGGACCGTGATGCCGGCCTCGGCCACGTCGTCGGCGAGCAGCCGTCCGGCGAGGATGCGGGCGCCGTCCAGGGTGCGCCGCTGTCGCTCCTTGAACTCCTCCCCCGCCGCCACCTTGAAGGCCACCGCCTTCGCCGCGATGACATGTTCCAGGGGGCCGCCCTGCTGGCCGGGGAACACCGCCGAGTTGATCTTCTTGGCCAGGGCGGCCCTGCTGAGGATCACCCCGCCGCGCGGGCCGCCGAGGGTCTTGTGCGTGGTGGTCGTGACAACGTCCGCGTACGGAACGGGACTTGGGTGCAGTCCGGCCGCGACGAGACCCGCGAAGTGCGCCATGTCGACCATCAGGTACGCGCCGACCTCGTCGGCGATCCGTCGGAACGCGGCGAAGTCGAGACGGCGGGAGTACGCCGACCAGCCGGCGACGATCAGCTTCGGCCGGTACTCGCGGGCGAGCTCCGCCACCTCGTCCATGTCGATCCGCAGGTCGGATGCGCGGACGCGGTACGGGACGACGTCGTAGAGCTTGCCGGAGTAGTTGATGCGCATCCCGTGGGTGAGGTGCCCGCCGTGCGCCAGGTCCAGGCCGAGGATCGTGTCACCGGGGTCGAGCAGGGCGAACATCGCTGCCGCGTTGGCCTGGGCGCCCGAGTGGGGCTGCACGTTCGCGGCCTCGGCGCCGAACAGTTCCTTGACCCGGTCGATGGCCAACTGCTCGATGACGTCGACGTGTTCACAGCCGCCGTAGTAGCGGCGGCCGGGGTAGCCCTCGGCGTACTTGTTGGTCAGTACGGAGCCCTGGGCTTCCATCACGGCGGCCGGTGCGAAGTTCTCCGAGGCGATCATCTCGAGGGTCGACTGCTGACGGTGCAGCTCGGCCTCGACGGCGGCGGCGACTTCCGGGTCGATGGCGGCCAGCGGGTGGGCGAGGGAAGAGGCGACTGTGGTGATCGACGGGGCCGTCTCCATCGGGTTCGTTGCCATCTGTGCACCATCCTGAGAGCCAGCTAATGGACAACTGATATATCAGCCTGTGCGGTAAGGTATGGGAGCTCGCGGGACAGGTCAAGGGGGCATTCGGCAAGGGGGATTTTCATGCAGCAGCTGGACACCGCGCCCAAGGGCGAGGAGCTGTCCCTTGCCGAGCGCGCCTACCGCGCCATCCGTGACTGGCTCGTCATGCTCGAGATCCGTCCGGGGGCGCCGATCAACGAGGACCAGCTCGCGCAGTCCCTCGGCGTCGGGCGGACCCCGGTGCGCGAGGCGCTCAAGCGGCTTCAGTACGAGCGTCTGATCACGACGTACCCCCGGCGCGGCACCTTCGCCACGGACGTCAACATCACCGACCTGGCCCACATCTCAGAGGTGCGCCTGGAGCTGGAGCCGCTGGCCGCCGCCCAGGCCGCGCGGCGTGCCACGGCCGCGGACCGGGCGACCCTGACAGCGCTCCGGCGGGAGCTGGCCGGCGTGGACTCACGTCCCCACGACCCGGACGAGCTGATGCGCCTCGACCTCCAGGTCCACCGCGCCATCTACGCCGCCACGCACAACCCGTACCTGGAAGACACCCTGGTCCGCCACGACAACCTGGCCACGCGCATCTGGTGCCTGTTCATCGACCGGCTGCCCGGCATGACGGGGCACGTCGTGGAGCACGACCCCTTGCTGAAGGCGATCGTCGACGGCGACCCGGACCAGGCGGCGCGGCTGACCCGCAGCCACGTCGAGGGCTTCGAACGGGCCATTCGCGAGGCCATCTGAGGCCGAGGCCATTTGAGGCGGAGGCCATTTGAGGCGGAGCGCCGCCTTGTCGCCGCTGCGGGTCAGCGCCCGGTGCCGCCGAGCGGATCCGCCGGACGCAGCCGGGGCCGGCCCGCGACCTGGGGCGGGTCGGTCACCGAGCGGCCTCCTCACGGGGCCGCTCCGTCTCCGCCGCCGCCCGCGCCCGGCGCACGGCTGACGCCGGCGTCGGCGCCAGCGTCCTGCGGAGGTTCGTCCGCAGCGTCGACGCCGCGTCGAGCACATAGTTCTGCCGGACCTTCCAGGGGCTCTTGTCGCCCTGCCGGGGGAAGGCGTCGATCGACCGCTGGACGTATCCGGAGGCCAGGTCGAGCAGCGGGCGTTCGTTCAGGGCGCCCGTCGGTGTCGGCTCCACCGCCGCGTAGTCGTTCTCCCGCATGTGGTTGAGGACCTTGCACACCAGACGGGACGTGAGATCGGCGCGCAGGGTCCAGGATGCGTTGGTGTAGCCGATGCACACCGCGAAGTTCGGTACGCCCGTCAGCATCGCGCCGCGCCACACGAACTGGCGCTTCAGCTCGACCGGTTGGCCGTCGACACTGGGTGAGATGCCGCCGAACGCGAGCAGTTGGAGTCCCGTGGCCGTCACGACGACGTCGGCCTCCAGGACTCGGCCGGACTTCAGGCGGATGCCCTCGGGCACGAAGCGGTCGATGTGGTCGGTGACGATCTCGGCCGCGCCCGTCTTGAGGACCTTGAACAGATCGGCGTCGGGCACCACGCACAGCCGCTGGTCCCACGGGTCGTACGCCGGGGTCAGATGGTCGGCGACCAGCCGGTCGTCCTTGACGATGCGCTTGTTGAGGCCGGTGAGCACGCGCCGCGCCGCCTTCGGGCTGCGGCGGCAGAACTGGTAGAGGCCGATGGCGAAGAAGATGTTCTTCGTCCGTACGACCCGGTGGGCCGCGCCCGCGGGCAGTACGGCACGGATGCCGTCGGCAAGGCGGTCCCGCGAGGGCAGCGAGCCGATCCAGGTCGGGGAGCGCTGCAGCATGGTGACGTGCGCGGCGCTCTGCGCCATCGCAGGCACCAGCGTGACGGCGGTGGCGCCGCTGCCGATGACCACGACCCGCTTGTCGGTGTGGTCCAGGTCCTCGGGCCAGAACTGCGGGTGCACGACCGTGCCGGAGAACGAGTCGACGCCCTCGAACTCGGGGGTGTGCCCTTGGTCGTAGTTGTAATAGCCCGCGCAAGAGTAAAGGAAATCGCAGGTGACGGTGGTCTGCGTGCGGTGGCCGTCCTCGGCCGTGCGGTGTCCGTCCTCGTCCGTGCGCTCCAGCGTCACGGTCCAGCGTGCCGTCTCGCTCGACCAGTCGGCGGCGACGACCTTGGTGCCGTAGCGGATCCGGCGGTCGATGCCGAACTCCGCGGCGGTCTCCTTGATGTAGCTCAGGATGGACCCGCCGTCGGCGAGCACCTTCGAGTCGCGCCAGGGCTTGAAGGCATAGCCCAGGGTGAACATGTCGGAGTCCGAGCGCACGCCCGGATAGCGGAACAGGTCCCACGTCCCGCCCATGGACTGCCGCGCCTCGATGATCGCGTACGAGCGCTCCGGGCACTCGGTCTGCAGCCGGTAGGCGGCGCCGACACCGGAGAGACCCGCGCCCACGATGACGACGTCGATGTGCTCGGCCGGTGCCCCGGAGCCTACGGTGCTTGAGCCTGGGGAGCTGGAGTCTGCGCTTTGCGTCATGGTCCTCAGTGTCCGGAGGCACACCCGCCAGGAATTGACCTGGGACGACAGATCTTTGACCCTGTACGACATGTCCGTGATCAGATCGGCGGGGCTGCGCGGCTTCCGTGCCACGGTGGCGGAGCTGGGCGGTGACGCCGAGGCCTATGCCCGGCAGGCGGGCTGCCCGACCGCCGCGCTCGACACGGACGATCTACTCGTCCCCGAAGAGGCGATGGCCACGGTACTCGAGCTGGCCGCCGCCGATCTCGGCTGCCCGGATCTGGGCCTGCGGATCGCCGCCCGGCAGGACCTGGGCATGCTCGGCGCCCTCGCCCTCGCCATCCAGAACTCCGCGACCCTCGGGGACGCCCTGGAGTGCACGACGCGCTACCTCTTCGTGCACGCACGCTCGCTGAGCCTCAGCCTGGAGCCCGATCCGTACGGCACTCCGGGGGTGGCCGCGCTGCGGTACGGCGTGCGCGACGGCGTTCTCCAGGGCGTGGAGGCGCCGCCCCAGGGCATCGACCTCTCCCTCGGTTTCATGCACCGGGCGATCGGCTTTCTCGTGGGCCACCCTTACGGGCTCGGCTCCGTAGAGCTGCCGCACCCCCTCCTGGCTCCCCTCTCCACGTACGAGGACTTCTTCGGCGTACCCGTGAAGGGGAACCGCCCTGCGGCGCTGCTCCGTGTCCCGCTGAGCCTGGCCAACCGGTCGCTCGGCGGCTCCAACGCCGAGCTGCGCCGCCTCGCGCTCGCCTACCTGGACGAGCAGTCGCTCAGGGAGCGCACGGACGTGGTCGGCCGTGTCCGCGCCGTCGTCGCGCGCTCGCTGGGCACCGCGCCGCCCGAGATCGACACCGTCGCCCGCCTCCTCAAGGTCCACCCCCGGACCCTGCAGCGGCGGCTGCGCGACGAGGGCACGACGTTCGCCGGGATCATCGACACGGAACGCCGCGGCGCCGCCCGCCGCTATCTCACGACAACCGACCTCCCGCTGGGCCAGATCGCCCTGCTCCTCGGCCTCTCCGAACAGTCGGCCCTCAACCGCTGCTGCCGCCGCTGGTGGGGGGCGACGCCGCGGGCGGTGCGGCGCGGAGAGGTCGCGGGCGTCTGAGGCGGTCAGGCAGCCGGGGTGCCCGTGTCCGTGCCCGTGAGCAGTCGCGTACGGAAGAGGTCGAGGACCTCGTCGAGCGCGGCCCGGGTCGGCTGGCCCGGCTCGTCGATGAGGTGCTCGGTCAGGACGGAGTGCGGCGGCAGGACGGCATCGGGGTCGGCGTCGCCGTCGTCGAGCTCGACGGCGGTGAACGCGTCGCCGAGCTGCTCGCGCAGGAAGGCGAAACGGTCGCCCGGAACCAGCCGGTCGCCGCGGAAGCGCATCCCGAGCACCCGGAGCCCGTCCCGCTCGCAGCGGCCCTTCACCACGGCGAGCTCATCGGCGGAGATGTCGATGCCGCAGGCACGGCGGGAGTTGACCGCGAGCGGCAGCGAGGGCTGCGAGAGGACCGGGGCGAGCAGCCGCTCGTCGGTGGCCATCGCCAGGGCGAAGCCGCCGGTGAGGCACATGCCGACGGCGCCGACCCCGGGGCCGCCGCACCGCTCGTGCTCGTGTGCGGCGAGGGCGCGCAGCCAGGCGACCACGCGTGAGCTGCGGCCGGTGGCGAGCAGGGTGAACTCCCGGCTCACACAGACCTTCAGGGTGGTCGACGCCGCGTAGAGCCCTGCCTTCAGCTGCCCGTGGGTCTTGGGGTCGGGGTCGAACCCGGGTTTCCCGAACAGCACGGGGAGCACCGCCGTGCAACCGATGGCGGCCACCTGCTCGGCGAACGCGAGGACCTTGGGCGTGATGCCGGGTATCTCCGCCATCACGATGACGGCGGGCCCTTCCCCGCGCCGCAGAACCCTGCGGGTGGTGCCCTCGTGCGTGAAGAGACCCCGGGTGAACCCCGTGAGGTCATGGTCGGCCATGCGATACGCCCTTCCAACTCGGCTCCGGCCAGGGGACATTGCCGTACGACGACGACTGCCCGGGCCCGCTTCCGGCGGCCATGATGACGGAGTGACACTCAATCCGGCCACTGCGGCGATCATCGGAATGAGCCTGGGCGCCGTCGCCTCCTTCTCGGGGGCGTGGCTCACCCAGCACGCGACGAACAAAAGAGAGCGTGAAAACCGTGTCTGGACACGGTGCATGGAGGTCTACGAGGAGGCCATGATCGTCGTCCATCAGATCGGCGATCTGCGCACGGAACTCAGCGCGACAGGAGAGTTGCCGGTCGACGCCCGCGCGGCCATGGCCGGTACCCATGCCCTCGCGGCCCGTCTCGAGATCTACGCGACGAAGCCCGTCCTCGACGCCCACTGGAAGCACTTCAAGGCGATGCATGCGTGGAAGTCGGCCCTTGAGGCCTGGGACGCCCAGGAAGGGACCAATCCGCGGGCCAGCCGGGCGGACCCGCTGTGGCGGAAGTTCACCGATCGCGTCAAGGAATCGGAAGAAGCCGACCGGCAGTTCCTGAGCACCCTGCGCACGGAGGTGCACGGGGAGCGGGAGCGGCGGAATGCGCCATGGAAATGGCGCCCTTTCCGGTGAAGGAATTCGGAAGGATCTCCTCAAGCCGGTTTCCGACAAGGAATCTTGCTCGGCCACTCCCGGCCCGGATCCGATCCTGGCTACCATTGCATTTTCCACCGGCAAAGGCGCCGCACGCTTCTGGGATCGGACGGGGGACGAACCCATGACGCAGCAGAAGCACTTGATCCAGATACACCGAAGCAACGATCACTTATGCCCCGGCGTACGCCTCACCAGGTACTACGCCCTCACCGCCGCACACTGCCTCGGAGGCAACAAGGAAGAATGCAAACAGCCGGTGACCCTCTGCCTCGCGGACGGCAGGGAACTGGAGGGAGAGGTCGAGGATTTCGACCTCCTCACCGACATGGCTCTCCTGAAGATCGTCTTTCCGAAGGGCGAGCGCGTGCCGCTCCCCCACATCACGTTCGGCTTCGCGCAGAAGAACGAACCCTGGGCCGCCGCCCACCGGCCGTCCGACAACTGCGTCGCGCTGAAGGGAACCGTGAGTCACGTATCGGTCATCTACCAAAGGACAGACGGTCAGACCGCCAGCTCGCACCGCCTGTGGCATGACGGTACGTGCGACGAGGTGCACAAGTTCTACGGCAGCCCTGTCGACCGCGACGAGTCCGGCCGCTCCACCGCCGTCATCGGCCTCCTCGTCGGTCGGCCCGCCGACACGGACGCTCCGCAGGAAACCCTCTTCGCCGGGACCATAGAGGAGGCGGTGCTGAGGTTCAGGGAACTCGATTTCCAGCACCGGCGGGCCGGGCACGAGCCGTCCGATCCCGGACGTGTCTACACGGTCATCCAGGACCCGCAGACGGAGGCCAAGGCCCGCAAGGACAACACGGTGCCGTCCGCACTGGAGAGGGCCGGCGTGGCCGACTACGTGAACCTGCGCTGGCACCGGCCGTGAAGGCATGCGGGCCCGCCCGTCTCCAGGAGGGGACATGACGACGATGACGCATCTCGCCGAGGCGATAACGGCCGCGGAGGACGCCCTCCTGACGAACGGCACCGCGCGGCCGGACATCGAGGAGACCCTCACCGACTACGTCGAGCGCCTCAAGAACCGTGAACTGTCCCACCCGCCACGCAGGGGCATCACCGGACGGCGCATCCACCTCGCGCGGCTCCTCCTGGCGCTCGGCATGCGGGAACTCTCCATCGAGGTAGCCGATGTGACTCTGCAACACATGGAGCTCTCCGAGGCGGACCGGTCGTTGTTCACGCCCGACACCTGGAACGAACTCGGCTCACTGCTCGCGGAGCACGACGATCTCGACCGCGCCCTCATGGCCCTCAACCGCGCCCGCGATCGGGCCCAGTGCACGACGTCTCCCGTGCTCGCCAAGATTCTCGCCAACCTGAGCGCGGTGGACCTGCGGGCCGGCCATCTGGAGGACGCCTGGTCCTGGGCGCAGGAGGCGGTCACCGTACTGGGGAGGCACTGGAGCAGCGACCCGGAGACGCTCCTCACCGCCGAGTGGGTGCGCGTCGAAGTGGCCACGTTCCGCCACGACATGGCCGAACTCTCTGACGCACTGGAGCAGTTCGCGGAAGCCGTGGACCAGTTCACCGACCTCAAGGGCGAGAGCCATCCCAAGGCCATAGGGGCCAGGGCGGCACTGGCGGCAGCCAGGTTCCAGGAGGCAAGGGCGGGGCAGGACGACGAGCGCGGCGGCGAGCAGGAGCTCGGAGACCTGGAGATCGCCCACTTGCGCGCGTCCGCGTTCCTCGGCCCCGATCATCCGCAGACGCTGGTCGCCCAAGCAGCCCTTGCCGCAGCCGAGTTCGAGTCGGCCGAAGGAACGGAGCTCGGCACAGCGCGCCGGCAGCAGGCCATGGCGGTGCTCGAAGCGGCCACGGCCAGGGCCGCGGACACTCTGGGCCGGGCACACTCCCAGACACGTGAACTGCGCACGGCGCTCGCCGACATGCGGGTGATCACGACTCCGCCCGACCAGCTTCCGTATCTCATCGAGCACACTTACACACCTCAGGAGAACGAGGCCCGCAACGACGCCAAGCGCTGGGCGCTCCAGCGGGAGAAGAACATGATCAGGCTGATCGCGCACGCGGGCGCGTCCTTCTATCTGTCGGACCTGGCGCTCTTCCGTCCCGACATCATCAACGCCCTGCGCCGGGGCAGCTATTTCTACGCGATCATCAGCAGTCCCTGGAATGCCAGCGCCCAGTTCACCAAGCACGACGCGACGGCGGAGCGCCCCAACTCCCACAACATCGTGGACATCGTGGCCGCGAGCGACTACTACAGCAAGACCTTTCTTCCCGTGATCGAGGCCTATCGCGCACTGCGGGAAGAGTACGGATACGGAATCGAGCTGCGATTGACGCACATGGACCTTCCCGGATCGACCCTGCTCACCACGGACATGGGGTTCTTCGAGCCGTACATCACCTCGAATCCGGAGCGCAGGACCCGACGCAAGCTCAATGTTTTCGAGATGGAATTCCACAAGGACAGCAGGTATTACGGAGACAGCCGGAGCGAGTTCGAGACCCAATGGGAACTGGCAAGCCCCCTCGACCAGTTCGAGGCGAGCGAGCCGGAACACAAGGCGGCCCTGCGCGACGCCGTACGCGCACAGTCCGACGACGGGTCGCGCAAGCCGAGGGCCCGGCCCTCGATCAGGGAAGATGGAGAGCGCCGCCCCTGACGCTGCGCAGCACCCCCGCCGATCCCACGAACACCGCGTCCGGCAGCGCGTCCAGGTGCCAGAACTCCCAGCGCACACACCGCTCGGGCTCTCTGACCCGGGGCTCACCGGCGAAGTCCAGGATCTCCACGCCGATCTGCATGTGGTGGTTGGCCGCCGGGTCGGGATCGGTGACGCAGGCGACGCGGGTGCCGATCGCGCGCAGCCCCGTCTCCTCCTCAAGCTCCCGGCAGGCGGCACCGGCCAGCGACTCGCCCACTTCGAGATGGCCGCCGGGCAGCCCCCACGTGCCGTGGCCGAAGGTGTTCGCCCGCAGCCCAAGCAGTACGCGGCCGCCCGCCCGGACGATGGCCTGGACCCCTACGCGTACCTGTGTCGTCATGGCGGCCCTCTCATGCGTCGGGGTAAGTGCCGGTGAAATTCTCGGTGTTCCTTGATCCCTCGACCGGGGCCGGCGACTCGTCGGAGCCCTCCGCGATCCGGTCGAAGAAGTTGCCGAGCCGCCGCTCGCCGCCCTCGTCGATGACGACGACCTCGCAGTCGGGATCGATGAAGAAGTAACTGCCCTTACGGGTGCGGTTGCGGTACACGCGCAGGGCAACACCGCGCTCGCGGGCGGCGTCCTCGCACCGGTGGACCACGTCCTCGAACTCCTCGTCGCCGAGGGAGAGCCAGTCCCGGTTGTCCGCACCGTAATTGGTCTCGGACATTTGGTACACCTTCCACACATCGGGCAGGCAGGCGTCCTTGATCAGGTCCAGGACACGGGGCGCCCCCGCGACATTCACCCTGGTCACGACCGTGCCGAGCTTCACGTGGACGTGCCGGTGGTTCTTGCGCACCTCGCCGAGCAGGCGGAGCATCCGCTCCCGGTGCGGCGCGACGCCGGTGCGCAGCGCACGGTGCTCGTCCGCGTCGGCGGACTCCAGGGGCAGCGCGATCCAGGAGAGGCTGGGCAGCACCCGCTCCATCGTCCGCAGCGGGGCGAGGCCGTTGGTGCTCAGGACGACCTTCGGGGGGCTGCCGTCCGCGTCGGGTTCGCGCAGCACCGCGGCGAGCTCGTCGAGGTAGGAGAGCAAGGTCGGTTCACCCCCGGAAATGACGACGCCGCGCACGCCTCCGTCCTTCAGCGCGGCCGCGACCTTGAGCGCGTCGCCCCGGGACATGGAGGGGATCTCATGCCGCGGACCAAAGCAAAAGGGACAACTGAGATTGCATCGCCCAATGGGTCGCATATCGACGAAGGCGGGGATGTGCATGGAGGGACTGTAGCGATTCAAGACGTACGGGATGGGCCATTCCTGAGGGACAGTCAGGGCCCCGTCGCCCTCACGGGGGCGCGGACGAACTGACGAACCCCTGCCCGCCCTGCGCGCCCATCAAGCCCTCCCCCGGACCACACGCCCCCGCGACGCGCCCGTACGCCTCCGCGTGCACCCGGAGTCACGGACGCAAGAAGGTTGAGCGGACGGAGCGATTCCGGCCACCCGCAGCCGCCGAAACCGCTCCCATCTGGCCTGTCTTGCGGTGTACGAACTAGATGCCCCAGGCATCTAATGGGATCCGGAAAAGGGAGCCTCTCCGCTTGTGAGGTACATCCATGACGGACTCAGCCGCAGCCACATCCATCTCCTTCCCCCAAGACCGCACCTGCCCCTACCACCCGCCCGAGGCCTACGAACCGCTGCGCGAGGAGCGGCCGCTCTCCCGGGTCACCTTCTTCGACGGGCGTTCCGTCTGGGCGGTCACCGGACAGCGTGTCGCCCGCGAACTGCTCGCCGATCCACGGCTCTCCAGCGACCGCGAGAACGAGGCGTTCCCCGCGCCGACCGAACGCTTCGCCCAGGTCCGCAACCGCCGTATCGCCCTGCTCGGCGTCGACGACCCTCTGCACAACGCCCAGCGCCGCATGCTGATCCCCAGCTTCTCGGTCAAACGCGTCGCCGCGCTGCGGCCCCGGATCCAGGAGATCGCCGACCGGCTCCTGGACGCCATGGCCGAACAGGGGCCGCCGGCCGAGCTGGTCGGCGCGTTCGCGCTGCCGATGCCGTCCATGGTGATCTGCGCCCTGCTCGGGGTGCCCTACGAGGACCACGACTTCTTCGAGGGGCAGTCCCGGCGGCTGCTGCGCGGCCCGCGCGCCGATGACGTACAGCGGGCACGGGACGAACTCGACGCCTACTTCGACGACTTGATCGAGCACAAGCGGCGCACGCCGGGCGACGGTCTGCTCGACGAGCTGATCCAGCGGCAGCTCGCAGCGGGCGCCGTGGACCGCGGCGAGCTGCTCAGCCTGGCGACGCTGCTGCTCGTCGCGGGGCACGAGACCACGGCGAACATGATCTCCCTCGGTACGTTCACCCTCCTCCAGCACCCGGAGCGGCTGGCCGAACTCCGCGCCGAGCGGGCCCTGGTGCCGGCCGCCGTCGAGGAACTGCTGCGCTTCCTGTCCATCGCGGAAGGGATGCTGCGGGTGGCGAAGGAGGACATCGACGTCGCGGGCCACACCATCCGCGCGCACGACGGCGTCGTCTTCTCCACGTCCCTCATCAACCGCGACACCGCGGCCTACGACACCCCGGAGGAGCTCGACTTCCGCCGCGAGAGCCGCCACCACCTCGCCTTCGGCTTCGGCGTGCACCAGTGTCTGGGCCAGAACCTGGCCCGCGCCGAGCTGGAGATCGCCCTGCAGAGCCTCTTCGAGCGCATGCCACAGCTGCGCCTCGCGGTGCCCGCGGCGGAGATTCCCTTCAAGCCGGGCGACACCATCCAGGGGATGCTGGAACTCCCCGTGACGTGGTGACCGACAGGAGATGAGCATGCGGGTCCATGTGGACAAGGAACGGTGCGTGGGCGCGGGCATGTGCGCGCTCACCGCGCCGAGCGTCTTCACCCAGGACGACGACGGCTTGAGCGAGGTGCTGCCAGGCCGCGAGGACGGCGGCGGCGACCCCCTGGTGCGTGAGGCGGTCCGGGCGTGCCCGGTGGGGGCCGTCACCGCAGACGACTCCTAGCCGCGCAGCCGCACCGTGAAGCTCCGCCCGTACGCGTGCCGGGTCCGCACGTCGATGCGGGTTCCGCCGTGCACGCGGCGTACGCGTACGCCGTCGTCGGCCGTGACCTCCCGCAGCGAGCGGCCGCGGAGCAGGACGCTCACCGTGTCCCGGTCCATGGTCGGGTCGGACACGGCGACCGTGGTCTCGTCGCCGCGCCCGGTGCGCCGCACCAGCACGGAGGAGGGGCCGTCGAGCCGTACGCCGGCGGCCTCGTGGCGCCCCGCGGTGAAGCTGTTCGCGGCCGTCAGGCCGAGGCCCGTGTGCGTGACGGCCTGCAGCCGCACCGTGTTCGCGAGGATCTTCAGCGGTCGCCCCGAGCCGTACGACCGCAGCGCCGCATCGGCCGCGTTCGGCACCAACGCGTAGGCCAGGCACGCTGGTTGGGCCCCGGCCGCGCCGTCCACCGTCACGCCCAGGACGTTGCGCGTCACGGGCGTGTCCGGGTTCGCGGTGCGCACGACCCGGCGGCTCCGGGTCACCTGGTCGAGGGCGACCCGTACCTTCGGGGTGTCCAGGAAGACGTAGCCGACGGCGGTGCGCTGTGTGGCGTTGGCGTACCGCAGCCAGGCAAGGTCGCCCGTGCCCGCGCCGGTCCATGGGCGGCCGTCACACAGCATCCCCGTGACGGACACCTGGTCGTCCGGCGCCGCGGTGCGCGCGTCGACCGTCGTCGTCACGGCACGCCCCGCGTCGTCGCCGACCCCCGCGGCGAGCACCACGATCTCCTCGTCGAGCAGGAACCAGGATTTCGTCGCCGTCGCGTTGCGGTACACCACGAAGTCATCGGGCAGCAGCTTCTGGTCCCGGTGGGCGACATCGCTCGACTGGACCATCCCCACGGCCCCGTACGCCCCGAGCACGGCGCCGCCGGAGTGCCCTTCGGTGCCGCGCGGGAAGTAGACGTACTTGTTCTGCGACTCGGAGGAAGAGGTGAAGTTCAGGGGGTGGCCGGGGTTGTCGTAGTACGGCTTCCCGTACAGCTCGGGGACGGTGCGGCGCCGCTCGACGGGCGCGGTGACACCGGCGAGGCCGTACGGCGAGACCGTGGTGAAGTAGTCGACGCCGTACGCCTGGGTCTGGTCCTGCCCGGCGAGGTAGAGGTAGTGGGCGCCGTCGCCCTGGAACCACGGCATGAGGTTCTCGCCGCTCATGTACTCGTACTTGCTGATCCGGCCGGAGCTGCGCGCAAGCGCGAAGGCGTAACCCGGTCTGCGGTGCACGGTCTTGTCCATGGCGTTGAAGGCGACGCTGCGCGCCGCCGGGTTGAGGTCGGCGGGCGGCACCGAGGCGTCGCCGATGATGTCGGCGTAGCGGACGATGCTGACCGGGGAGACGAAGCCGGTGGGGTTGAGGGCGGTGCGCGAGGTCGCCCGGACGTGCTTGACGTAGCTCTTCAGGGCGGTGGCGTCCGCGCCGGTGGAGAGGGAGGAGAGGTCGACGACGGCCTCGACGACGACCGCGACATCCGCGTAGCCGCCCTCCGGACGCGACACCGCGCGTCCCTTGACGATCTCCATCATCCAGCCCTCGAAGACGAGCGGCGCGAAGCCGTCGCGCACCCACTTCTGGACGGTCGGCACCAGCTCATCGCCGTGCGCGAAGCCCGTGCCGTCGAGGATCTTGAGCGTCTGCACGACCCGGGTGAGCAGGCCTTTGCCGTACGAACCCGTGTACGCGACGGAGGCGTGCTGGATGAAGGAGCCGTCGGCGTAGTAGCCGTCCGTGACCCCGTGGTTCAGGTGGTACGGATCGATGGTGACGAAGACCGTCAGCTGGTCGGTGAGCGCCTTGCGGATGCGGGCCTCGCCGCCATCGGGCAGCAGCGCGCCCTGCAGGATCCGGTTGGTGGTGATGTCGGCGAGGTTGGCGCCGGTGTGGAAGCGCGAGTCGAGGTTCACGTCCCCGTCGATGCCGTTGCGCAGGTAGGCATCCATCGAGGCGACGTATGTGGCGATGAGGCCGGGCCTGTGGGTCCGCACCTCGTCGACGAGGAGCGCGAGGGTCTTGCTGATGTGCTGGGAGATGCCGATCTCCCAGTGGAACCAGTTGCCGTAGTAGCCCTTGGCCTGGTCGCCGTAGTGGCGCTCGTGGAGCCAGCCGAGTCCGTCGATCACACGGCGCTGCACGGCCGTGTTCCCGTAGAGGTCGGAGGGGGTGCCCGGGGTGCGGGTCGCCAGGGCGATCTCGTACAGCCGTTTGAAGGCCGTGTTGAGGTTGGTCTCGTCGGTGCCGAGCACGAGACCGGCGAACAGCTCGCCGTCGGCCGCGTCGTCCATCGACTTCAGGTTCGTCCGCGCGGTCTTCTCCACGGCGGCGAGCTTGGCGGCCGTCTCGGGGCGGGCGTTGGACTCGGCGGTGCCGGCGAAGACCGCCACGGTGTTGGCGATGAGCCGGGCACTGTCCTCGGCGGCTTCGGCGGCGGAGACCGGCACTGAGGGGATCACCGCCAGGAGACCGGCCGCCGAGAGGGCGGACAACAGGCGTCTGCGGGTGATCTCCATGGCGACCTCCGCCGGTGTGTTGGCGATCTGGCGTTCTGGCGGGCGGAGTCAAGCAGATGCCATGACCGGCGACAAGAGGACGTGCCGCCCCGCGCGGACCCGCCAGTGTGCCGCGCAGCGACTAGGCTCGGCATATGACGTCCGAACAGCACACATCAGGTCAGTACGCCGTCGTGGCTGTCGCGTCGTCCGCCGGCGGCATCCAGGGTCTGGGCGCGCTCCTGGGCGCTCTCGGCCCCGATCTGCCGGTGCCGGTGCTCGTGGTCCAGCACCTCGATCCACGCCACCGGACGCTGCTGGCGGAGGTCCTCTCCCGGCGCACGGAACTCGACGTCAAGCTGGCCGAGGACCATGAGAGCATCCGCCCGGGGACGGTGTATCTGGCACCGCCCGACCGGCACCTCCTCGTGAGCCCCGAGGGCGTCCTTTCCCTGTCGGACAGCGAGCTCGTGCACTTCGTGCGCCCCTCCGCCGATCTGCTCTTCGAGTCGGTGGCCGGCGCGTACGGGCCGCGGGCCATCGCCTGTGTGCTGACCGGCACCGGTGTGGACGGCGCCATGGGCGTGGACGCGGTCAAGTCGCGCGGCGGCACCGTGATCGCCGAGGATCCCGAGACCGCGCAGTTCGCGGGGATGCCGTCGGCGGCGGTCGGCACGGGGTCCGTCGACTTCGTACTCCGTCTAGAGGAAATCGCCGCGGCCGTCCGCGGACTCGTCGAGAGCAAGAGGCAGTGATGAGCAAGTCGTCCGGCGCCGGGAGCGGGGCAGCGCCCGAGCAGAGCACCGGCACCGAACAGGAGGCCGGCGGCAAGCGCGGGTCCGTGCCCGAAGTCGCCGTCAACCAGGGCCTGGAGGACCTGCTCGGCTTCATCCGCGACTCCCGGGGCTTCGACTTCACCGGCTACAAGCGGTCCACCCTGGGCCGCCGCATCCGCAAGCGGATGGACGACGTCGGCGTACAGGACTACGCGGACTACCGCGATCTGCTCGAGACCGACACCGTCGAGTTCCGCACGCTCTTCAACACGATCCTGATCAACGTCACTTCGGTGTTCCGCGACCCGGACGCCTGGGAGCTCCTGCAGCGTGAGGTGGTCCCCCAGCTGATCGCCGATCTGGGGCCCGACGAGGAGATCCGGGTGTGGAGCGCGGGCTGCTCAAGCGGCGAGGAGGCGTACTCACTGGCCATCATGTTCGCCGAGGCGCTCGGCATCGAGGAGAGCCTGAACCGCGTCAAGATCTACGCCACGGACGTCGACGAGGAGGCGCTGCGCGAAGCCCGCTCGGGCCAGTACCCGGCGAGGAACCTCGAATCGCTCCCCACCGAGCTGCGCGACAAGTACTTCGAGCGGCACGGCGGTCACTACGTCTTCCGCCCCGATCTGCGGCGCCGGGTGATCTTCGGCCGGCACGACATCACCCGGGACGCCCCGATCTCCCGCCTTGACCTGCTCGTCTGCCGCAACACCCTGATGTACTTCAACGTCGAGGCGCAGACCCAGATCGTCGACCGCTTCCACTTCGCGCTGCGCGAGGGCCGCTATCTCTTCCTCGGCAAGGCCGAGATGCTGCTGAGCGACGGCGAGCGGTTCGAGGCGCTCAGCATCCGCCAGCGCATCTTCCGGCGCCGTCCCGGCGGCAGCGCCCCGCCGTACCCCGCGATCCCCATGAAGATGCGCCCCGGCATGGGCGCCGAGATGCAGGCCGTCTCGCGGACCCGCCAGCTGCGCGACCTGATCCTCGACGCCGCTCCGGGTGCCGCCGTCGCCCTGGACGAGGACGGCCTCGTCGTCATGATCAACAACGAGGCCCGTGTCCAGTTCGGCCTCACGACCCATGACATCGGCCGCCCCTTCCAGGACCTGGAGCTGTCCTACCGCCCCACCGAACTGCGTTCCCTGATCGACCAGGCCACCCATGAGCGCCGGACGATGCGGGTGAACGGGGCGGAGCGGCGCATCGGCAGCGAGGTGCAGAACTTCGACATCGTCATCCAGCCCATCTCCGGGGGACAGGGACTGCCGGTCGCCACCAACATCACCTTCACGGACGTCACCCTCTCGACCCAGCTCAAGGCGGAGGTCAAGCGGGTGCGCGAGGACCTGGAGACCGCGTACGAGGAACTCCAGTCCACCAACGAGGAGTTGGAGACGACCAACGAGGAACTCCAGTCGAGCATCGAGGAGCTGGAGACCACCAACGAAGAACTCCAGTCCACGAACGAGGAGCTGGAGACCACCAACGAAGAACTCCGGTCCGGCAACGAGGAACTGGAGACCATGAACGACGAGATGCGGCTGCGCTCCACGGATCTGAACGAGGCCCGCGCCTTCCTCGAGGGCGTGGTCAGCAGCATCGCGGCGGGCGTGGTGGTCCTCTCTTCCGACAGCCGGGTCAGGAGCTGGAACCGCGGCGCGATCGACCTGTGGGGGCTGCGGGCCGACGAGGTCCTCGACCAGGAGTTCTTCGCCCTTGACTTCGGGCTGCCCACCGACGGTCTGCGCCAGATCGTCCGGGAGTGCATCGCGTCGGGGAAGCGGTCGGGACCGGTCGCCATCCCCGCCGTGAACCGCATCGGCAGAACCATCGACTGCTCGGTGATCTGCTCTCCGTTCGACGGGCACAACGGAGGTGTCGTGCTCCTCATGGAAGACGTCGCCGAGTCGGGCGGCGGCTGACCCCGCGAGCCGTATTCTGGTGAACATGAAGGCCATGGAAGGCAGTTCGTCGTCCGCGGACGACGGCCAGGCCGAAGCCGCCTGGCAGCGTGCCGTTCGTGCCGCCGACCGCGCGGCGCGCGAGACGGCGACCGCCGAGCGCCATGACCGGCGCTTCCTGGAGACCGGCCGTGTGTTCCACTCGGCGATGGCCGCACGGCACCACGCGGTCGCCGAGCGGCATCTGACCACGGCCCGCCTCCAGGAGTCCTATGCCCGCCGGGTGCGGGAGTGGGCGAACGGCCACGGCCCCGGGCGCCGGGAGGCCACGAGCGTCGACCGCCCCTTGTTCATGGCCGGGGTCGCGGAGGCCTGCGGCACCCCCAGCGCCGCGCTCACGCTGATGGGCGACGATCTGAGCCAGCTCGCGGTCGCCGCATCGGACCGGCCCTCGCGCGGCGCCCAGGATCTGGAGTACGTCCTGACCGCGGGCCCCGGACGGGAAGCGGCCCGCGCCGGCAGCGCGGTGTATGTGTCCGGCGCCGCCATAGAGGAGCTCTGGCCCGGCTACGGCTCCGGGCTCGCCGCCCTTGGCCTGAGCTCGGTGGCCGCACTGCCGCTGACGGTTCCGCCGCGCTGCATCGGCGCGCTGACCGTCTTCGATCCCCCCTCCGCCCTCGCCGGGTCGGGGGCGCTGGACGAGGTCGCTGCGGCGCTGACCGCGGGCGTGCTCCTCGGCCCCGACGCGGATCCCGGACTGTACGGCGGCGCCGACATCAGAGCCGCGGTGCACCAGGCGGCGGGCGCCCTGTCCGAGCAGACGGGCGGCTCGATCGGCGACTCCCTCGCGCTCATCAAGGCGCGGGCCTTCGCCCTGGGCGAGTCCCCCGAGTGGGTGGCGCAGAGCTTCCTGTCCGGGAAGCTGAAACTCCACTAGCCCAATAGCCCACTAGCCCTCTAGCCCTCGCCCCAGGGCATGCTCACCGGTTGATAGCGTCGCTCTCCTGATCATGTACACGGGGAGGGAGAGCGCCATGCCCAAGCTGCGTGACGTCCGCAGGCGTACGTGGCTGCTTGTCGCCGGGGTGACGGTGCTCGCCGTCGCGGTGGCGGGCACGGGGATCGCCGTGTCGCGGTCCATGGAGCACAGCGAGCAACTGGCCGCGGACAAGGAGCAGTTGGCGGATGCCTGCGCGGGCCTGCTCCCCGAAGGAGTGGGCTACCTGCTGCCGGACGACACGGCGGGCGAGCTGCGCGAGTACGGCACGATGCTGCGGCCGGGGCAGCAGAGCCGGGCGCTGCTCGACTGCACCGTCCGGTGGGGCGAGGACGAGGCCCAGGTTCGGGTGCGGGCGGAGGCGGTGCTGGGCCAGGCCGCCGCGCCCGGCGGCGGCTTCGCGGTGCCGCTGCCGAGCAGCGCGCTCGGCGGCGCCGGCGGCACGGACGGGATCGGCCCCCAGCAGGTGTCGGCCACCCTCCTGGCCTCCTGCCCGAAGGGGCTCACCGGGCGGGTCCGGCCGTCCGAGGACCTGCTGGTGTCCGTGGATCTGCCCTCGTCGGCCGACAACTCGTACGACGTGCCGAAGAGCGAACGGCTCGACGCGTCCCGTACGGCGGTACGCGCAGCCGACTGGGTGAGCCGGAAACAGGGCTGTGGCGGGCAGTCGCTGAACGTCCGTAAGGCAGCCGACGGCTCCGCGCTCTGCCACTGGCTCTCGCCCAAGGCGCTGAAGTTCTCGCCGGGCCGCTGGCGGTTCGACGGCAACGACAAGACGTACAGCGAGCGCGCGGGCTCCTGCGGCGGCGAGTGGGACGACACCGCGGGCTGGGCCGAGGAGCGGAAGGTCAAGGCGGCGAGCGCGGAGAGCTGGTCGGGGATCCTCGCGGCCGGTGCGTACGAGAGCCATGCCGGCTCCGGCTACGTACCAGGGAGCAGTCAAAGCACCCACAAGCCGGACAGCGAAGGACAGTTGAGGATCGAGGAGTCGGGCGACGATCCGCAGTTCGCGCTCTGGGCGCGGTCGGCTTGCGAGGCCGGGCCTACGTATCACCGCGTCACGGTAGTACCGGCCTTCGACTTCCAGCACCAGGACGCGGTCGTCCTCGACAAGCAGGACCGGCGGCGGTTCTCCGCACAGGCGCGTGCCGTACTCGACCGCTATCTGGCGGCAGCGGACGGCTGGCCGCGGCGTTCGCACTGCCGGAACACCGAGATCATGGGAGAGGTGGAGGAGTGGCAGGGCTGACCTGGCGGTCCGGCGCGGGACGGAAGCTGACCGTGGCGGCCGGGGCGGTGCTCGCCCTCGCACTGCTGGCGGGCGGGTGGTTCTGGTTCGGCGGGGGCTACGACAGGTGGGTGGCGCAGCGCCAGATCGACGAGGCCTGCGACGGGGTGCTGCCGGGCGCTGAAGTGCGTGACGTCCTTGGCGACGGGCCGTTCGAGGACGACACCGACGGCCGCTCGGAGGGTGAACTGGCCGACGCCTCGCTGCGGGTGGAGTGCTCGCTGGCCCTCGAAGTCGAAGAGGGCTCGGTCACGGTCAACGTGCACGCGGTGCCGGAACGGCGGGTAAAGGACGACGACAGCTTCGCCGCGCGGCAGCAACGGCGCGAGGACTTCACCGGCCGGTACGACGGGGTGTATCCGGAGGCGGGCACCGTGTTGCCCCCTGCCACGCTCGGCCACGGGTGGAACAGCGTCTTCAGCGCCGGCTCCGACGACGATGGCGACGCCAGTGCCACCACCGCAGTCCTCCTCGACTGCGCGCGCGGCCGCGGCGGGCTGCTCGTCACGGTCGGCGTCGAGGACGAGGGGACGACCGTCGAAGACGCCGCCCGGCGCACCGCCTTCGCCCGGATCGCCACCGCCACGGCGGCGAACGCCTCCGACCACTGGGGCTGCGACGCGGAACTCGGCGAGCGCCCGCGCACGGTGCCGCTGCCGGTGGACGAGGAGGAGAACGTGCCGCTGGCCGACGCCACCGCGTCCTGCGAGGGCGTTCCGGCGCGCGGCTCCGCGCTCTCCTGGGCATGGGAGGGCGCACGTCGCGGGACGCCGCTCGAGGTGTGCGTCCTCGGCGCCGGGCCGGTGGACACGGAAGGGCGGCCGGCACCCCGGACCTCGTCGGACATCAGCGGCCGGTACCGCCTCAGCGCCTACTACGGCCCATACGCGCAGGACGAGCGGTACGGCTACCAGGAGCGCCACGACTACCTGGAGCCGGACCGCATGCTGGGCGTGGCCCCGGCCGGACCCCTCGTGTTCGGCGGGTACTGGGCGAGCGCGGAGTGCGAGAAGGGTGGCGAGCGCGCCCTGTTCACCATCGAGCCGCCGGGCTCCGGGTCCCCCTCGTACGGCAGCGACAAGCGGGACAAGCCCAGCGCCGCCGACCGCGCCTACCAGCGCGCCGCCCTGAAGGCGTTCGCTGAGAAGTCGGCCGAGACACACGGCTGCAAGGCCCCCGTGCAGCCCTGAGCCGACCGGCCGCTCAGCCCTGCCGGGTCCCGCCGCGCTCCGCGATGTGCGGCGGGACCCCGATGTCCGGGGCGAGCGCCGGGTCCGGCACCGGAGTGCCCCAACTGGCCGTCAGGGGAAGGTTTCCGGCCCAGACTCCGAGCGCGGCGTCCGGTCCTTCGCCGTCGTCGGGCGGGCCCACGCTCGTCTTGACGGACGCCTCTTCGAGGGACAGGGCGAGCAGGGTCGTCGCGGCGAGTTCCTTGCGGCTCGGGCGCCGCGCGTAGTCCCACTGGCCGGGCGTCGCATGCTCGGTCAGCAGCCGCAGGCCCCGCAGCTTCCGCTCCGGGTCGGTGACCTTGTGCGGTACGCCGTAGATCATCGCGCTGCGGTAGTTCACACCGTGCTCGAAGACCGAGCGGGCCAGGATCAGGCCGTCGACATGGGTCACGGTCACACAGATCTCGGCGTCCGGGTCGGCGGCCATGCTGCGGCTCGCGACCGAGCCGTGCAGATACAGATGGGTGTCGTCGCGGCCGTACACGGTGGGGACCACCATGGGGTGGCCGTCGACGACGACGCCCAGGTGGCAGACGAATCCCGCGTCGAGGATCGCTTCGAGCTCCGCACGCTCAAGGCCGCCCTGCTCGCGCAGCCTGCTGTGGCGGGTGCGGCCGGTCTGCGGGAGCTGGGCGGGCAGGGTCGCGGACGGGGACGGCTGGCTGATGGTCACAGCCGGGGACACTACCGATATCGCGCTCGGAGTGCCATACCTCAGATGATTTCCACTGAGCGAGCAACCTCATTCAACGAAATCCGCACCCAGCGCGTCATTCGTCCAAACCGCTCGCCGAGAATCCAACAACCCCCGCCGCGTGAGTGTTGTGAGGCCCCGCCTCGCCGCTGTCTGATGGAAACCATGGATCTCCCCTATTTCGAGGACGTATCCCCCGGTTCCGGCTGCCTCCCGCCCCGCGCCTGGTACGCGCGGTCGGACGCCGCCTCCCTCTCCCTGAACGGCAGTTGGCGCTTCCGCCTCTCCGCCACCGCCGGTGACACCGACGACTCCTTCGCCTCCGACGGGTACGACGCCGCCTCCTGGGACGACATCGCCGTGCCCGGCACCTGGGCGCTCCAGGGCCACGGCTCGCCCGCCTACACCAACGTGAACTATCCCTTCCCGGTCGACCCGCCCCGCGTACCGACCGAGAACCCCACCGGCGACCACCTGCGCGTCTTCGACCTCCCGGACGACTGGCCCACGGACGGCGGGAACGTGCTCCGCTTCGACGGTGTCGAGTCCTGCGCCCGCGTCTGGCTGAACGGCACGGACCTCGGCGAGTTCAAGGGGTCCCGCCTTCCGCACGAGTTCGCCGTGGGGCAGCTGCTGCGCCGCGCCGGCAACGTCCTCGCGGTCCGGGTCCACCAGTGGTCGTCCGGTTCCTACCTGGAGGACCAGGACCAGTGGTGGCTGCCGGGCATCTTCCGCGACGTGACGCTGCTGCACCGCCCCGAGGGCTGCGCGCTCGACTTCTTCACCCATGCCTCGTACGACCATCGCGCGGGGACGGGCACGCTGCGGGTCGCGTCCGACGTGGCGGGGCGGGTCACCGTGCCCGAGCTGGGGATCGACGTCGCGACCGGCGACGCAGTGACGGTGGCCGTCGAGCCGTGGACGGCCGAGACGCCCCGCCTGTACGACGGGGTGCTCGCCACGGCGGGCGAGCGGATCCCGCTGCGGATCGGCTTCCGCACGGTCGCCGTCGAGGACGGTGTCATCAAGGTCAACGGCCGCCGCATCCTGTTCCGGGGCGTGAACCGGCACGAGTTCCACCCGGAGACGGGCCGCACCCTCGACCTCGCCACGATGCGCGCCGACATCCGCCTGATGAAGCAGCACAACATCAACGCGGTCCGCACCAGCCACTATCCGCCGCACCCGGCCTTCCTCGACCTCTGCGACGAGCTGGGCCTGTGGGTCATCGACGAGTGCGATCTGGAGACCCACGGCTTCACCGTCCAGGACTGGCGCGCCAACCCCGTCGACGACGACCGCTGGACGCCCGCCCTCCTGGACCGCGCCGCCCGCATGGTCGAGCGCGACAAGAACCATGCCTCGGTGATCATCTGGTCCCTGGGCAACGAGTGCGGCACGGGCCGCGGCCTGACGGCGATGGCCCGCTGGATCCGCGAGCGGGATGCCGACCGCCTGATCCACTACGAGGGCGACCGGTCCTGCGCGGACACCGACATGTACTCGCGGATGTACGCCGATCACGCCGAGGTCGAACGGATCGGCCGCAAGGAGGACGACGACGGACCGGCCTCGCGCCGTCAACTGCCCTTCATTCTCTGCGAGTACGGGCACGCGATGGGCAACGGACCCGGTGGCCTGAGCGAGTACCAGAAGCTCTTCGAGGCGCACGAGCGCAACCAGGGCGGCTTCATCTGGGAGTGGATCGACCACGGCATCGCACACCCGGAGTTCGGCTTCGCCTACGGCGGCGACTTCGGCGAGGAGCTGCACGACGGGAACTTCGTCTGCGACGGGCTGCTCTTCCCCGACCGGACGCCATCGCCGGGCCTTGCGGACTACAAGGCGGTCATCCAGCCGGTGCGTTTCGCGTACGACGGGGCTGCGGGGACGGTCCGGATCACCAATCTGCACGACTTCGCCGACCTCTCCCATCTGGCCTTCGAGTGGACGTACGTAAGTGACGGCGAAGCTGGCGAGGGCGGTGAACTGGCCGTACCGAAGGACCTGGCGGCGGGCGAATCCGTCGAACTCAAGCTCCCAGACGTGCCGTTGGAGTTCCGTGACGCCGAGACACGCCTGCACCTCACGGCGATGGTCTGCGTGGAGACGAACTGGACGAAGCTCGATCACGCCGTCGCGCGGGCCGACTTCCCCATCACCGCACGCCCCGTGCCCCGCGCCGCGACCGGAGCACGCCCCACGCCCGACACGGGCCCCGTCATGCTCGGCCGCGTCACCCTGGGCCCCGGCACCTTCGCCGCCCGCACAGGCGAGCTGCACACCCTCGGCTCCATCCCGCTGCGGGCCGCCCCGCGTCTGGACGTCTGGCGCGCCCCCACCGACAACGACGACGGGGCGTCCTGGCAGTCCGACCGGCGCAACGGCGTGCTCTGGCGCGAGCTCGGCCTGCACCGCATGCAACACCGCCTGGACGCCGTCGAGTTGACCGACGACGCGCTCACCGTCCGCACCCGCGTGGCGCCCGCCGCGCGCGACATCGGCCTGCGCACCGTGTACCGCTGGGCGTCCGACGGCTCCCGGCTGCGGCTCACGGTCTCCGTGGCGCCCGAGGGCGAGTGGCCGGTGCCGCTGCCCCGGCTCGGTGTCCGGCTCGGGCTTCCCGCCGCGTACGGGTACGCGCACTGGTTCGGCGGCGGGCCCGGCGAGGCGTATCCGGACACGGCGGCGGCCTCCGTCATCGGCAGGCACTTCATGCCGGTCGACCGGATGCAGACCCCGTATGTCCGCCCGCAGGAGAACGGCGCCCGCGCGGACGTCCGTTGGGCCGAGCTGCGCACCGCCTTCGCGGGTGACGGCGTACGCGTCGAGGGCGATCCGGCGTTCTGGTTCACGACGCGGCGCTGGACGACGGAGCAGCTGGACGCGGCCAGGCACCGCACGGATCTCGTCCCCGGCGACACGGTGTGGGTCCATCTCGACCACGGGCAGCAGGGCATCGGTTCGCAGTCCTGCGGGCCCGGCGTACTGCCCCCGCATGAACTCCACGCCGCTCCCGCGGAGTTCGCGTTCACCTTCACCGGGGTTTCCGGGTGACTCAGCACTAGACTGGGATCAACGACGAACCACGTGCCGCCTTGGGGGGAGGGAGCACCCCTTGTCACAACCGCGGCTGGGCCGCGGCCCGTTGCGGCCGCCCGCCACACCTCCTCCCCCGCCCGACGACTCCCGCCCCGGCCGCTTCGTGGGCTGGCTCGGCGGCTTCGGCTGCGCGGCGGCGGGGTACGCGGTGTTCCAGTCCCTGGTGGGCGTGTTGCCGGACGCGCTGTCCGGCGACACCGCCCGCTATGGCATCGCGGCGGTCAGCGGCATCGGGACGGGCGTCGCCGCCTGGCTCGCGGCGGCGCTGATGCGGGCCAGGGCCGGGGCGGACACCACCATCCGCGTCCCTGAACCCCGTACTCCCGCCGCCGTCGCGCCCGCCCCCGGACCGCTGACGCACCTCATGGCGGCCACCCACACGACGCTCACCGCCGAGCTCGCCGGCTTCGACGACCCGGAGCGCGGCCGCCTCACCGGCTGGGCCCACGCGCTCGACGAGCCGACCCGGCCGGTGCGTCCCACGCCGACCGGCACCGCGTACGGCCTGCACATCGCGCTCGAACTCGGCCTGTCCGACGGCCGGTTGCGTACGTCGGAACTGGTGGAGACCCTGTGGCGGCTGCGCCTCGCGGACGGCGGCTGGGCGGCCCGCTCGCAGGGCTCCACACCGCGCCCCGAGGTGACCGCGCTTGTGCTCGGTGCGCTCGCGCGGGCGGGCGCGGACCCGGTGCGGCTCGCGGCGGAGGCGACGCAGTGCTCGGCACGCTTCACCGAGGAGCTCGAGCCGTCCGGGCTCGGCAGGACCCATGTCGTGACGACGATGCTGCGCGGGCTGCTGCGCGCCGCGCCGGAGTCGCCCGCCCTGACGCGCCTTCGGGCCGAGCTGGTCGACCGGACGATCACCGATCCCCAGCGGGAGCACCGGCGTTGCTGGGGCCCGGCCCTGCGCGCCCCCGTCACGCGCCCGTCCTCGGTGCACACCGCTCAGGCGGTGGTCGCGCTCGACCGCGCGGCGCGGGTGCTCGGCGAGGACAGCAACACACGGGCCGCCCGCGAGGACGGCATCCGCTGGCTGCTCGCCTGCCCGGCCCCGGACCACGAGGACTGCGCCGACCTGCGCAACACCCAGGAGGAGGTGCGCCGCCCGCACCCCGTCGACTCCTGGCGCCAAGAGGTCCTCGCCGTACGGCACTTCACCGCCGCCTGGATGGTGCGGGCGCTGCTCACGCCGGACGCCTGGGAGATCGCCGCGGACGAGGGCCGCGAGGTGGCATGGCGTTCGCTCCTGTCGGGCGCGGTGGGCGCGGTGTGGCGGCAGCAGGACGACGGCATCTGGAACTGGGACGGGTACGATCTCGGCCGCCCGATGTGGATGACCTATCAAGGCCTTTCGGCGCTGCGGGCACATGCCGTATGGATGTATCAGCCGGGTAGGTGATCCTCCGGCGCGCTCGCGACCAGGGGGAGTGACCATGGGTGGTCGGCATGTGCACGGGGCCCGGCGGCTGCTCGAAGGGACCCTGGAGGGGCTGCCCGAGGAGGACCTGGTGCGGGCGGCGCGCACGGTCGTCGCCCGGCTCGGCGCGCCCGAGCGGCTCCCGGCCCTGGTGCGCGAGCTGGCGACGGGCGTCGGCGACCCCGCGGGCTGCGCGCTCCTCTCGTACCGCCATGTGCTCGGCTTCGACAAGCTGCTCCTGGTCGACGGCGGTCCGCGGCACATGCTGCGCGCCCACATCTGGCATCCGGGCACCCGCGCGACGGGCCGCGAGGACATCCACAACCACCGTTCCCCGCTGGCCTCTTACGTGGTGCGGGGCACCCTGGGGATGGAGCTGTACGAGCCGGTGGAGGACGCGGGCGGCGGCGGGCTCGCGGCGTCCTGGTACCGCGAGTCCCTGTCGGACGAGGAGGGCCACTGGCTCCTGGAACCGGCGGGCCCCGCGCGGCTGCGGCTCACGCAGAACGCCGAGTACGCGGCGGGCAGCGGCTACGGCCTTCCGTCGTACGCGCTGCACCGGGCGTGGTGCGCCGCGCCGGAGACGACGGTGACGCTGTTCCTGGAGACCGGGTCGGGGCGGCGGACCTACACGGACGTGTTCGCCGAGGCCGAGGCGGAGGCCGACGCGGGCGGCCGCGCGGAGGCGGTCGCCAAACGGCCGATGGAAGTCAAGGAGTATCTGGCCGAACTGGAGTCACTCCTTGCACTGATCAGCGCCAGGAGCTGAACGCCGTCGCGCTGAACGCCTGCTCCACGATGTCCCGGTTGTAGTCGTCGATCTCGACCGTGCGGATGTCGGCGGGGGCGAGCCAGCGGTACTCCTGGTCGGGCAGCGGCAGCGAGACGTCGAAAGTGAGCGGTCTGACAAGGAAGTTGTCCTGCCAGTTCTTCACCTCGTGCCCGCGATACCGGCTGACGAAGGACGACTCGCCGACCTTGCGCAGCACCTCGCCGAGCAGCCCGGTCTCCTCCTTGAGCTCCCGCAGCACACCCGCGCCCGGACTCTCGTCCGGATCGAGCTTCCCGCAGGGAACGCCCCACACCCGAGGCAGGAATCGCTCCGTCTCACTGCGCCGCACGAGCAGCACACGGCCTCGGTGGGCCACGACGGCAGCCGCCAGTCGGTTGTCGCTCGGCAAGTCCATGGCTCCCACCGTAGCGAGGATTCGCGGACCGGGACAGTCAGCCAAGGGGCTCCCGCTCCCCCTGATCGAGGCGGTACGGCGGATACACGTCCGTGAGCAGCAGGCCGTACGCCATGACGCGCGCGACCCAGCGGTGCAGACCCATGTTGAGGTCGTACATGCCCCGCGGGTAGCGGCCCGTGAAGAGCAGCGAGACTCCGGCGTAGAAGGCGAGGAGCCCGGCGAGCCCGCCGTTGAAGCGGTAGCCGCCCGACATCAGCGCGGCCACCAGGAGCTGGGGCAGGACGAGCAGCCAGCTCTTGACGAGGACCAGGCCGCGGGAGAGGTGCTCGGGGTGCGCGATGTCCAGGTGGGCCGGATAGTCGGGGACGTCCCGCAGGGTGAAGGGCGGATAGCGGTCGGTGCCGAGCGATCCGTACGCGTAGTACTCGACGCGCCAACTCCAGCGCAGCACACCGACGTTGAAGTCGAACAGCGCCCGCGGATAACCGCCGGTGATCAGGACCGCGAAGAACGCCACGACGGTGACCAGGAGGAAGCCGATCCAGAGGAAGAGCAGCACGACGTAGTGCGGTATCGCGAGCAGCCACTTCACCAGCCAGAGCCAGCGGGAGAGCGCGGGGGCGTAATCGGCCTCCAGGCGTACGGGGCTAGGCGGGTACTTGCTCGGTGCGGTCGCCGTGGGCATGGCGCACATGTCGGTCATCTCCCGTGTCGGCCCGTACGTGCCTTCTCTGCACATGTACGACCGTGAGCGGGCGGCGGCAAGGAGTGGCGCGGCGTCCGTTTCCTTCAAGACCGGGGCCGGGGCCGCTGCCTACGCTGCGAGGCATGAACACGAACATCACGCCCCGCTTCGATCTCGTCGGCCTCGTCGTCTCGGACATGGCCGCCGCCCTTGAATTCTACCGCCGCCTAGGTCTCGACTTCCCGGCCGGATCTGACCGCCAACCGCATGTGGAGGCGGCACTGCCGGGCGGTCTGCGGATCGCCTTCGACACGGAGGAGACGATCCGCTCGTTCGTCCAGGACTGGGAGCCGCCGCAGGGCGCGGGCCGCATCGGTCTCGCCTTCCACTGCGAGACACCCGGGGGCGTCGACGCCGCCTTCGCGGAGCTGACCGGTGCCGGATATCGCAGTGAGCTCAAGCCGTTCGACGCGGCGTGGGGCCAGCGGTACGCGACCGTCCTGGACCCGGATGGCAATGGCGTGGACCTGTTCGCGCCTCTAGCGTCCGCGCAGTAGTTCGCCCAGCGGCATTCCCGTCAACTCCTTGACGTCGCGGGCCAGATGGGCCTGGTCGGCGAAGCCCGCGACGGCCGCGGTCTGCGCGTACGGCACTCCTTCCCAGGCCAGGGCGAGTGCGCGCTGCAGTCGCAGCACCCGGCCGAGGGTCTTGGGGCCGTAGCCGAACGCGGCGAGTGAACGCCGGTGCAGGAGGCGGGTGTTGACGCCCGCCTCCGCGGCGGTCGCCGCGATGCTCCGCCCCGCCTCAAGGGACTTGACGACGTACGCGATCAGCGGGTCCGGCGGCTCCGCGCGGCCCGCGCGCTCCAGGGCGAGGGACTCCAGGGCGGTCACCGGGTCCCGGGCCGCGTCCATCCGCTCGGTCAGCCTGCGCGCCTCGGCGGACGGCCACAGGTCGGCCAACTCGACGCGCCGGTCGCGCAGTTCGTGCGCGGGGACACCGAGGAAGGCGGGGGCGGTGCCGGGGTAGAAGCGGATGCCGACGTAACGGTCGGCGGCCGCCTCCGGACCCGGGTGGTACGCGCGGGTGTCAGGGCCCGCGACCAGGAGCCTGCCGCCGGACCAGAGCAGGTCCATGCAGCCGTCGGGCAGGACGGGCCGCACGCTCCGGGCGTCGGCGGCGCCGGTGCGGGTCCACAGCACCGCGCCGGCCACGCGGGACGGCCGCTCGGCGTACACCATGCCTGCCACGCTACGCCGCTCGCGACCGGTGTTCCTGGGGGCTGACCCCGTACACCCGCTTGAAGGCGCTGGACAGGGCGAACGCGCTGCCGTACCCGACGCGGCGGGCGATCGCGGCGATCGTCTGCTCGCCGTCCCGCAGCAGATCGGCGGCGAGCGCGAGCCGCCAGCCCGTCAGATACGCCATCGGCGGCTCGCCCACGAGTTCGGTGAACCGCCGGGCGAGCGCGGCCCGCGAGACCCCCGCCTTCGCGGCGAGCGCGGCGATGGTCCAGGGGTGCGCCGGATCATCCTGGAGCAGCCGGATCGCCTGCCCCACGACCGGGTCGCCCATCGCCTTGTACCAGGCGGGGGCCGCCGCCTCCGGCCGCGAGAACCAGGCGCGCAGCGAGGCGATCATCAGCAGGTCGAGCAGCCGGTCGAGGACGACGTCCTGGCCCGGCTCGTCCTTGGCGATCTCGTCGGCGAGCAGCGGGGTGAGCGGGCAGTCCCACACGTCGGTGGGCAGCACGAGCAGCGGGGGCAGCGCGTCGAGCAGCCGTCCGGTGATCTCGCCGCGCGCCTGATAGGTCCCGATCAGCATCTCGACAGGACTGTCGAGCGACTGCCCCCAGGCCCGCAGACCCAGATCCTTGTACTGCCCGAACGGGGCGCCGCCCAGCGGCGTGCAGCGCTCGCCCGGCTGGATCTCGGCGAGCGGTCGCGTCGCCGGGTCGTCGGCGCAGGTGTAGTGGTCGGGGCCGCGGGCGATGGCGACGTCGCCGGGGCGGATCAGCTGGGGCGCGGCCCCGTCCTCGGGCACGATCCAGGCAGTGCCACGGACCATGATCATCACCGAGAGCGGCGCTTCGTCCGCGATGCGGACCGACCAGGGCGGTTCGAAGCACGCCCGGATCATGAAGGCTCCCCGCGCGCGCGGGCCCTCCAGCAAGCCTGCGAGTACGTCCATACCGGAAGCGTAGACGCACGCGTATGGGGGTGAGCCCCTGACGGATGGTTACTTGTGGCGCGAGGCAGTTCACTGAAGTCATGACAGAGAACGCGTTGAACACGCAGCAGGCACAGCAGTCGCAGAACAAGACGGTGTTGGTCACGGGCGCTTCCGGCAAGACCGGGCGCCGGGTCGCGGAGGCCGCCGAGGCGGCCGGGTTCACGGTGCGGGCCGCTTCGCGGTCGGGCGCGGTGCGCTTCGACTGGTACGACCCCACGACGTGGGAGGCAGCGCTGCGGGGCGCGGACGCGGCGTACCTCGCGTACCAGCCGGACGTCGGGGCGCCCGGCGCGGGCGACGCGGTGGGCGCGCTGGCCCGGCAGGCGGTGGCGCTCGGTGTGCGCCGGATCGTGCTGCTCTCGGCACGGGGCGAGGACCAGGCGGAGCCGGCCGAGCGGGCGGTGCGGGAGTCCGGCGCGCAGTGGACGGTCGTACGGGCCAGCTGGTTCGCCCAGAACTTCAGCGAGGCGCCGCTGCTCGACGGGATGCGGGCCGGGGAGCTGGTGTTCCCTGCCGGGGAGGTGCTCGAACCGTTCATCGACACGCGGGACATCGCGGATGTGGTGGTGGCGGTGCTGGGCGCGGCGGACGACCGCTACGCGGGGCAGGTGGTGGAGGTATCCGGGGGACGCTTGCTGTCGTTCCGGGACGCGGTGGCGGAGATTTCGGCGGCTGCGGGGCGGGAGATTCGGTATGTGCCGGTTTCCGCCCGGGAGTACGGGGGTGCTCTCACGGAGTACGGGGTGCCGGCGGAGGAGGCGGAATTCCTGATCGAACTCTTCGAGACGAATCTGGATGGGCGCAATGCGCGCCTCTCCGAGGGGGTTCAGCGGATTCTGGGGCGTGCCCCGCGTGACTTCGCGGATTTCGCTCGGGAGCATGCGGAACTGGGCATCTGGAAGGCGTGAACAAGATGCCCTCAAACGCCGGACGGGCTGGAGAATCCAGCCCGTCGAGGGGGTCCCCCCTGCTCTTTAAGAGCTTGGGGGAGTTTGAGGACGAACTCGGCGAAGCCGGTGATCTGCGGTGCGCTACTCCGGCGGCGGCTCCTCCTCGCCCCCGTTCCGCTTCGCATGCGTCCGCAGCCGCGACGACACATCGTCCGGCGGAAGGAACCGCGACCAGCGCTCGGGGAACTCGGAGGGCATGTCCGGATCGTCGGGGTCCGCCGCTTCCCGCGCGGCGGCGGCGCGAGCAACCATCTCCACCGCCCGCGCCTCACGGATCCGCTCATTCGCGGCCCGCGCCGCCGCCGTGGCGACGGACGGCCACACCCGGTCGATCGCCGCGTTCACGGCGGCGCCCACGAGGACCGCGAACGCCGAGACGCCGATCCACAGCAGCACCGCCACCGGCGCCGCCAACGAGCCGTAGATCGTGGGGCCTTCGACCGTGCTGGTCAGGTAGATGCGGAGAAGGAAGCTGCCGAGGACCCACATGCCGAGGGCGATCAGCGCGCCCGGCATGTCCTCCACCCAGGGCGAGCGCACCGGCACTGACACGTGGTACAGCGTCGTGAGGAAGATGATCGACAGGAGTATCACCACCGGCCAGTACACGATCTGCACCACCGTCGTGGAGCCCGGCACCAGTTGGACCACCGCGTCGGGCCCCGCCACCATCAGCGGCAGCGCCACCGAACCGATCAGCAGCGCCACGATGAACAGCCCGAAGGCGAGCAGCCGGGTCTTGACGATGCCGCGCGCGCCGTCGAGGCCGTACATGACCGTGATCGTGTCGATGAAGACGTTCACCGCGCGCGAGCCCGACCACAGGGCGAAGAGGAAGCCGATGGAGATGACATCGGGCCTGCCGACCCGCATCACGTCCTCCAGTATCGGCTGCGCGATCTGGCTGACGCCCCTGTCGGACAGGACCGTGCGGGACGCCTCCAGGATGTTGTTCTCCACGCTGGCGATCGTGTTCGCGCCGGTCCAGCGGTCCACGTACGCGAGCAGGCCGATCAGGCTGAGCAGCAGCGGCGGCACGGAGAGGAGGGTGAAGAACGCCGCCTCGGCCGCCAGGCCCAGGATCCGGTATTCCACGCATGAGTTGACCGTGTCTTTGAGCAGCAGCCAGGCAGTCCTGCGCTTGGAGACGTTGCTGTAGAGAGCGCGGGCCCGGTTCCAGCGGCCCGACGGCCGCCCGGGTGTTTCTTTTGCCTGGTGCACCTCCTTACCGTAGCGGCATGGCAGCCACCACCCACACCGTGACCAACCAGGCTCCGCCCCTGGTGGGATATGACGTCTTTACGGCGGACCGGGCACTTGTAGAGGGAATCGAACGGCATCTCGACCCCGCGCTGCTCAGTACCGCGCAGGAGCAACTCTCCGAACTCGGGCGCGCGGCGGGCTCCGCGCAGGCGCGGGAATGGGGCTTCCTCGCCAATGAGAATCCGCCCGTTCTGCACACCCATGACCGATACGGCCATCGCGTCGACGAAGTCGCCTTCCATCCCTCGTGGCACAGGCTGCTCGGAAAGGCCGTCTCGTCGGGGCTCACCACCGCGTGGGTGCGGCCCGGCGGGCATCTGCGGCGCGCGGCCGGATTCCTGGTGTGGTCGCAGGTGGAGGCGGGTCACGGCTGCCCCGTGTCGATGACGCACGCGGCGGTGCCGGCGCTGCGGGCCGATCCCGCGCTCGCCGCCGAGTGGGAGCCGAAACTGACTTCTCTGGTGTACGACGAAGGTCTTCGGCCCGCATCCCAGAAGGCCGGAGTGCTCTTCGGCATGGGGATGACGGAGAAACAGGGCGGCAGCGACGTACGGACGAATACGACGCGTGCGCGGGCCCTTGCCGAGGAAGGCACCTATGAGCTGACGGGGCACAAGTGGTTCTGTTCCGCTCCTATGTCCGACGGATTTCTCGTGCTCGCGCAGACCGACGCGGGACTCACGTGTTTTCTCGTACCGCGTGTGCTCGCGGACGGAACGCGTAACGCCTTTGCCATTCAGCGGCTCAAGGACAAGCTGGGCAATAGGTCGAACGCGTCGAGCGAGGTCGAGTTCGACGGGACGTGGGCGCGCCGGGTCGGCGAGGAGGGGCGCGGGGTGCGCACCATCATCGAGATGGTGGCGGCGACGCGGCTCGACTGTGTCGTCGGCTCGGCGGCGATCATGCGGCAGTCCGTCGCGCAGGCCGTGCACCACGCCACGTACCGCGAGGCGTTCGGCGGCAAGCTCGTCGACAAGCCGCTGATGCGCAACGTCCTCGCGGATCTGGCCCTGGAGTCGGAGGCGGCCACGACGCTCGCGCTGCGGCTCGCGGCCGCGTACGACGACGGGAGCGAGCAGGAGCGGGCGTTCCTGCGGATCGCGGTGCCGGCCGCGAAGTACTGGGTGACGAAGCGGTGCACGCCGCACGCGGTGGAGGCGCTCGAAGTCCTCGGCGGCAACGGCTACGTCGAGGAGTCGGGTATGCCGCGGCTGCTTCGCGAGTCGCCGCTCAACTCGATCTGGGAGGGCTCGGGGAACGTACAGGCGCTGGACGTGCTGCGGGCGTTGCAACGGGAGCCGATGGCGCTGAACGCCTTTCTCCAGGAGGTCGGTTCGGCCCGCGGCGCCGACTACCGCCTGGACGGCGCGATCAAGGGCCTGCTGACCGAACTGGCCGATCTGGAGGGCGTCGAGGCGCGGGCGCGGCGGCTCGTGGAGCGGATGGCGACGGTGCTGCAGGGCTCGCTGCTCGTGCGGTACGCGCCCCCGGAGGTGGCCGACGCGTTCTGCGCCTCGCGGCTCGGCGGGGACTGGGGCGCGGCGTTCGGGACGCTGCCGCACACGCTCGATCTGGCGGCCGTGGTGGAGCGTGCCGCCCCGCGCGAGGACTGACCGAGGTCACGGGGGAGGACTGACCGGGGGCACGGGGGTGGTGCTGCGCCGACACGGCACCACCCCCGCTTTCAGGCCCCGTTGAGGAGCGTGAACGCCGCGCGAACGGCGTTGGGCCAAGCTTCGACTCCCGCACGGCTGTTCGCGAGGGTTGCATGAGGTTGCAAGTCAATTGTTTATTACCGAACTAATACCCTTGCGGGCGTCGAAGGGGCACGATTGAGTACGGGCCCCGACTGAGTACGGGCCCCGACGCACTGGTCTGTTCGGGAAGGACTCAGTGATGACCGCGACGTCGACGATCAACCTCGCGAGGATCGCCACCATGGACTGCACGCAGGCCGCGCGGCTGCTCGCGCATGTCCGCCACGCGGCGCTCTCCGGGCAGCGGCCGCGCGTGATGCCGCGTCCGGTGATCGGTGAGTCCTGGGGTCGCATGCTGAACGACGGGGTCGATCCGGACCGGGACTTCAGGTCCCGGCTGCTCAGCGTCGAGGAGCTGGAGGAGCGGCGCCGCACATCGCCCCTGGTAGAGGTCCTTCCGCTGCTGCGGAACGCGCTCGTCTCGGTGGCGGACGCGGCGCATCACATCATGGTGGTCTGTGACGCCGACGGCCGGGTCCTGTGGCGCGAGGGAAACTCCACGGTGCTGCGCAAGGCCGACTCGCTCGGCTTCGAACTGGGCGCCGACTGGGGCGAGAGCATCGTCGGCACGAACGGCATAGGCACGCCGCTCGTGGTGCGCAGGCCCGTGCAGGTGTTCTCCGCCGAGCACTTCGTGGAGACCCACCACGCGTGGACGTGCACGGGCGCGCCCATCACCGATCCCCGCTCCGGCCGGCTCATCGGCGTCGTGGATGTCAGCGGCCCGCTCAACACGATGCATCCGGCGACGCTCGCCCTGGTCGACTCGGTGGCCAAGCTCGCCGAGGCACGGCTGCGGGAGAACCATCTGACGACGCTCGACCGGCTGCGGACGGTGGCGGCGCCGGTCCTGGCCCGGCTCGACGGTCGCGCCGTCGCGGTGGACGGCGACGGCTGGACGGCCGCGGTCACGGGGATGCCGCCGATGGACCGGATATCCCTGCCCAAGTCCCTTGCCGCAGGACACACTTGGCTGCCCTCGCTCGGCACCTGCGCGGTGGAGCCGCTGCCCGGCGGCTGGCTGCTGCGCGTCGAGGAGGAACCACGGCCGCTCGCCGCGACCCGTGTGGTCCTCGACGTGAGCGGTCCGCGCCGCTGGTCGGTCACCGTCGAGGGCGGCGGCGTCGGCAACTGGACCCACGAACTCAGCCCGCGCCACGCAGAGTTGCTCTACCTCCTCAGTACGCATCCGAAGGGGCGCAGCGCGTCGGACCTGGCCGAGGACATGTTCGGCGACCCGGCTCGCACGGTGACGGTCCGCGCCGAACTGTCCCGCGTACGCCGCTACTTGGGCGGTCTGCTCGCCCACCGCCCGTACCGCTTTCCGGAGGACGTGGACGTCGAGGTGCTGCTTCCCGACCGCCCGGCGAACCTGCTCCCGCACTCGACGGCGCCCACGGTGCGCAGGGCGCGACGGGTCCCGGAGCCTTGAACGCCGAGCACCGGATGGCACGGCCCCGCCGCCGGGCAGACCCTCCCGACGGCGGAACCCCACCGACTCACTCACTCAGTCAGTCAGTCAGTCACACGCCAGGTATCTCCCGAGCCTGGAACGCCTTGCGCACCGCGTCCGCCGCGCCCTTGCCGTACATCTTCTGCGCGGTCGCGATCGTCGTCACGGCCGCGTCCTCGAAGCTGGTGTCGGGCGCGAAGCCGAACTGGGCGTTGACGATGATCCGGTCCGCGGTGCGGGCACCGAGCTTGCCGCGGATGTCGAAGAGCGCGCGGGACCAGATCTCACCGTCCGCGTGCACCTCGCCCTCCCGGTCGGCGTACGTCTTGTCGCTGTCGATGCGGCGCAGGCAGTGCGGGGCGTCCGAGTACGAGGCGGAGTCCCAGTCGGCGACACAGGCGAGGTCCGCCTTCGCGGGCCAGCCGTACTTGGCGTCCGCGTACGCGCCGACCGACACCGCCAGATAGTCGCCCCAGGCCTCGCCGATCGACCCGGCTTCCAGGGAGGTGCCGAAGCCGGGCACCTGTGCGTGGTGGACGGCGTGCCCGTACTCATGCACGACAACCTCCGCGTCCTCGGCGTCGTCGACACCGCCCTTGCCGAAGCGGATCTCGGCCTTCTTGTCCGTGAAGAAGGAGTTGTCCGCACCCCACTGGTTGATACGGACGGGCTGGGCACGGTCGTTGGCACCCGGAAGCTCGGTCCCAAAGCCGAGGCTCTGCAGATACTCCTGCGACTCATTCACCCAGAAATACGCCATGACCTGCTCGAACTGGTCATCGTGGCGGGTGTACGTCCCGGCGTCCGCGATCTTGGCGGAGGCACCGGTGTCGGATCTGACGTACGCCCACTTCCCGTTGAGCCCGCCGCTCGCGTCGAGATGGCGCAGGGCGGCGGTGGCATAGGCGCTCTCGGGAACGGAGCTCGCGGAGTCCTTGTCGTCGGCGAGGGTCTGGTCCCCCGACGACTGGACGGGGTTGACCATGAAAACGCGGGCCTGCGGGTCGGCCGAGGCCGAAGCGGGTGCGGCAAGCGTCGCGAGGGCCACGGTGACGGTGGCCGCGGCGAGCAGGCCGCGGGGTGTGCGGCGGACCATGGAACATCCTCCAGGTAGAAGAATGCGGGGGGTGGCAGAGCGCTGCGGGATCTTCCCGCATCCCGAACCCCTTTGGCCAGGGTGCGCGGCTCATGATTCGCTGACCCGCATGAGCATCACTGTCACCACGTGGTCCCTGGAGCAGACCGCTCCCACCGATCTGCTCCCCGCCGCCGCGCCCGAGGGCGACGACCTGCGGATCGTCCGGGCCGAGATCCCCTCCCCCGAGTTCAGCCGCTTCCTCTACGCCTCCGTCGGCGGCGACATCCGCTGGACGGACCGGCTCTCCCTCTCCTACGACCAGTGGCAGGAGGAGCTCGGGAAGCCGGGCGTCGAGACCTGGGTCGCGTACGAGAAGGGGACGCCGGCTGGATACGTCGAACTGGCGGCGCAGGAGGGCGGTGTCGTCGAGATCGTCTACTTCGGCCTCATCCCCGCCTTCCGCGGCCGCCGCATCGGCGGCCACCTGCTCTCGCAGGGCATCCGCCGCGCCTGGGACCTGGCCGAGCGGTGGCCGGAGCTGACGCCGACGAAGCGGGTGTGGCTGCACACGTGCTCCAAGGACGGGGAGCACGCGATGGACAACTACCTGCGGCGCGGCTTCAAGCTTTTCGATACGAAGGTTGAGCAGGAGCCGGATGTGGCTGCGCCGGGGCCTTGGCCGGGGGCGTAGCTGAGGCAGGGGGCGGGAACGCGGGGCGGGTTCAGGGAGGCGAGGGTCCACCGCTCCGCAGGCCGGCGACGACCAGGTTGGCCACCTGACCGGTGGTGAGGTGCTCCCGGTGGGTGGGGTAGGCGGCCGTCCGGCAGGTGATGAGCATCCCGGCCCGGGGGTACTACCTCGCCACGTCCTTGATCCAGTGCACCACGGCGTGCCGAGCCGCCGCCGAGAGCTCGTCGAGGCCGTCCAGGTATAGGGTGACGCGCCCGGCGAGCAGCCGTAGCGGGCGCCCGCCCTGCTCCTCCCGCACCGCGGAACCCGCCCGCCTGAGGTACATGCTCTTGCCCGAAGGGACCGCGAAGGGGATCGGCACCTCGTGATGCCGGAGGTGCAGCTCGGCGGAGTACCGCCGCAGGAAGCGCCGCTCACCACCGCAGGTAAAGAGGAGCCGCCCGGGCAGTGCCTTCAGGCCGCCCGAGAAGGCATCCTTGAGTACGCCCGTGATAGGGGAGATGGGCGTCCGAGTGACCCACGTCACTGTGTCTCATCAGGTGGGACGAGAGTGTCCAGATTACGGGCACTGGTGGACTGGGTCTAAAGTCCCGTGACACGCTTCCGCCATGGATCGCACTGGAATTGCCTTGGTGAGTCGACGTCACGTCGATCTCTGCCGCATGTCCAGCGCCATGTGTCCGGCGAGCTGACAGCACCAGCGCCGACGACTCCCCCTGCTTGACCGATTTCTTGCGCACCGCCGCGCCCTTAGCGCGAAGTGTGCAGGTCAGAGCCGCCCTCAGCCCGCCTTGAAGGACGTATAGCCATGGCTGCCACCCCTGAAAACCCCACGACTGCCGCGCCCAAGCGCAAGGTGAGCCGTCACCGTGGTGAGGGCCAGTGGGCCGTTGGCCACTTCACGCCGCTCAACGGCAACGAGCAGTTCAAGAAGGACGACGACGGTCTCAATGTGCGGACACGCATTGAGACGATCTACTCGAAGCGTGGGTTCGATTCCATCGACCCCAACGATCTTCGCGGGCGTATGCGCTGGTGGGGGCTCTACACCCAGCGTCGGCAGGGGATCGACGGCGGCAAGACCGCGATCCTTGAGCCGGAGGAGCTGGACGACGAGTACTTCATGCTGCGGGTGCGGATCGACGGCGGACGGCTCACCACCGAGCAGCTGCGTGTCATCGGCGAGATCTCGCAGGAGTTCGCGCGCGGCACCGCCGACCTCACCGACCGGCAGAACGTCCAGTACCACTGGATCCGCATCGAGGACGTCCCCGAGATCTGGGAGCGGCTGGAAGCCGTCGGGCTCTCCACCACCGAGGCCTGCGGTGACACGCCCCGCGTCATCCTCGGCTCGCCCGTCGCCGGTATCGCCGAGAACGAGATCATCGACGGCTCCCCCGCCATTGATGAGATCCAGCGCCGCTTCATCGGCAACCCGGACTTCTCCAACCTGCCGCGCAAGTTCAAGTCCGCGGTCTCCGGATCGCCGCAGCTCGACGTCGCTCACGAGATCAATGACATTGCTTTTGTCGGCGTCAACCACCCCGAGCACGGGCCCGGCTTCGACCTCTGGGTCGGCGGCGGGCTCTCCACCAACCCAAAGCTGGGCGTGCGGCTCGGTGCCTGGGTGCCGCTCGACGAGGTGCCGGACGTGTACGGCGGTGTCATCGGCATCTTCCGTGACTACGGCTACCGGCGCCTGCGCAACCGCGCCCGGTTGAAGTTCCTGGTCGCCGACTGGGGCCCGGAGAAGTTCCGGCAGGTCCTGGAGGACGAGTACCTCGAGCGGAAGCTCGTCGACGGGCCCGCGCCCGAGCAGCCGACCGGCACCTGGCGCGACCACCTCGGCGTGCACAAGCAGAAGGACAGCCGCTTCTACGTCGGGTTCGCTCCTCGTGTCGGCCGTGTGGACGGCACCACCCTCACGAAGATCGCCGAGGTCGCCGAAGCCCACGGCTCGGGACGGCTCCGCACCACCGCCGAGCAGAAGATGATCGTGCTCGATGTCGAAGAGGCGCAGGTCGAGTCGCTCGTCGCCGGGCTCGAAGCGCTCGATCTGCGGGTCACTCCCTCCCCCTTCCGGCGCGGCACCATGGCCTGCACCGGCATCGAGTTCTGCAAGCTGGCGATCGTCGAGACCAAGGCGCGCGGCGCCTCGCTCATCGATGAACTGGAGCGCCGCATCCCGGAGTTCGACCACCCGATCACCATCAACATCAACGGCTGCCCGAACGCCTGCGCCCGCATCCAGGTCGCCGACATCGGCCTCAAGGGCCAGCTGGTCCTGGACGCCGACGGCAACCAGGTCGAGGGCTTCCAGGTGCACCTGGGCGGCGCGCTCGGGCTCGAAGCCGGGTTCGGCCGCAAGGTCCGTGGCCTGAAGGTCACTTCGGCCGAGCTGCCCGACTACGTGGAGCGGGTCCTCAAGCGCTTCGAGAAGGAGCGTGCGGACGACGAGCGCTTCGCCACCTGGGTCGCGCGCGCCAGCGAGGAGGCCCTCTCATGAGCGAGCGTGCCGCCCCCTTCCACTGCCCCTACTGCGGTGACGAGGACCTGCGTCCCAACGAGACCGGCCACGGCGCCTGGGAATGCGCCGCGTGCAACCGGGCCTTCCAGTTGAAGTTCCTCGGGCTGCTCGCCCGTGGGGTTCAGCGCAACAGCGGTGGAGGGGAAGAGATATGACGGCTGTTCAGGCTACGGAACAGCGTACGAACGACGAGTTGAAGGCGCTCGCCGAGCAGGCCGGGCGGGATCTGGAAGACGCTTCCGCGCTCGAAATCCTCCAGTGGGCCGTCGACACCTTCGGCACCCGCTTCTGCGTGACCTCCTCCATGGAGGACGCCGTCGTCGCCCACCTCGCGTCGCGCGCCCGCCCCGGCGTTGACGTGGTGTTCCTCGACACCGGCTACCACTTCCCCGAGACCATCGGCACCCGCGACGCCGTCGCCGCCGTGATGGACGTCAACGTCATCACGCTCACGCCGCGGCAGAGCGTCGCCGAGCAGGACGCCGAGTTCGGCGCGCAGCTGCACGACCGGAACCCCGACCTGTGCTGCGCCATGCGGAAGGTCAAGCCCCTTGAGGAGGGCCTGACTTCGTACGCCGCGTGGGCGACGGGCCTGCGCCGCGACGAGTCCCCGACCCGGGCGAACACCCCGGTCGTCGGCTGGGACGAGAAGCGGCAGAAGGTCAAGGTCTCGCCGATCGCCCGCTGGGCACAGGACGACGTCGACGCCTACGTCACCGAGCACGGCGTCCTCACCAACCCCCTCCTCATGGACGGCTACGGCTCCGTGGGCTGCGCGCCCTGCACCCGCCGCCTCCTGGAGGGCGAGGACGCGCGCGCCGGACGCTGGGCCGGCAACGCCAAGACCGAGTGCGGGATCCACTGATGACGGCCACTCGGACAAGCGCTCAGGACCAGACACACGCTCAGGACCAGACACACCCTCAGGAGAAGCACGTGACCACCGGAGCCACCATCTGGCTCACCGGTCTGCCCAGCGCGGGCAAGACCACCATCGCGTACGAGCTCGCCGGCAAGCTGGGCGAGGACGGCCACCAGGTCGAGGTGCTCGACGGCGACGAGATCCGCGAGTTCCTCTCGGCGGGCCTCGGCTTCAGCCGCGAGGACCGGCACACCAACGTGCAGCGCATCGGCTTCGTCGCCGAACTGCTCGCCCGCAACGGCGTGAAGGTCCTGGTGCCGGTGATCGCGCCGTTCGCCGACAGCCGCGAGGCGGTGCGGGGACGCCACCAGAAGGGCGGCACTCCGTACATCGAGGTCCATGTGGCCACGCCGGTCGAGGTCTGCTCCGTACGCGATGTGAAGGGTCTGTACGCCAAGCAGGCGGCGGGCGAGATCTCCGGGCTCACCGGGGTCGACGACCCGTACGAGGCACCCGAGTCGCCCGATCTGCGCATCGAGTCCCAGGACCAGACCGTGCAGGAGTCCGCGGCGGCCTTGCGCGCGCTGCTCATCGAAAGGGGTCTGGCATGACGACCACCGTGGCCACCGTGACCGAGGGGACGGACAGCCCGTACGCGCTGTCTCACCTGGACGCCCTCGAATCCGAGGCGGTGCACATCTTCCGTGAGGTGGCGGGCGAGTTCGAGCGGCCGGTGATTCTGTTCTCCGGCGGCAAGGACTCGATCGTCATGCTGCACCTGGCGCTGAAGGCGTTCGCCCCCGCGGCGGTGCCCTTCTCGCTCCTGCACGTCGACACCGGGCACAACTTCCCCGAGGTCATCGAGTACCGCGACCGCGTGGTCGCCGAGCACGGGCTGCGGCTGCACGTCGCCTCCGTGCAGGACTACATCGACGCCGGGAAGCTGCGGGAGCGGCCCGACGGGACGCGTAACCCCCTCCAGACCGTGCCGCTCACCGAGAAGATCCAGAGCGAGAAGTTCGACGCGGTCTTCGGCGGCGGGCGCCGCGACGAGGAGAAGGCGCGCGCCAAGGAGCGGGTGTTCAGCCTCCGGGACGAGTTCTCGCAGTGGGACCCGCGCCGCCAGCGCCCCGAGCTGTGGCAGCTCTACAACGGCCGGCACGCCCCCGGTGAGCACGTCCGCGTGTTCCCGCTGTCCAACTGGACCGAGCTGGACGTGTGGCAGTACATCGCCCGCGAGGGCATCGAGCTGCCCGAGATCTACTTCGCGCACGAGCGTGACGTGTTCAAGCGTTCCGGCATGTGGCTGACCGCCGGCGAGTGGGGCGGCCCCAAGGACGACGAGACGGTCGAGAAGCGGCTCATCCGCTACCGCACCGTCGGCGACATGTCCTGCACCGGTGCCGTCGACTCCGACGCCACCACGCTGGACGCCGTGATCGCCGAGATCGCCGCTTCGCGGCTGACCGAGCGCGGCGCGACGAGGGCCGACGACAAGCTCTCCGAGGCCGCGATGGAAGACCGCAAGCGCGAGGGGTACTTCTAAACATGACCAGCACCACCGAACCCGACAAGGCACAGCCGCTCTCCACGGAGCAGCTTTCGGCCACCACCCTGCTGCGGTTCGCCACCGCCGGGTCCGTCGACGACGGCAAGTCCACCCTGGTGGGCCGGCTCCTGCACGACTCCAAGTCGGTCCTCACCGACCAGCTTGAGGCCGTCGAGCGGGTCTCGCTCGGCCGCGGCCAGGAGGCGCCCGACCTCGCGCTGCTCACCGACGGTCTGCGGGCCGAGCGCGAGCAGGGCATCACCATCGACGTCGCGTACCGCTACTTCGCCACCGCGCAGCGCCGGTTCATCCTGGCCGACACGCCGGGCCATGTGCAGTACACCCGCAACATGGTCACCGGCGCGTCGACGGCCGACCTGGCCGTGGTCCTCGTCGACGCCCGCAACGGCGTCATCGAGCAGACCCGCAGGCACGCCGCCGTCGCCGCGCTCCTTCGTGTCCCGCACGTCGTGCTCGCGGTGAACAAGATGGACCTCGTCGCGTACGAGGAGACGGTCTTCGCGAAGATCGCCGAGGAATTCACCGCGTACGCCGTCGGGTTGGGCGTCCCGGAGATCACCGCGATCCCGATCTCGGCGCTGGCCGGCGACAACGTCGTGGAGCCGTCCTCCAACATGGACTGGTACGGCGGCCCCACCGTCCTCGAGCACCTGGAGACGGTCCCGGTCAGCCACGACCTGACCTCCTGCCACGCGCGCCTGCCCGTCCAGTACGTGATCCGCCCGCAGACCGCCGAGCACCCGGACTACCGGGGCTACGCGGGGCAGATCGCGGCCGGCACCTTCCGGGTCGGCGAGTCCGTGACGGTGCTGCCCTCGGGGCGTACGTCGAAGATCGCGGGCATCGATCTGCTCGGTGAGCCGGTGGACGTGGCCTGGACGCCGCAGTCCGTGACGCTGCTCCTGGAGAGCGACATCGACATCTCGCGCGGCGACCTGATCGTGCCGAGCGGCGACCAGCCGCCGACCACGCAGGACATCGAGGCGACGGTCTGCCATGTGGCGGACCAGCCGCTCGCCGTCGGCCAGCGGGTGCTGCTCAAGCACACCACGCGTACGGTCAAGGCGATCGTCAAGGAGATCCCCTCGCGGCTCACCCTCGACGACCTCTCCCAGCACCCCGCCCCGGGACAGCTCGTCGCCAACGACATCGGCCGGGTCCTGGTGCGCACCGCCGAGCCGATCGCGCTCGACTCGTACGCCGCTTCGCGCCGCACCGGTTCCTTCCTGCTGATCGACCCGGCGGACGGCACGACGCTCGCGGCGGGCATGGCGGGCGATGCGTTCGCCACCGGCGACGAGGCGGCCGACGAGGCCAAGCCGGCTGCCGACGACGAGGGTTGGGACTTCTGACCATGATCTCGATCGACTACTTCTCGACCTTCGCGAAGGAGGGCGGCCGCATCGGCAGCGGCGCCCTCGGCAGCGGTCAGGGCGGGGTCGGGCGATGTGCGGCATGACGTACGCGCACCGCTTGCGCGCCCTCACCCCCCACGAGATCGAACTGCGTAGACGAAAACCTGCCGACCTTCCCGGCCACGACCTGACGGCGTAGACACGACCCGACGGCGTGCGATCCGGGCCGACGAGAGGATCCCCTCCCGTGCCTGCCAGCTTCCGCACTCCACGCACCACCGGCGGCCGACGCGCCCTGGCCGCGGTCACCGCCCTGCCGCTGCTCGCGGTGGCGCTCACCTCCTGCGGTTACGGTTCCGAGTCGACCGACAAGAACGACAAGGCCAATGTGGCCGCCGGTGCGAAGAAGATCGAGGGCCTCGACGAGGTCAAGATCGGGTACTTCCCCAACCTCACGCACGGCACCGCCCTCGTCGGCAAGCAGGAGGGCCTCTTCCAGAAGGAACTGGGCGCCACCAAGGCCGAGTACGCCCAGTTCAACGCCGGCCCCTCGGAGATCGAGGCGCTCAACTCGAAGTCCATCGACATCGGCTGGATCGGCCCGTCCCCGGCCATCAACGGCTATGCGAAGTCCCAGGGCAAGGGCCTGCGCATCATCGGCGGCGCGGCCTCCGGCGGCGTCAAGCTGGTGGTGAACCCCGACAAGATCAAGTCCCTGGACGACGTCAAGGGCAAGAGCATCGCAACGCCGCAGCTCGGCAACACACAGGACGTGGCCCTCCTCAACTGGATCAAGGAGAAGGGCTGGAAGGTCGACCCTGAGAGCGGCAAGGGCGATGTGTCGGTGGTCCGCACCGACAACAAGATCACCCCGGACGCCTACAAGTCCGGCTCCATCGACGGCGCCTGGGTGCCGGAGCCGACCGCGTCGAAGCTGGTCGCCGAGGGCGGCAAGGTGCTGCTCGACGAGAAGGACCTGTGGCCGGACAAGAAGTTCGTGATCACCAACATCATCGTGCGGCAGGACTTCCTCGAGGAGCACCCGAAGGTCGTCGAGGCGGTGCTTCGCGCCTCTGTGAAGACCACCAAGTGGATCAAGGACAACCCGCAGAAGGCGAAGGCCGCGGCCAACGCCGAGCTGGAGGCGGCCTCCGGCAAGCCGCTGCCGGCCGAGGTCATCGACCCGGCGTGGAAGTCCATTGACTTCACCAACGACCCGCTCGCCGAGACGCTCGGCAGCGAGGCCGGGCACGCGGTCAAGGCGGGCCTCCTCGAGAAGCCCGACCTCAAGGGCATCTACGACCTGAGGCCGCTGAACAAGGTCCTGAAGGCGGCGGGCGAGCCCGCGGTCGAAGACGCCGGTCTCGGCGTCAAGTAAGCCCGGAATCCGACCAGTTCCCAGGAGGTGACGACCATGGCAACCGCAACCACCCTCGCCAAGGCGGCGGACAGCACCGAGACCAGCGGGTACGCAGCCCGGATCGAGCACGTCTCGAAGTCCTTCGCCACACCCGCCGGTCCCCAGCTCGTCCTGGACGACATCACGCTCGATGTCGCTCCCGGCGAGTTCGTCACCCTCCTGGGAGCCTCGGGCTGCGGAAAGTCGACCCTGCTCAACCTGGTGGCCGGGCTCGACAAGCCGTCCGTGGGCGACATCACCACGGACGGCCGCCCGGCCCTCATGTTCCAGGAGCACGCCCTGTTCCCGTGGCTGACCGCGGGCAAGAACATCGAACTCGCCCTGAAACTGCGGGGCGTGGCCAAGGCCGACCGGCGCCCCCGGGCCGAGGAGCTCCTCGAACTGGTCCGCCTGGGCGGCGCGTACGGCAAGCGCGTGCACGAACTGTCGGGCGGCATGCGCCAGCGCGTGGCGCTGGCCCGCGCCCTCGCCCAGGAGAGCAAGCTGCTCCTGATGGACGAGCCGTTCGCCGCGCTCGACGCCATCACACGGGACGTCCTGCATGACGAACTGACCCGCATCTGGCGGGAGACGGAGGTCTCCGTCCTCTTCGTGACGCACAACGTCCGCGAGGCGGTCCGGCTCGCCGAGCGTGTCGTGCTGCTCTCCTCGCGCCCCGGCCGGATCGCCCGGGAGTGGACGGTGGACATCCCGCAGCCGCGCCGCATCGAGGACACGGACGTCGCGGAACTCTCCGTCGAGATCACCGAACAACTGCGTGGGGAGATCCGCCGCCATGGCCAGCACTGATACGAAGACGGCCGACGGCGGCGCACCGGACGCGCTCGCCAAGCCGACCGGGCACGGGGACCTCGCGGGGCTCGAAGCGGGACTTGACGCGCTGGAGACGACCGTCTCCGGCCGCACCCCGTTCCGCAGGACCTTCGTGGACAAGATCCTGCCGCCGGTCATCGCCGTCGCCGTGATCCTGGTGGTGTGGCAGGCGCTGGTCTCCTTCAAGATCGTCGATGATCCGAGCAAGCTGCCCACGCCCGCCGACGTAGGGCAGGAACTGCGCAGCGCCTGGCTCCAGGGCAAGCTGCTCGACTACATCTGGACGTCCGTCTCCCGCGGGCTCTTCGGCTTCCTGCTCGCCCTGGCCATCGGCACGCCGCTCGGCCTGCTCGTCGCCCGGGTGAAGTTCGTGCGGGCGGCGATCGGCCCGATCCTCTCCGGCCTCCAGTCCCTGCCGTCGGTCGCCTGGGTGCCGCCCGCCGTGATCTGGCTGGGCCTCAAGCCCGAGGCGATGTACGCGGTGATCCTGCTCGGCGCCGTCCCGTCCATCGCCAACGGCCTGGTCGCCGGCGTCGACCAGGTGCCGCCGCTGTATCTGCGGGCGGGCCGCACGCTGGGCGCGACGGGCTTCCGGCACACCTGGCACATCGTGTTCCCGGCGGCGCTCCCCGGCTATGTGGCGGGCCTCAAGCAGGGCTGGGCCTTCTCCTGGCGCTCCCTGATGGCCGCGGAGATCATCGCCACCCACCCCGACCTGGGCGTGGGCCTCGGCCAGCTCCTGGAGGCGGGCCGCACCAACAGCAGCATGTCGCAGGTGTTCCTGGCGATCCTGCTGATCCTGATCGTCGGCATCGCCATCGACCTGCTCATCTTCAGCCCGCTGGAGCGGCGCGTGCTGCGCGGCCGCGGCCTGCTCACGAAGAGCTGATTGCCATGCGTGTTCCCGCCCGCCCCGCCCTCGTCGTGGTCGCCCACGGCAGCCGCGACCCGCGGCATGCCGCGACGGTGCGTGCCCTGGTGCGGCGCGTGCGGGTGCAGCGGCCGGGGCTGCGGGTGGAGACGGGCTTCCTCGACTTCAACTCGCCGTCTGTTCCCGAGGTGTTGGAGTCCCTGGACGCGGAAGGTGTGCGCGATGTGGTCGCGCTGCCGCTGCTGCTCACCCGGGCGTTCCACGCGAAGGCCGACATCCCGGCGGTCCTCGACCAGGCCCCGCCCCGGCTGCGTATCCGGCAGGCGCCGGTGCTCGGTCCTTCGCCGCTGCTCCTGACCGCCCTGGAACGGCGGTTGTACGAGGCGGGCCTGACGCCCGCCGACAAGTCCTCGACCGGGGTCGTGCTGGCCTCGGCGGGGTCCACCGACCCGGAGGCGATCGCAGTGATCGCTGAAATCGCGCGGGAGTGGCGGCACACCGGTTGGTGCGCCGTGCGGCCTGCGTTCGCCTCCGCATCTCTGCCCCGCACCGAGGACGCGGTACGCGCGCTGCGCGCGCAGGGCGTCCGGCGCGTGGCGGTCGCCCCCTATGTCCTGGCCCCCGGATTTCTGCCGGACCGGATCGCCCGGGGTGCCAGGGATTCCGGCGCCGATGTTCTCGCGAAGGAACTCGGCCCTTCGCCCGAGGTGGCACGACTGCTCATTCAGCGATACACGGAGGCGCTACTCCGAGAGCGTATGGCGGTCAGCGCCTGAATTATCGCGGACAAACAGCGAATCCCCGCCTCGGGCCCAATTGCCCGGAGACGGGGACTCTTTTCCGTTTCGCTTTTCAGCGGCGCGGCGAATTGCCTACTTCACCTTGAAGATCTGCCCACCGCTGACCTTGCTGTTGCACTTGGACGTGCCCACCCAGGTGCCGCTCGACTTACGTCCCTTGTAGGCGCCGAGGCAGAGCTTGCTCTTGACGTTCTGCGGGTTGAAGTACGCGCCCGGGTTCGAGCTCACGTACTGCCACTTCTGGGAGGCCGAGCTGTTGCACTTGGTGACGTGCGACAGCCAGCCGCTCCTGCCCATCCGCTCCGTCTTGGCGCCGTCGAGGCACAGCTTGGTGTTGGTGGCGGGGTGCAGCTTGGCGACCGCCCTGCCGTTGTACTTGGAGAAGTCGATGCGCCAGAGCTGGTACACACCGCCGGTGCACCCACGGACCCGCTCGCGCTTGCCCTTCTTGGTGCTCGCCTTCGCCTGCACGCTCAGGCAGATGTTCTTGCCGTGCTGGAACTTGAGCGAGCGCCAAGAACCCGCCGCCTGGGCTTCACCGGCACTTACGGCACCGGCGGCCAGGCAGAGAGAAGCCGTGGAAGCGAGCACGGCGAAACGCTTTCTTGCAGCCATGAGGAAGACCCCCGTCTGTTCAGTTCTCATTGACAGAGAAATTTCTATCAACAAGATCCTTTACAGACAAGGGAGTTCATGGAATTACACTTCCACTACACGGATACTTGAGGTTCTTCTGAGCATGGCGAAAAGCCGAGCGAAGAACTGCCGGAAAAACGGCGGCATTTCGCCCGTGGCACCGTCGACGCGGACGTACAAGCACCAGGTTTTGGACCCCGCGCCGGAGTTGGCGCGGCTTCAGCTGCGGCGCCATGACGAGCCATGTGCGGCCGGGCGGGTGGCGCGGGCACTCGCGCTGGCCTAGCTTGTGGGTCCATGACCCTCACCAGATCCCGCACGCTCTGGCTGCGGACCGAGCCCCTGCACGCCGTGATCTACTTCGAGGAAGGCTGCCGCGCCATGGGCCGGGCGCTCGGCCTCAAGGGCTTCTGGATGGGCTACTTCGCGGCCCGCACCGCCCCGATGGGCCCCGTCGAACCGGGTGCCGCGACGGCCGCGCTCGGTGTCTTCGCCCCCGGCATGGTGGCGCGCGCCCTCCCCTCCGCCTGGCAGTACGCGCACCCGGGCCGGATCGTGGAGGAACGCGCGGCGTACTCGGAACGGGCCCTGCGCTCCCTCGTCCCGGACATCGAGAAGCGGGCGGCCGAACTCTGCCCGCCCCTCGCGGCGATGGTCGAGGACGCCCCGTCGCCGGCCCGCCCGCTGTTCACGGCGAACCGCGAGGTGAGCGAGCGCACCGACCCGGTGCAGCGCCTGTGGCAACTGGTCACCTGCGTACGGGAGTTCCGGGGCGACGCACATGTCGCGGCGCTCGCCGACCACGGCATCGACTCCTGCGAGGCGCTGGTGCTCGCCGCGGCGACGGACCGGGTGGACCCGGGGACCATCCGCCAGGACAGGGGCTGGAGCGAGCAGGAGTGGGCGGAGGCGGTGGACCGGCTGCGCGGGCGCGGCCTGCTTGACGGCGAGGGGCACATCACCGAACACGGGCGCACCGAACGGGAGTCGATCGAGGACGCCACGGACCGCCTGTCGGCACGGCTGCTCCGCCCGCTCGGCGCACGCGACGCGGACACCCTGCTTGCCGCCCTCGAACAGCCCGTGCGGCAGATCATCGCCGCCGACGTGCTGCCCTTCCCCAACCCGATCGGGCTGCCGCGACCCACCGGGTGAACTCCCTTGCTCAACGGCAGAGTTCATCCCCGAGCCCGGTCCGGCTGTACCGCACGCTGCGGCCATGACGCGTGCGGCCGAGCAGCCCGGCGTCGTACAGGACCGCGAGGTGCTGGCTGACCGCGCCCGGGGTGACGCCGAGGCGGTGGGCCAGCTCGGTGGTGGATGCGGGCTCGGCGAGCAGGAGAAGGAGCCGGGCCCGCGCCCGGCCGAGGAGGCGGATCAGAGCGTCGCCGGTGACCGGGGGCGGCTCCTCGGAGATGGCGGCGCGGCCCCGCAGGGGGTAGAAGAGCAGCGGCGGCAGGGAACTGTCGATCATCGGCTGGGCGCCGCCCGCGAAGAGCGTCGGGGCGAGGACCAGGCCACGCCCGGCGATCCGGATGTCGTCCGAGTGCCATGGCCGCATGCCGCCCCGCTGGACGAGGCAGAGCACGTCGCCGGTCCAGGAGAGGCGCGGGTCGAGGCTCGCGAAGAGGGCCCCGGTGCCCTGCTCGGCGAGCACCCTCCCCCGATAGGCGAGATCGGCCTCCATGAGGCTCTGGACGCGGGGCCACCAGTGGGGGGCGAGGCAACTGCTCCAGTAGCCGTCGAGGGCGTCGGCGATACGGGTGAGGAACGCGGCGGGGTCGGCGAGTCCCTCGGCCACCACCGGTGGCATGGGGTCGAACTCCCCGTACGCGGCGGCGAATTCGGGGGCGAGCAGCTCGGGCGGGGTGGCTCGAAGCAGCGCGAGCTCCTCGGCGAAGGTGGACCGGGCGCGGGCCGGGCGCGGGGTGAGGAAGTCGGGCACCCACAGGCGCGGTGTGACGAGGGCGGCCAGGAGCTCGGTGTCCTGCCGTTCGAAGGCGGGGCGCAGCCGCCGCAGCCAGGGCCGTTGATGCGGGTAGCGCGCAGGGTCCCGCCAGGAGCGGAGCGAGAAGGCCGCTTCCTGGAGCGGTGAGTACGCGAAGGACGTACGGGCGAGATCGTCGACGCCGAATCTGAACGTGATCACCTGGCCCGCTCCCCTCCCCCTGGTCCGGCCTGGTTCGACCGTTTAGGTGCACGCTAAATGAATGCCGCCGGGGTGGTGGCGGCGGGTTGGGTGAGCGCATGAGCACTCCATCACGCGAGACGACGGAGCCGGAACCGATAGGGCAAGCGAACCCGGCGACTCCGGAACCAACAGGCCGTGCCACCAAGGCCGCAGGGTTCCTCCCCGCCGACCCGATTCTGCGCCGCCTCTCCGTCCTCACCTTCCTCAACGCCTTCGGCAACGGCCTCTATTACCCCATCGGCGTCCTCTACTTCACCCGCGTCGTCGGCATCGACGCGACCGCGGTCGGACTCGGTCTGACGGTGGCCGGTGTGGTCGGCGTGCTCGCCGGCGTACCGGCGGGGCGGGCGGCCGACCGCTGGGGCAGCAGGCGCGTCGGGGCGCTGCTGTGGGGCGGGACCGGGCTCGCCACCCTCAGTTACGTCTTCGTGGGGTCGTACGCGGCATTCCTCCTTGCCGTGGTCTGCACGACCGGCCTGATGCAGGCGAGCCGGGGCGTCATGGGTGCCGTCTTCGCCGAGGTGCTGCCCGGTGCGACACGTGTGGAGTCCCGCGCCTACCTGCGCATGGTGACGAACGTGGCCATGGGCGTGGGCGGCGCGTGCGGCGCGCTCGCCCTGCAGGCGGACACCCGGGGCGCGTACACCGCGGTGATCGTGACGAACGCGCTGACGTTCGCCGCGCCCGCGCTGATGGTGGCGCGCCTGCCGCTCGGGGCCCACCGGCGTGACGTGCCGGCCGCCGCCGTGGAGGCGGGCAGCCGCTGGCGGGCGGTGCGGGATCTGCCGTATCTGGCCGTGACACTCCTGAACGCGGTGCTCGTGATCCAGTACACGCTCCTCGAAGTGGGCCTGCCCCTCTGGATCGTCGAGCGCACGGACGCACCGCGCTGGACGGCGGCTCTCCTGCTGATCGTCAACTGTGTCCTGGTGGCGCTGCTCCAGGTGCGGATGAGCCGGACCGTCTCCGATGTGCCGGGTGCGGTACGGGCGATGGGCAGGTCGGGGGTGCTGCTCGCGGTGGCCTGCGCGGTGTTCGCGGTGTCGGCCGGGCTCCCGCCGGTGTGGGCGGTGGTGGTCCTGGTGGTCGGCGCCGTCATCCAGGTGCTCGCGGAGGTCCTCTCCTCCACCGGGGGCTGGACCCTCGGCTACGAACTCGCCGACGCGCGCGCCCACGGCGTCTACCAGGGAGTCTTCAACTCGGGTACGGCGATCGGCCTGATGGCGGGCCCCGCCCTTGTCACCCTGACGGCGGTCCGGCACGGCCCGGTGGGCTGGGTGGCGCTCGCGGTCCTGTTCGCGGGGGCCGGCCTCGCGATGCGTCCCGCGGTGCGGTGGGCGCAGCGGGACGGGGAGTGGCGGGGAGAGGCCGCGAAATAGCCAACAGGGGCGCATCCCGGCCATCCGGTTGCGAACCGTCACTCCTGCCCCTACCGTCACGCCGATGACCCCCGTACTGCGTTCAGCACGCCTGCGTCTTTCGCCCTATGTCGCCGCCGACGAAGGGCAGTTCGTGGCCCTTCTGCAGGACGAGGCCGTGGGCCGCTGGTTCGGGGACGGGATGCAGAGCGCGGATCAGACGCACGCGCTGTTCCGGCGGATCTTCTCTCTCGTGTACGCGGAGAACCACTTCCCGATCTGGGCGGTGCGGCACGAGGGGCGCTATGTCGGCCACGCGGAGATCAAGCCGTCGCCCGAGACCTGGCTGGACGGCCACGAGATCGTGTACGGCCTGTCGCGGGACAGCTGGGGGCTCGGCCTCGGCACGGAGCTTGCCGGTCTGCTCACTTCGTACGGCCATGAGACCTTGGCCCTTGCCGAGGTGCACGCGACCGTCGACGCGCAGAACACCGCATCGCTCGCCGTCCTCAAGCGCCTGGGCTACGAGCAGGGCCGCGCGGTCCCCGAGGACAACGGCCGCACCACGCTCCTGATGACCTCCCGCGTCCCGGCCCCGCGGCCGAAGGACGTCAGCTGAAGTCGAGGCCTCCGGTACGGGTCCGCTTCAGCTCGAAGAGGTCCGGGCAGCCCGCCAGGACGCGGAAGCTGTCGAAGAGCCGCACCGCGTCGTCGCCGCGCGGAATCGCCCGCAGGACCGGGCCGAACCAGACGGTGCCGTCGACGTGGAGGGTGGGCGTGCCGACGTAGGCGCCGGCCTCCGGGTCCCTGCCCCCGTCGTGGCTGAGCCGCAGCACGTCGTCGTACGCGCGGTCGTGCGCGGCGGCCGCGAGCCCGGCGGGCAGTCCCGTCTCGGCCAGGGACTCGGCGACGACCTGGTCGAAGTCCTCGTACTTCTCCTGGTGGATGCGGGTGCCGTAAGCCGTGTAGAGGTCCCGCAGAACGCCCTCGCCGTGCTCCTTGGCCGCGGCGGCCGCGACCCGGACGGGGCCGATCGACTTGTCGACCAACTCGCGGTACCAGTCCGGGAGTTCGTTGCCGGTGTTGTGGAAGTAGAGGCTCATCACATGGAAGCGGAGGTCGAGCTCGCGGGCGCGCTCGACCTCCAGGATCCATCGCGATGTGATCCAGGCGAAGGGGCAGGCCGGGTCGAAGTAGAAGTCGATGCGGGTGTCGGTCGTCGTCATGTCCTCGACACTAGTGACCAGTGGCGCACGCCCCTGGGCCATTTCCCCTCTGCCCATCTGGGCCAATTCCGCGCTATCCGGCGGATGCCACCAGCGCCACGAGGCCGGCGACCGGCATCGAGCCCGCGGTACGTCGCTCGCGCGCGAAGGTGTTCGCGATGTTCTGCAGGGCGTCGTTCACCGGCGTCGGCACACCGTGCAGCCGCCCGAGGAGGGCGATCTCGCCGTTGAGATAGTCCGCCTCGATGGTGCCCGTGCCCCGGCTCAGGCTCTGCCAGGACGATCCGCCGCCGCGCTCCGAGCGGTCGAAGGGCTCGAAGCGGATACGGTCGCCGCGGGCCTCCTTCTGCTCCTGCTCGCCGACCGCCTCGATTCCGGCCGCGGCGAGCACCGCCTCGCCCTCGGCACGGGCCCGCCGGAAGAGCTCGATGGCCTCGTCGCTGGTGATGAGACCCGTGACGGCTTCGATGGAGTTGGCCAGGTTCGAGAGGAGTTTCCCGTACTTCCAGCGCATCACGTCCGGCACGACGGGCGCGATGAGCTTCGACTTCTCCAGATCGGCGGCGATCAGGCGGGCCGTCTCGTCCTCGCCCGTCGGGTAGCGGCCGATGTGCAGCATGCCGGTGTAAGGAACACCCGCCGCGGAGACCGCGCCCGGCTCGACATGGGTCGCGGGCAGCCAGACGCAGACGCCGTACACCCGCCGGAAGCGGCGCAGCGCGATGCGTTCGCTCTCCACGCCGTTCTGCGCGCAGACCAGCGGAAGGACCTCGGCCGCCGTTCCGCCGCCCGCCACCGGGCGGCCGCCCCAGGCGTCGACGGCGGCCTGGCAGTCCTGTGTCTTCACCGCGAGGAACAGGACGTCGTCCACCCTCAGCTCACCGAGGTCGGCGGGCTGCCGGACGACGGGCAGCCGGTGCGTACGCGTCCCGTCCGGCGTGCTGACCCGCAGTCCGCTCTCCACGAGCGCGTCATGGTGCGCGCCCCGCGCGACGAGAACCACGTCGTGCCCTGCCTCGGCGAGCCGCCCGCCCACGGTACCGCCGATCGCCCCTGCTCCGATGATGATGTAGCGCATGCCGTCGAGCCTCGCACAGGGGATCCGGCCACTCCAGGCCACGTGGGTAAAGATCAGACTTCCGCCGCGGCTTCCTCGCTGAACGGGGTCCCCTGATGGAACCAGAGCAGCCACTCGCCCTCGTACCGCCGCCACAGCGAACTGCGGTGCGCCAGACGGCCGTTGCTGTCCGTGTCGAAGGTCAGGTGCACCACGTCGTCCGCCAGCCGAACGCCCCGCATGCGCGATGCGATGAGCGGGCGGGCTCCCGCCTCGGTGCTCTCGGTCAGCGCCTTGATGATCGACGCCCGGTCCCAGCGGGCCCCCGAGGCGCCGAACTCGGTGAACTCAGGGTGCAGCAACTGTCCGAGGAGCTCGGGCGACGAGCGGACCTCGGGGGCGAGCAGGCGCAGTTCGGCCTCGATGGCCGCGTCCACGGCGGCCGTGCGGTCAGCGGTCATGGTGCGGCTCCCCGGCGATCCCGGTCGTCCCGGTCATCTCGACCAGCTTGGCGACGGTGTTCCAGTTGCGGCTCGTGGCGACGACGCCCTTGAACAGGGCCGGGCGCGAAAGGACCTCGCCCAGCTTGGAGCGGCCGAGGCCGTCGGGAGCGTAGAGATAGAGCGCGCGGTCGCCGAGCCGGAACTCCTCCGGCAGGAAGGCCGCCGGGTCGATCCCGTCGAGGCGTGCGGCGTCGACCGGCTCGGAGAAGTACGTGACGTGCAGCTGCTTGCCTTCGAGCGATTCCGCGGGGAAGGGGCAGGCGTCCGCGACCGCCTTCAGATACGGGCCGCCGCGCACCAGGACGTCCACGGGGAAGCCGAAGTGCTGCTCGATGGCCGCACCGACCCGCACCGCCAGAGCGTCCTCATCGCCGGTGTCACTCGTGAAGACCGCGTTGCCACTCTGCAAATAGGTGCGTACGTTGCCGAGACCGAGCCCGGCGAGCAGCGTACGCAACTCCCCCATCGGCACCTTCTTCTTGCCGCCCACGTTGATGCCGCGGAGGAGCGCCGCGTACGCCTTGACCGTCATCCGCACACCATAGGACGGCCGCCGCGCCCCGTGGGGGTGGGCGCGACGGCCGTCGGTTCACTGGGTGTTACTCAAGGGAGCAACACAAGGGCGTTCGCCCTGTGCCCTACTCGACCACCTTGAGCAGCTTGTTGGGCGTGCCCTCGCTCGGGTTCGAGATCTTGTCCGGGGTCGCACCGTCGGTCAGCGCCTTGGCGACGGCGTCCGGCTTGGCGTCCGGGTGGGCGGCGACGTAGACGGCGGCGGCGCCGACGACGTGCGGGGTGGCCATCGACGTACCGGAGATGGTGTTGGTGGCGTCGTCACCGGTGTTCCAGGCGGACGTGATGTCCGAACCCGGGGCGTAGATGTCCACGATCTCACCGTAGTTGGAGAAGTCAGACTGCTCGTCGTCCTTGGTGGAGGAGGCGACCGTGATGGCCTCCTTCACACGGGCCGGCGAGCCCTGCGAGGCGTCGGTCGACTCGTTGCCGGCCGCGACACCGAAGGTCACACCGGCCGCGATGGCCTTCTGGACCGCGGCGTCGAGGGCCTCGTCGGCGCCGCCGCCGAGGCTCATGTTGGCGACCGAGGGGCCCTGGTGGTTCTTGGTGACCCAGTCGATGCCCGCGACGACCTGCTCGGTGGTGCCGGAGCCCTGGTCGTCCAGGACGCGGACCGCGACGATCTTCGCCTTCTTGGCGACACCGTGCGCCTCACCGGCGATGGTGCCGGCGACGTGCGTGCCGTGGCCGTTGCCGTCGTCGGCGTTGTCGTCGTTGTCGACGGCGTCGAAGCCGGAGACGGCGCGGCCGCCGAAGTCCTTGTGCGAGACACGGACACCGGTGTCGATGACGTACGCGGTGGCGCCCTCACCGGCCGCGTCCGGGTACGTGTACTTCTTGTCGCCCGCGGTGTCCGCCTGGTCGATGCGGTCCAGGCCCCACGACGGCGGGTTGTCCTGGGTGGCGTCGATGGTGAACTTCTTCGACTGGACGACCTTGCCGACGGCCGGGTCGGCGGCCAGCTGCTTGGCCTCGGTCTCGGAAAGACCCTTGGCCGAGAAGCCGTTGATCGCGGAGGAGTAGTTGCGCTTGAGCGAACCGCCGTACTCCTCGGCCAGGTCGGACTTGGCGTCCTTGTTGGCCTTCTCGTCCAGCATCACGATGTAGCTGCCGGCGACGGCACCCTTGGCGTCCGCGCCGTAGACCTTGCCCTCGGCGGGGGTGGCCGCACCGGCGAAGGAGGTGGCGAAGACGGTCACACCGATCGCGGTTGCGGTCGTGGCTATCGCAGCGGTGAGCTTCAGCGTGCGAGCGCGCTTGTGAGTTGCCATGAAGAGGGGTCTCCTCGTGGTGAATGTGGGGGGATGTGGGGGATTTCAAAACTTCACTGCAACACCTGCTGAGATCCGGAAGATCTCCGGGTGTTGGGACGAAACACTGTCTGATTGACGCGCGCAGATCAATACCTACATACACCTGTGACTTGTTCAACAAGGTTCTGTAATAACAAAACGGACCCCTGTCCGCAGATCGGACACCGAGCTGCCGAAGCGCCCCAAGTGCCCTTAGATGTAAGGGGATTGTTACAGCCACCTCACACTTGACTCGACGTGGCCGGTCCGTAACAGAGATGAACTCAAACGCCGGACGGGCTGGATTTCCAGCCCGTCCGGCGAATTCCCCGCAAGGTCCCCTATGCCGCGGCCACGACCTTCCGCTCCTCGAAGGAGTCGATGGTCCGCGTGAAGTCACGCGTGGACAGCAGCAGCTTGTAAATGATGGCCAGCTCGAAGACCAGCAGCAGCGCCCCGGAGACAATCGTCGCCGGCAGCACCACGTCGAAGAGCGGCCCGATCATGAAGACACCCATCTGGAACTCGATCCCGCTCACCAGATGCGTACGGATCCGGTGCCGCAGCAGGAAGGACCGCGCCCGCAGATACGCGGGGAACTTGTGCCGGAACTCCTGGTGCAGGTCGATGACCTGAGGCTTGGCCACGGGGGCGGCCTCCGGCGCCTCCGGAATCCCCGCCTCGGACCGCGCCTTCTGCAGATCCTGCTCCACGTCGGCCTCGGGATTGTCCCGCAGCAGATCCTCCATGAAGGCGAGCTCGGCCTGGTTCTCCGCGCGCCGCGCGGCCTTCAGGCGCACCTTGATCTGCTTGCGCATGGAGTGGCGGATCTTGAAGATCTCGAGGGAGTTGATGTAGCGCAACGTGTCGAGTCCGACCACGGCGACCGCGGCCCAGATGTACAGGGACTCGCCGGTGCGGTCGTACTGACCCCACATCAGCGCCACCGCACACGCCATCACGCGGATCCGGTCGAAGACGAAGTCGAGCCAGGCGCCGAACACCGAACCGGTGCCGGTGAGTCTGGCGACCTTGCCGTCCATGCAGTCGAGGATGAAGCTGAGGTGGTAGACGACGGCGCCGGCGATGAGCCACTGCCAGTCACCGAGCGCGAAGAACGCCGCGGAGCCGAGCCCCAACAGGAACGCGCCCCAGGTGATCTGGTTCGGTGTGATCCGTGTACGCATGGCCGTCAGTCGCACGAGAGGCGTGGCGACCGGGTCGACAAGCAGCACGGTCCACCACGCGTCGCGCTTCTTCTGAGTGATGCGGCGCACCTCGTCGAGGGGCGGTATGTCTCGTCGCATGGGGTCAACTTCCTGGCGTTCGTGGAAAGTTCACCTCACGCTAAGAAGCGATTGGTTCAAGGAACAAGAACCTGCCCGTGCAACCTTTCACCGGGGGTAACGGTCAACCTTTCAGGGCGAGTCAATGGCCCCACCAGAACAACCCTGCGTTACCTGAGCGTTATCGAATGACCTGGGCGTTACCGAAACGCTTCACAGAGCGTTACGCTCCAGCGCCTTCGCCAGCTCCTCCTCGATGAGGTCGGCCGCCATCTTCGTACCGCCCTCCCCGGCCATCCCGGCCTGCACCTCGCCGAGCCTGCGCGCCACTTCGGGGTCCCCGACAAGGGTGAGCACGGCCTCGCGCAGGGCGGCCGCGGTGGCCCCCTCCATCGGCAGATGCCGGGCCACGCCGAGAGCCTGCAGCATGTCGGCGTTGCCGAACTGGTCGGCGGCCTGCGGCACCGCGACCATCGGCGTCGCCGTGGCGAGGCCCTCCTGGCTGCCGCCCGCGCCGGCGTGGGTGATGAAGGCGTCGGCCTGCTTGAGGACCGCGAGCTGCGGAACCCAGGTGCGCACCTCCACGTTCGCGGGTACGTCCCCCAGCTCGGCCGCGTCGACATGCGCGCCGATCTGCAGGACCACGTGCCAGCCCGGCAGGTCCCCGAACGCCTCGATGCACTCGCGGTAGAAGCCCGGCTGCTTGGTGAAGGACGAGCCGAGCGAGACCAGGAGCACCTTCTCCGCGTCCGCGGGCCGCTGCCAGTCGCCCTGCGCCGCACGGTCGCCCTGGCAGGCGCCGACGAAGGTGTGCACGCTCTCGTCGACCCGGTCGGCGTTCGGCTGGAGCGCCTTGGGGATGAGCACGAGCGAGCGGGGCGGGCGGCCGACGAAAGGGTCGGGGTGCTGGGTGACCCCGTTCGCCTCCAGCCAGGCGTGGAAGCGCTCGTAGTAGGCCTGGCCCCGCTCGGACGCCTTCAGCCCGGCGTACATGGGCTCGGCGACCTCTTCCTCGTAGCCGTCCCAGGCCGCCAGGTTCGGCGAGAGCGAGACCTCGGGCACGCCCCAGCGGCGGGCCAGGACACGCGCCGGATAGGAGGTGATGTCGTGCAGGACGAGGTCGGGCTCGTCGCCTTCGTACGCCGCCGCCAGCTGGGGCAGCGTCTCGACCGCCTCGGTGAGGAACGGCTCGATGTTGTCGATCAGTTCGGTCCCCCAGGCCTCGGGATCGGCGTCCGGGCCCGGCAGCGTCGTCATGTACAGGACGGGCTCGGCGCCGGTCTCTGCGACCTTCTCGGCGAAGAGGTGCGGGATGGCGTAGGTGACGCGGTGACCACGGGCGACGAGCTCTCGGATCACTTCGAGGCTCGGGTTGACGTGCCCGTGGGCGGCGATGGAGAACATGGCGATATGGGCACGCTGGCGTGAGGTCATGCACCGACTCTAAACGAGACGATACGTCTCGTGCAACACTGCTCGATATCCGTGCCGCTCCGCGTGGCGGTGCCGCGCCCCGTAAGGGGCGCGGGGAACTGCGCGACCAGCCACGACGAACCTGCAGCCGAAGCCAGTTCCCCGCAGCGCTTACCTCTGATACCGCGCAAGCACCAAGTTGCCGTCCTTCACCAGGCGTTTGCGCAGTTCGTCCAGGCCGATCGCCCCGCTGTAGTACTCCTGGAGCGCCGGGGTGGCCACCTTGTCCTTCCACTCCGGGTAGCCCCGCACGGACTGCGCCGGTGCCGGTCGCAGATCCTCGGCGAGGGCCGTGCCCGCGGCCCAGTCGTCCTTCTTCGTACGCAGGGCGGGGTCCTTCAGCGCCTCCGTGCCCGTCGGCAGCATCCAGTCGCCGCGCGCGAGTTTCACCATGTTGTCCGGCTGCAGGAAGAAGTCGATGAACTCGGCCGCCTCCTTCTTGTGCGGGCTGTCCTCGGAGACGGACAGGGTCTGCGGGCTGACGCCCTGCGCGAGCCCCTCCGCGCCGGCCGGGGCGGGAAGGACCTGCCAGTCGAAGCCCTTGGGTGCCTGCTGGACGATCTGCTGACGGTAGGAGAAGCCGAGCGGGACCATCGCGTACTTGCCGCCGAAGAAGCCGGGCAGGGTGTCGGAGCCGCCCATGCCGAGAGTCGTGCCCGACGCGCTCTTGTCGTTGTCGACCTGGTCGTGGACCGTGCGCGGCATGATCTCGTCGGCCTCGTCGAATCGGACGTCGACCTTGCCGTCCGCGCCCCGGTGGAACATCTTCCCGCCGGTCGAGAGCGAGAGGTTGAGCGTCGCGGAGACCGGCTCCTTGAGCGGCCAGGCGACGCCGTACTTCCCGTCCGTGCCGTCACCGAGCTCCTTGGTGACCGCCCGGAACTCCTCCCAGCTCCACGGCTTCTCCGGCGTGGGGATCCGTACGCCCGACTTCTTGAGCCACTTCGCGTTGGCGATCAGGACGCGCGGTTCCTGCAAGAACGGCACTCCGTAGACCTTGCCCCCGAACGTCGTCGTCTCCCAACTGCGCTTCGGGATGTCGGACTTGAGGCGCGCGGGGAGCAGGTCGCCGATGTCCGCGAGGTAGCCGCCGTACGCGAAGTCGGCGAGGTCGTCCGACGCGTCATGGATGATGTCCGGCGCCTCGCCGCCCTCGAAGGAGGTGAGCAGCTGGTCGTGAACGCTGTCCCAACTGCCCTGGACGTACTCGACCTTGACGTCCGGATGGGTGGCGTTCCACTCCTTGACGAGCGCCTTGTTGGCGTCGACGGACTCCTTCTGCCAGGCCAGGGACTGGAACTGAAGGGTGATCTTCCCGTCGTCGTCCCCGGAATCACCGCTGCAGCCGGTGAGCAGCAGCGCGAGGGCGGTGGCGGCCGCGGTCACCAGGCGTGGGCCGAGGCGTGCTGCCGTGCGCATCAGGCCTTCACCGCCCCTGCCAGCATGCCGCCCGTGATCCGCTTCTGGATGATCGCGAAGATGACGAGGGAGGGGATGGTCGCGAGGAACGCCGCCGCGGCGAGCGGGCCGAGGTCGGCGACGCCCTCCGTGCCGATGAAGCGGTTGAGGATGACCGGCAAGGTCTGCTTCTCCGGGGTCTTGAGCAGGACGAGTGCGAAGAAGAACTCGTTCCATGCGGTGATGAAGGCGAACATCGCCGTGGCCACGATGCCGGGCGCGAGCAGCGGCGCGACGACCGAGACGAACGTACGCACCTTGCTCGCGCCGTCCACGGCGGCCGCCTCCTCCAACTCGGCGGGTACGGCGCGGACATACCCGACGAGCATCCACAGCGCGAAGGGCAGCGACCACACCACGTACACCATGATCAGGCCGAGCAGCGAGTTGATCAGGTGCAGGTTCTTCAGGATCAGGAAGAGCGGAATGATGATCAGGACGAACGGGAACGCCTGGCTGATCACCACCCAGCCCGTCGCCGCCTTGGAGACGCGATTGCGGTGCCGCGCCATGACGTACGCCATGGGGGTCGCGATGACGACCGCGATCAGGGACGCGCTGAGCGCCGCGATCAGGGAGTTGCCCGCGGCCTGGAGGAGCGGCTGCTCGTCGAAGGCCTGCCGGAAGTTCTCCAGGGTCGGGTCCTTGGGGATCCAGGTGGGGTGCAGACTGCCCAGTTCCCGCGCGGGCTTGAAGGCCGTGGAGATCAGCCAGAGGAACGGGAAGGCGAGGAAGACCAGATAGGCGGCAAGCGCCGCGTACTGCGCGGCGCGCGTCGTCTTCTTCGTACGCATCATGCCTCGTCGCCTCCCTTCAGACGGCCCACGAGGTAGAAGGCGAGGATCACGGAGATCACGGCGACCATCACACAGCCCATGGCCGCGGCATAGCCGAACTGGCCGTAGCGGAAGGCTTCTTCGTAGGCGAAGAGCATGGGCAGGCGGGTGCGGCCGCCGGGGCCGCCCTGGGTAAGGACATAGACCAGGGCGAAGGAGTTGAAGTTCCAGATGAAGTTGAGCGCCGTGATGGCGAGGGCGATCGGCTTGATCGCCGGCCAGGTGACGGTGCGGAAGCGCCGCCAGGCTCCGGCGCCGTCCATCGCGGCGGCCTCGTGCAGTTCGCGCGGGGTGTTCTGCAGTCCGGCGAGCAGCGCGACGGTGGTCTGCGGCATGCCTGCCCAGACCCCGACGACGATGACGGCGAAGAGCGCGGTGGCCGTCCCCGTCAGCCAGTCCTTCCCTTCCCCCAGGCCGAAGTTGGAGAGCGTTTCGTTGAGCACGCCCGCGTCCGGGTGGTAGACGAGCCGCCACATGATGCCGACGACCACCTCGGGCATCGCCCACGGGATGATCGCGAGGGCTCGCGCGAGCCAGCGCATCCGCAGCGGCTGGTTGAGCAGGAGCGCAAGGCCGAGCGCGAGGAAGAACTGCGGCACGGTGACGCCGAACGCCCACAGCAGGCCGATCCGGAACGAGTCCCAGAACAGCGTGTCGTGCAGCAGGTCCTGGAAGTTGAGGACGCCGACCCACTGGGTGGGTTCGGTGCGGCCCGACTGGGAGTCGGTGAAGGCGAGCGCGATGCCGTAGAGCAGCGGGCCCACGCTCAGGATCAGGATCGGGATCAGCGCGGGCAGCACCAGGAACCAGGCGCCGTGGTCCGTCCGTCCGGGGCCGGGTGCGCGCTTCTTCGCTGACCGCTTCGTTGCGGTCGCCAATGTCACGGAATCGGCTCCTTTGGGCGGCTCATCGAGGTATGGCCGCCCAGGCGGCCCCCGTCATCGTGCTGAGGGGATCTTGATACGTCAAGCAGGTGCGCAGGGCTCACGGGCCGCCCTCGCACGCCACTTGGCCAGTGCGAATGCGAGACTGTCGGCGAACGAGGCACGTGGTGCGGGAGGCAGTGGATGGACGAGGCACGGGCACGGGACGTACTGGGCGCGGCGGGTCTGGAACGGGACGCCGAGCTGCTCGCCCTCGGCGAGAACGCGGTGTTCGGCAGCGGCGAGCTGGTCGTCAAGGTCGGCCGCGCCGCCCCCGAGCTGCTCGACCGCGCGCGGCGTGAACTGCGCGTCGCCCAGTGGCTCGAGGAGTCCGGTGTGCCGGCGGTCCGGGCGGCGGAGGGCCAACCCCGCCTGGTGGACGGTCATCCGGTGACGCTCTGGCACCGGCTTCCGCCGGCCGCCCGGCCCGCCGAGCCGCGCGACCTCGCCGCACTGCTGCGCCTTGTGCACGCACTGCCCTCCCCCTCCTTCGAACTGCCGCGCCGCGAGCTGCTCGGCGGTGTCGAGCGATGGCTGCGGCTCGCCGGTCCAGCGATCGACCGCGAGGACGCGGACTATCTGCGGGAGCGGCGGGACGGCTTCGCCGCGGCCGCAGCCGCGCTCACCCCGCAGCTGCCGCCAGGACCCATCCACGGGGACGCGCTGCCCCGCAACGTCCTCGTGGGCCCCGAAGGGCCGGTCCTCGCGGACCTGGAGACCTTCTCCTCCGATCTGCGGGAGCACGACCTGGTGGTGATGGCGCTCTCCCGCGACCGGTACGGACTGCCCGCCGATGCGTACGACGGGTTCGTCGCCGAGTACGGGTGGGACGTACGGGAGTGGGAAGGGTGCGCGGTGCTCCGGGGAGCCCGGGAGACGGCGAGCTGTGCGTGGGTCGCCCAGCACGCGCCGGCCAATCCGAAGGCCCTGGCCGAGTTCCGGCGCCGCGTCGCCTCGCTGCGTGACGGGGACTCAGCCGTGCGGTGGTATCCCTTCTGAGCTTCCGCTCGCCCCCGGACGCCGCTCTCACACGCCGGACGTGCTGAACTCCTCGCGCAGCGGCCAGGTGCCGTCCACCACCGCGTCCGCATTGCCCTTGCGGCGCAGGAAGTTCTGGAAGTCCGCCGCCCACTCCGCGTACCACTCGATCTGGCGGCGGTGCAGCTCCGCCGGGCCGAAAGCCGCCAGCTTGGGGTGGCGGCCGGCTATCGCGATGGCGAGCCGCGCCGCGGCCAGGGCGTCCGATGTGGCGTCGTGCGCCGACTCCAGGAGCACGCCGTACTCCGTACAGACCGCTTCGAGGTTGCGCTTGCCCTTGCGGTAGCGCTCGACCGAGCGGTCGATCGTGTACGGGTCGATGACCGGTGCGGGCTCCGATCCGCCAAGCCGCTCACGCAGCGAGGGCAGACCGTGCCGCCGCAGCTCCGCGGAGAGCAGGCTCAGATCGAACGTCGCGTTGTAGGCGACCACCGGCACGCCCGTCTGCCAGTACGAAGTGAGGACGCCCGCGATCGCGTCGGCGACCTCCGCGGCCGGTCTGCCGTCCGTCGCCGCCCGTTCGTTCGAGATGCCGTGGACCGCCACCGCGTCCTCGGGGATCTCCACCCCCGGATCCGCGAGCCACTCCCTGCGTCCGAGCACCTCGCCGGCCCTGACCTCGATCACCGCCCCCGTGACGATGCGTGCCTCGCTCGGATCCGTCCCTGTCGTCTCCAGGTCGAAACCGATCAGCAGCTCCCGGTGCCAGCCCATGGCCGCCCCCTTCTCTGTGGTGCGTTCCCCCAATGACCACCACGATCCCACGCGCCACTGACAATCAGAGGGGCGCGTTCCGCTTGGCGGCGCACCGTGGCTGCTCGGCGGATCAGGAGACCGGCCGCGAGTCCGCCCACGCCAGTTCGAACTCCTCCCGGTACGTCTCGAAGAGTCCGCTTTCGCCCGGATCGCCCGCTTTCACCACCCGGCGCCCGCCGCGCAGCACGAGCACCGGCGCCTCCATCCCCCGCGTCCTGCGCAGATACGACTGGACGACCGCGACACCGTCCGCGCCGTCCCCGTCGACCAGATAGGCGGTGAAGCGCGGCGTCTCGTCGAAGACCTGGATCTCGAAGGCCCCCGGGTCGCGAAGCCGGGCCCGCACCCGGCGCATGTGCAGGATGTTCATCTCGACGGAGCGGCTCAGCTCGCCCTTCTTCAGGCCGAGCTCGCGCTCCCTGCGCCGGACCGCGCTGCTCGCCGGGTTGAGGAAGAGCAGCCGCACCCGGCAGCCGGACTCCGCGAGCCGCACCAGACGGCGGCCCGAGAAGTTCTGCACCAGGAGGTTCAGGCCTATCCCGATCGCGTCGAGGCGCCTCGCCCCGCCAAAGATGTCCTCGGCCGGGAACTGGGTGAGGAGCCGCACCCGGTCCGAGTACACGCCCACCACATCGGCGTACCGGTCGCCGACCAGGGACTCCACGGCGTCCACGGGCAGCCGGCGCGCGGACGGCGCGTCGGTGCCCGCGCCGAGTATGTCCAGAAGCCTGGACGACGCACGCTCCGCCTGGGCGAGCACCGCCTCGGACAGGGCGCGGTTGCGCGATACGACGTTCCGGGTGACTTCCAGTTCGTCCAGGGCCAGTTCGACGTCGCGGCGGTCGTCGAAGTAGGGCTCGAAGCACGGCCAGTGCTGCACCATCAGCTCGCGCAGCTGGGGCAGCGTGAGGAAACTGAGCACGTTGTCGTCGGCCGGGTCGAGCAAGTAGCCCTTGCGGCGGCTCACTTCGCGTACGGCGACGGCGCGCTGCACCCACTCCTGTCCCGCGGGCCCCGCGGCCGCGACCACCCAGTCGTCGGCGTGGACGGGTTCGTAGATGGGACGGAGCACAGCGGCCACGACGGCACGCAGCCGCTGCTCCACGAGGTTCAGCCAGATGTAGGCCCGCCCGGCGCGCTGGGCGCGCGTACGCACCTCGCGCCAGGCGTCGGCGCCCCAGTCCAGTTCGGGTCCGATCTGAGATCCCATCTCCATCGGCCGCGCCAAGGACACCGCTCCGGGCGGGCCGTCCGCGGAACCCCCCTCGTGACCCTCGTCACCAGGGGGCAGTTCCCGCCCTCCCGAGCTCACCCAGCGCACCCCTTCCGCTCCCCCGAGCACTCCCCCGTTCAACGATCAAGGAAGGGTACTCCGGGAGCGGCGGCCGGTGCAGCAGGATGGGGAGGGTGCTTTCTCAACTACCGCCTTCTGTATTGCCGTTCTGGTCGGCGAGGTCAGCGGGAGTGAGCGGATTCATAGCGGTCACGTCGCGCGGGGCCAGCGAGAAGCCCTGCCAGTGGACCGGCATGGGCTGCTGGTCCTCGTCCCGTGCGATGTGGTGGAAGCCGACGTTGACCCAGGTGACGGGGTGCTTCAGGGTCTCGCCGTTCACCCACTTGTCGACGCTCTTGGGACCGCAGTTCTCGGACAGATTGTCGCTGGTGTACTTCTCGCACTTCTTGTACTCGGTGAAGTACACGTCGTGGTTGCTGTAGTTGCGGCCGGGGTGCTTGACGCTGTGGCCGGGCACGATCTCGTACGAACGGGGATGTCCGTCCTCGTTCTTGCCCGCCGTGCTCACCACGCGCCACCAGCGCATGCCCTTGATGTCACCGATGAGTTCCTTGGTGATGGGCGTACGCGTCGTCTTCGTCTTCGGCTTCCCGTTCCCGGTGGGCGGCGTCACCTTGGAGTCGTACTGCTCGACCTTCGACTTCGGGGAGCCGTCCAGGCCGAAGTTGAGCCGCCAGGAGACGTTGTGGCTGTGGCTCTCGGCGTAGTCGCGTGCGCCCTTGCCGATGGGCCAGCCCTTGCCGTCCGTGCCGTCGAAGTCGCCGGGCGAGAGGCTGCCGGTGGCGCCGACGTTGGAGGTGATGGTGCCGTCCGAGGAGAAGCGCCACTCGGTGATGTACTCGTACCAGGACGCCTGGTTGACCGTGTAGATCAGCAGGTCCTTGCCCTGCGCCTGGTAGACCTTGTTCGGGTTCTGATAGATGTCCGGCGTCATGCGGTACGCGTGGCCCCGCGCGCGCGTGGTGGTGCACAGGCCCTTCACCTTGCCGCCGGGTATGGGCGATCCCGCCACCTTGACGGTCTTGATGGTGCCGCCGGGACACTCGGCGGGCTTGAGGGGCAGCAGGTCCGTGCCGAAGGAGGCGCCGGTGATGTCCTGGTACTCGTCCTCGCCGTCGTCGTAGGGGACATGGACCTGCGCGAGCCGGGCGCTGGTGAGGACGGGGATCGGCTTGGGCTCGTTCTTCGGCTGGTACGAGATGTTGTCGAGGACGAGACCGGCGTTGGTGTTGTAGTGCCAGCACATCCGCCAGGTGGTGCCGCCGTCGACGGTCTGCTCGATGCGGTAGTCGGCGCTGCAGGCCGGCGCGGGGGCCGCGGGGGCGTCCTTGGCGGACTTCGGGGCGGCACCGGCCGGTCCTGCCGCGGCCATGACGGTGCCCAGGAGCGCGGTGACCGCAAGCCCGATGGCGGCGCGCTTGCGGGCGCGCGTGAGTCTGTTCACGTGCATACGAATTGAACTCCCTCGTGCGGGAAGTGAGATGGGGCCGCAGCGGGTCGCTGCGGGCCGCTCAGCGAAGGCGGGTGACGGTGCGGGCGCTCAGGTCGACGATCAGGTCACGGGTGTCGATCCAGGGGCCGTTGACGACCTTGCTGACGATGCTGAGGCAGCGGTGTTCGCCGCACTTGGCGAGCCCGGCGGGCAGTTGCTCGACGGTCTCCTTGTGGAAGACGAAGGCGCTGAGCCGCAGTTGGTCGGGCGAGGTGAGCTCCTTGCCCATGGCTTTCTTGTAGTCGCTCTTGAGGTCCTTGCCGAGCGGGTCGGCGATCAACAGCTGGGCGGCCTCGTTCAGTTCGTCCCTGGCCGCGGGCGGCTGGACGCCGTGCGAGGTGTCGGTGTCCTCCACCTTGCCGGTGTCGAGGTTGACCGTCCTGGTGACGAGAGCGTCGTCCTTGTAGTCGTAGTAGACGATCTCCGCGCGGCGCGGCCGCTCGGCGTCGGCGGCCTCGGTCGGGTCCGCCTCGCTCAGGTTGTTGCTCAGGAGCTGCGGGCCGCGGTCGCCCTCCACGTCCCTGGCCGACCTCCGCAGATCGCCGCCGCCCATGGCGATCTTCTCGGCCCGTTTCATCTCGTCGTCGGTCAACGGATCGCTGCCGATGCCTTTTTCGCCCTCTTCGGGAGCGGCCTCGACGACGCCGTCCTTGGGCACGGCGTTCTGCTGTGCCGCACCTGCGGCCGCACTGCGGTCCTGATCCCGGGACTCCCCCGCCCCGGCCGTTCCCGGCAGTGTTACTCCCACCATGACGGCGGTGGCCGCCACGGCGACCGCGGCACCCGCCATCATCTTCCCCAGATGGCGTCTGACTATTTCGCGCACATCCTCCCCCTACTTCCCCTGGTGTCCCCACGAATGGGCATACGAGTATGTGGTCGGCCCGTTAGACGGCCTCAACTCCTGGGTGGTTGCCCCACTTTCGGGGAGACTCTGGCCAAAGTGACCCCGGGCCGAGGGGGCCGTAGTGGAAGAGTCATATGCATGCAGGTGTGGCCAGGGCAGGCGTATCCACTGGGTGCCACGTACGACGGCGCCGGGACCAATTTCGCGGTCTTCTCCGAGGCCGCCGACCGCGTAGAGCTCTGCTTGTTGCACGACGACGGCTCGGAGACCGCCGTCGAGCTGCGCGAGTCCGACGCGTTCGTGCTCCACGCGTACGTTCCGGGCGTGATGCCGGGGCAGCGCTACGGCTTTAGGATTCACGGCCCGTACGCGCCCGCGCGCGGGCACCGCTGCAACTCCGCGAAGCTGCTGCTCGATCCGTACGCACGGGCGGTCAGCGGACGTGTCGACTGGGGCGAGGAGGTGTACGGCTACCGCTTCGGGGCCCCGGACAGCCGCAACGACATGGACTCGGCGCCGCACATGATGACCTCCGTGGTGGTCAATCCGTACTTCGACTGGGGCGACGACCGGCCGCCGCGCACCCCGTACAACGAAACGGTGATCTACGAGGCCCATGTGAAGGGCCTGACCATGCTCCACCCGGAGCTGCCCGACGACCTGCGCGGCACGTACGCGGCGCTCGCGCATCCGGCGGTCATCGACCACCTCACCCAACTGGGCGTCACGGCGATCGAGTTGATGCCGGTCCATCAGTTCGTGAACGACCACCGCCTGGTCGACATGGGCCTGAACAACTACTGGGGCTACAACACCATCGGTTTCTTCGCGCCCCACAACACGTACGCCTCCTGGGGCGACCGGGGCGAGCAGGTACTGGAGTTCAAGCAGGCCGTGAAGGCGCTGCACGAGGCGGACATCGAGGTGATCCTGGACGTCGTCTACAACCACACGGCGGAGGGCAACCACCTGGGGCCGACACTCTCCTTCAGGGGCCTGGACAACGCCTCGTACTACCGGCTCTCGGACGACCAGCGCCACTACACGGACACCACGGGGACGGGCAATTCGCTCCTGATGCGCTCCCCGCACGTGCTCCAGCTGATCATGGATTCGCTGCGGTACTGGGTCACGGAGATGCATGTGGACGGCTTCCGCTTCGATCTCGCGGCGACGCTCGCGCGGCAGTTCCACGAGGTGGACCGGCTTTCGTCGTTCTTCGATCTGGTGCAGCAGGACCCGGTGGTGAGCCAGGTGAAGCTGATCGCCGAGCCGTGGGACGTCGGCGAGGGCGGCTATCAGGTGGGCAATTTTCCGCCGATGTGGACGGAGTGGAACGGCAAGTACCGCGACACGGTGCGCGACATGTGGCGCGGCGAACCGCGCACGCTCGCGGAGTTCGCGTCGCGTCTCACCGGCTCCTCGGACCTCTACCAGGACGACGGGCGGCGCCCGCTGGCGTCGATCAACTTCGCCACCTGCCACGACGGCTTCACGCTGCACGACCTGGTCGCGTACAACGACAAGCACAACGACGCCAATGGGGAGGGCAACCGGGACGGCGAGAGCCACAACCGGTCGTGGAACTGCGGCGCCGAGGGCGAGACGGAGGATCCGGACGTCCTCGAGCTGCGCGAGCGGCAGATGCGCAACTTCATCGCGACGCTGATGCTCTCCCAGGGCGTGCCCATGCTCAGTCACGGCGACGAGTTCGCGCGGACCCAGGGCGGCAACAACAACGCGTACTGCCAGGACAACGAAGTCGCCTGGGTGCGCTGGCCGCAGGACGGCTGCACACAGCTGGCGTTCACGCGCGCGATGGCGTGGCTGCGCCGCGACCACCCCGTCTTCCGGCGCAGGCGGTTCTTCCACGGCCGTCCGGTCGAAGGCACGCACGACGAGCTCTCCGACATCGCCTGGTTCACCCCGGAGGGCGAGGAGATGACGCAGCGGGACTGGGACGCGTCGCAGGCGCGGGCGCTGACGGTGTTCCTGAACGGCAACGCGATCTCTGAGCCGGGCACGCGCGGCGAGCGGATCGCCGACGACTCGTTCCTGCTGATGTTCAACGCGTCGGATCAGCCCCTGGAGTTCGTGGTGCCGGTCAATCACGGCCGCCAGTGGCAGGTCGTGGTCGACACCGCGCGCTCGGACGGCGTGCCTCCGGACACCGGCCCGAAGGCGGGGGCCGGCGAGCGTCTCACCCTCGCCGACCGGAGCCTCACGGTCCTGCAGCGCCCGGCGTGACCTCGGCGGTGCCGCCGGCGCGGGTCCCCGGGCGGGCGATCAGCGCGACCAGGAAGGCGACGGCGGCGGCCGCGCTGCCGAGGGCGAACGCCGCGCCTGGGCCGTGCGACTCGGCCAGGCGTCCCGCCACGGCGAGCGTGACCGCCTGGCCGCCGACGAAGGCGCTCGCGGCGAACGTCATCCCCTCGGCGAGCCGTCCCGGCGGGCAGGCGCGCTCGGTCAGGCCGAAGCCGGTGATGAGGTTCGGGGCGTAGACGGCGCCGAACACGGTCACCACGAGGTACAGGCCCGTCATGCTCTGCGTCCACACCAGCGGCAGCGAGAGGAGCGCCGCGGCGGCCGTGGCGAGGCGCCAGCGCGCGTACAGGCCGAACCGCTCGGGCAGCGCGGCCATGGAGAGCCCCACGACGGCGCTCATGACCCCCATGGCGGCGTAGACGAGCCCCGCCTGGCCCGGCTGCCCCAACTCCTCGGTGAGGGCCGTGATGCCCGCTCCACAGGCGCCGAGCAGGACGCCCAGGAAGACGAGCCCGACGCGTACGACGTAGACCTCGCGCGGGAGGCGTCGGCGGCCCTCACGCCCGCGCGCCGCCTTCTGCCCGGCGGCGGGCACCGTCCGCCCTGTGGGGTGCAGCGCGAAGCCCGTGCCGCAGACGGCGACCAGGAGCGCGGCCGCCGCGAAGGCGTACGCCGGGTGGGCGGCGACGGCGGCGAGGCCCACCAGGGCGGGGCCGAGCACGAAGGACAGCTCGTCCATGGTGCTCTCCAGGGACAGCACGGTGTTGACCAGACGGTCGTCACCGCCCGCGCGGCGGACCAGCGGAACGGCGCGCGCACGGGCCAGCGGGCCGATCCCCGGGATGCTCGCACCGGCAAGGACCGCGAGGACGACGAGGGCGGGCGTGGACAGCTCCAGGAGGGCGCCCAGCGTGTACGCGGCGATCGCCACGGCGTTGAGCAGCGAGAAGGCGAGCACGACGGCACGCTGGCCGCGCCGGTCCGCGAGGCGGCCGACGAACGGGCCCATGGTCACCTGGCCGAGAGCGAGCGCACACGCCACGACGCCTCCGGTGGCGAGCGATCCGCTGGTCTCCGTCACCAGCAGGACGCTGCCGAACTGGATCATGGCCACGGGGAGCCTGCCGAGGAACGAGATCACCGGAAGGGCCGCTCCGGTGTGCCCGATCACTTCCCGGTAGGTGTCCAGGAGCCCTCGTGCGCCCGGCGTGTCCCGTTCACTCTGTGCGTCCCGTGCGACCTGTGCCTTCGTAGCCATCGTCCGAAGCTAGCGACGACCTGGCGGCCGAACGCATGAGTCGATGGCACGAAAGCCCGCCAGGCGGGTACGTACGTTCGCATGACGCCAGAGCGCTCAGTGCCCGTGGTTCCGCCTCCGCCGACCGCCACCTACCGGCTGCAGCTGCAGCCGGAGTTTCCGTTCGCGGCCGCCGAGGCGGCCGTGCCGTATCTGGCCGCGCTCGGTGTCTCGCATCTGCATCTGTCGCCGGTGCTCGAAGCCGTGCCGGGGTCCGCGCACGGCTACGACGTCGTGGACCACGCGCGCGTGCGCGGCGAGCTGGGCGGCGAGGAGGGGCTGCGGGCGCTCTCGCGCACCGCGCGGGCGCACGGCATCGGTCTGGTCGTGGACATCGTGCCCAACCACATGGCGGCCGTGCCGCGGCACAACCACGCCCTCTGGGAGACCCTCCGGGAAGGCCCTTCGTCGCCCTGGGCACGGTGGTTCGACATCGACTGGGAGGCGGGCGAGGGCCGGGTGCTCCTGCCGGTCCTCGCGCGGGGCATCGGGGACGAGCTGGAGCGGCTGCGGGTCGACGGGGACGTCCTGCGCTACCAGGAGCACGCGTTTCCGCTCCGGGAAGGCACCGAGGAGCTGCCGTTGCCGAAGCTGCTGGACGCGCAGTGGTACCGGCTCGGATGGTGGCGCCTGGCTCGTACGGAGCTCAACTACCGCCGCTTCTTCACCATTTCGGACCTCATCGGGGTGCGGGTCGAGGACCCGGAGGTGTTCGACGCGACCCACGGGAAGGTGCTCGGACTGCTGCGGGAGGGGGTCGTGGAGGGGCTGCGGATCGACCACCCCGACGGCCTCGCGGACCCGGGGGCGTACCTCCAGAGGCTGCACGAGGCCACCGGCGGGCGCTGGACGGTCGTCGAGAAGATCCTCGCCGACGGGGAACGCCTGCCCGCCGCGTGGCCCGTCGCGGGCACCACCGGGTACGACGCGCTGCGCCACCTGGACGGCCTGTTCACGGACCCCGCGGGCGCCGGTGAACTCCTCGGCCAGTACCGGCGGTTCACGGCGCCGCCCGCCGACCGGGGCGGCGACTGGGGGGCCACGGTGCGGCGGGCCGCGTACAAGGTCATCACCCATGAGCTGGCCGCCGAGACCGACCGTCTCACCCGCGATGCGGCCGCGCTGTGCGCCCCGCACCCCGCACTGCGCGACCACGCGCCGTGGGCGCTGCGCTCCGCGCTCCAGGAGCTGCTCGTGCGGCTTCCGGTCTACCGGCCGTACGTCTCCGGGGGCGCCGAACCGGCCTCCGTCCTGACGGTGGCGGCCGCCGACGACGCCAAGGCCGCGTTCACCGTGCGCGAGGAGGCCGAAGCCGTCGATGTCGTACGGGACCTGGCGCTCGGCAAGATCGGGTCGGGTCCGGGAGTCGACGCCTTCCGGGCGCGGTTCGCGCAGACGTCGTCGGCACTGCGGGCCAAGGCGGTCGAGGACACCGCGTTCTACCGGCACGCACCGCTCCTGTCGTCCGCGGAGGTGGGCGGCTCTCCCGAGCGTCCCGCGGTTGCCCCGGAGGCCTTTCACGCGTACTGCGCGCGCGTGCAGCGCGACTGGCCGTACACGGGGACGGTGCTCAGCACGCACGACACCAAGCGCAGCGCCGATGTGCGGGCGGGCATCGCCGTGCTCACGCAGTGCCCGCAACGGTGGGCCGACCTCCTGGCCGAGGTCACCGAGCAGACCTCGCGCGTGGGCGGCACCTGCGCGCCCGATCCCCAACTGGCGTGGGCCGCCTGGCAGACGGCCGTCGGGTTCGGCTTCCCCTACGACGAGCGGCTGCAGCAGGCGCTGCTCAAGCATGTGCGCGAGGCGGGCCTGCACACGAGCTGGACCGAGCCGAACGAGGCGTACGAGAAGGCCGTGACCGCGTTCGCGGAGGCGGGTCCTTGCGGGCCGCCGCTCTACACGGTGGCGGAGTTCGCGGCCGGGCTGCGGCCGCATGTGCGGGCGAACGTCCTCGGGGCGACGCTGCTCCAGCTGACGATGCCGGGGGTGCCCGACCTGTACCAGGGCACGGAGGGCGAGTGCCGCACCCTGGTGGACCCGGACAACCGGCGGCCCGTGCGGTTCCAGCCGCACGTCCTTGAGCACCTGGAGGAGCACCGTGACCACTGGGACCTCTCGGAGGAGAAGCTGGCCGTGACGGCGGCCGCGCTGCGGCTGCGCGGCCGGCGCCCTGAACTGTTCGGCGGCGCGGCGACGTACGAGCCGCTGTCGGTGCGCGGCCCCGGCGCGACGCACTGTGTCGCCTTCGCCCGCTCCGGAGAGGTGGTGACGGCGGTGACGCGCCTCTCCCTGCGCCTCACGGACGCGGGCGGCTGGCGCTCGACGGAGCTGGTGCTTCCGGAGGGTCGGTGGACGGATCTGCTCACTCCGGGGCGGGAGTTCACCGGGCACGCGCGCGTGGCGGAGCTTTTCGGGGAGCTGCCGGTGGTGCTCCTGGAGCGGGTCAAGCGGGTCGGTCCGGACGTACGAGAAGCTTCCGGGGAGCCCGGGTCGTCAGTCCCTGGGGAACCGGCCTGAAGCCCGGCGCCCAGCGCAGGCCCGGCATGACGTCGAGCAGGGCCTGCAGGCCCCGTCGGGCGGTGAGGGCGGCCAGGGTGGTGCCGAGGCAGGGGTACGGGACCCCGCCGAGCGCGAGGCTCTCCGGTCCGCGCGGAAGATGTCGTAGCGGTCGGGGTCGGCGAAGCGGTACGGGTCGCGGCCCGCGGCGCCGACGAGGCAGGCCACGACGGCGCCCTCGGGGAGCGTGGTGCCGCCGACGGCGATCGGCGCGGTCGCCCGTCGCAGCACCACGGGCGTGGGCGGATCGCGGCGCAGGGACTCCGTCCAGGCGCCCGGTATCAGTTCGGGCCGGGCGCCGACGAGGGCGAACTGTGCGGGGTGGTCGAGGAGGTTGGCGAGGAACGAGGCGAGCGCGAGGGCGGTGGCCTCGCCGCCGCCACCGATGAGGGTTCCGGCGAGGCGCGTGACGGTCTCGTCGGACAGCGGCCGCCCGTCCACCCGGGCGCCGCACAGCACGGACAGCAGGTCCGCCCCGGGGTGGGCACGACGCCGCGCGATGAGCGGGCGCAGCAGGCCCGCGAGCTCCGGGTGCCCCTCCGCGTCGCCGACCCCCGTGAGGCCCGCACGGCACCACTCCTGGACGCGCGCGGCGTCTTCGTAGGGCAGCCCCAGCGCGGCGACAGCGGCCGCGGCGGGCAGCCACCCGCAGAACTCGGCGACAAGGTCGACCTCCCTGCGCCCCGCGATGCGCCGCGCAAGAACATAGGCGGTCCGCTCGACCGCGGCGTCGACCGCCGCGACGGCCCGCCGCCCCACGGCGTTCCCGGGGCCCCTCTCCGGGGGCGGCGCACCGAACCGCACATCCCCGAGCACGCCCCGCACATCCACGTACCGACTGACGAGCCAGGCCCCGAAAAGCTCGTCCCGAACGAGCGGGAAGTCCTCCCGGAGGACGCGATAGAACGGATACGGATCAAGCTCGACGCCGGGAGACAGCAGACTGGGCGTGGCAACTACAGCCCGTCCGTCGCTCGACGACGAACCCGGCGGAGGCAATCCAGCCCGTCCGGCGTCCGACGACGAACCCGGCGGAGGCATTCCAGCCCGTCCGGCGTTTGAGGACGAACTCGGCGAAGCCGGTGACAGACGGTGCCCAAGAGGGGCCGAGCTGCCAAAGCCGGACGGGGACTGCACCGCCGGGGGTATCCCGCTCACGCCTGGAAGGCTACGCACCGCCGGCTACCGCCTCTGGCTCAGCGCGGCGGGTGCCGTGCGTTGGGGTTTCAGGGGACTTCCTGGGGTATCAGGGGACCACCACGGGCCACCGCACGCAGTTCCCGTACGACCGTTCGGGTGAGGCGAGCACGCAGGCCAGGCGTGGCGCGGTGACACCGCTGCGCCGGACGCTTGACACCCGCCCGACCCCGTGGCGTACTGCCCAATGCGTCAGCGGACAAGACGGGGGTGAGTCAACTGGCGGAGCAGCGCTATCCCAATGTGGCCGAACTGGTGCTGTCCGCAAGGGAGTTGGCGGCACACCGCCCCGAGTTGAGCACACTGCGTCAGGTCGGCGCATCGCGCGCGGGCCGGCCCCTGTACCTGCTGTCCGTCGGACGCTCCCCGCACGCCGTCCTGGTCGTCGCGGGCGCGCACTCCAACGAACCGGCGGGCGGTTCGACGCTGCTGCACCTCGCGGAGTGGACGCTGCGGGACCAGGGCCTGCGCGCCGACACCTCCTGGCACTTCCTCCTGTGCGCCGATCCGGACGGCGCGGCCCTGCACCGCACGCCCGCCCCGCGCACCCTCCTCGACTACCACCGGCACTTCTTCCGGCCCGCAGGACCGGAGCAGCCGGAGTGGTCGCCCTCCGTGCTTCCGCCCGACCGGCTGCCGCCGGAGACCCGCGCCCTGACCGGCGTCATCGACGAACTGCGGCCCTACTTGCAGGTGTCCCTGCACGGCACCGACCTGGGCGGCAGCTGGGTGCAGCTGACCAGGGACATCCCTGGGCTCGCCGAGCCCTTCGCCAAGTCGGCGGCCGAGCTGCACATCCCGGTCGAGACGGGGGCGTCGGACGCCGCGGGCTGGCCGGTGTCGGGACCGGGCGTCCATGTGCTGCCGGGCCCCGGCTCGGCGGCCGCCTATCCGAGCCTGCCCGAGGACGCCCGGCACACCACCTGGCATCACGCGCACCGCTACGGCGGCCTGACCGCGATCGTCGAGGTCCCGATGTGGGCGAGCGACCTCGTGGACGACATCGCCGTCCATCCCGCGCCCGTGCTCGCGCTGCGCGGCATGGCACAGCGGCTGCGCCACGACGCCCGTCTCGTCGAGGAGATTCTCGGCGACGCGCTGCCGCGGCTGCCCCGGGCGCAGGGTCCGCTGATGCGCGCGGCGCGCTGGGCGCTCGACCTGGTGCCCGGCCTCGCCGACGACTGGGACACGCTGCCGCCCGCGGGGACCTCCATGGCGTACATCGGCAGCGTCGACGCCTTCGGGCGCCGGCTGCCGCTGCGGGCGGCCGCGATGGCGCTGCGGGTCCTGGACGCGGCGGGCGACCAGGCCGCTCCCCGGCTCGAACGGCTGGTCGTGCACTGGAGCGACGCGTTCGCCGAGCGGTTCAAGGCCCGTTGGGTACCGGTCGAGCACCAGGTCGAGCACCAGTCACGGACGACGGTCGCGGCGGCACGGCACGCGCGCGTGCGGGGCGACTGACCCGACCAGCCCTCCGCTTCAGGAAACAGCGAGCCGGAACGACATCGTCCCGAAGCTCACCTGATCGCCGTCCTGCACCACGGCGGCGCCGATCACCCTGCGGCCGTTCACGGACGTGCCGTTGGTCGAGCCGAGGTCGCGAAGGACCCACATGCCGCCCTGCCGGCTCAGCTCGGCGTGCACCCGTGACACCGTGTCATGGCTCAGCCGCAGGCCGTTCGCCGGGTCACGGCCGATCCGCAGCGGATGCGGATTGCCCGGCACCGGAAGCAGCAGCTTCGGCAGCCGCTCGGCCTGCCAGGCCCTGCGCAGCCGGACGGTGAATCCGGATACGGCGCCGACGGTGCCGAACACGAGGCGCGAGAAGCGGCCCTCGGAGCGCAGATCGGCGGTGAGCGCCGCGAGTTCGTCGGGCTGCCGGGCGGCCAGCGCGAGCTCCATGCGCCGCACGAACGTCTCGTGCGACAGCTTGCCGAGGGCAGCGCCTTCTCTGAGCACGTCAAGCGCCCTGTCGCGCTCGGCATCGGTCAGCCGCGCGGGGTACGTGTGGATCTCAAAGGACGACGTCACCCTGGTGATTGTCGGGCAGGTCGGCCGGGGTGTCCAGAAAACGCGGAACGACCGCGGGACGATCACTTCTGAAGCACGATGGTCGGGCGTACTGACGGACGGGACAGTATGACGGGCAGGACGACGAACGAGGGGGAAGTGTCAGTGGAGTTCGAGGTGTGGGCACCGGAGGCCGAGCGGGTCACGTTGCAGTGCGACGACGCCACGCACGCGCTGGAGCGCGCCGACGGCCGCCCCGGATGGTGGACGGCGGAGGTCGCGGCGCAGGACGGGGCGCGGTACGGCTTCTCGCTCGACGGGGGTCCCGTCCTGCCCGATCCCCGCTCGCGGCGCCAGCCGGAAGGACCCGACGGGCTCAGCGCGGTCGTCGACCACGAGCGGTACGCGTGGCGCGCGCCGTGGACGGGCCGCGCGGTGCGGGACGCCGTCCTGTACGAGCTGCACGTGGGGACGTACACACCGGACGGCACGCTCGACTCGGCCGCCGGGCGGCTCGGCCATCTCGCGGAACTGGGCGTATCCCACGTGGAGTTGATGCCGCTCTGCCCGTTCCCCGGGCGGCACGGCTGGGGATACGAGGGCGTGTCGCCGTGGGCCGTGCACGAGCCGTACGGCGGCCCCGAGGCACTGAAACGATTTGTCGACGCGGCGCACGCGCACGGCATCGGTGTCGTGCTCGACGTGGTGCACAACCACCTCGGCCCGTCGGGCAACCACCTGCCCGCGTTCGGGCCGTACTTCACCGAGACCCACCACACTCCGTGGGGCGCCGCCGTCAACCTCGACGCACCCGGCTCGGACGAGGTCCGCGCGTATCTGATCGGCAGCGCGCTCGCCTGGCTGCGCGACTACCGTCTGGACGGTCTGCGCCTGGACGCGGTGCACGCGCTGCGGGACACGCGCGCGTGCCACTTCCTGGAGGAGTTGTCCGCCGCCGTGGACGGACTCTCCGAAGAGCTCGGCCGACCGCTCGCGCTGATCGCCGAGTCGGATCAGGGCGACCCGCGGACCGTCACCCCGCGCGCGGAGGGCGGCCTGGGCCTGGACGCGCAGTGGAACGACGACTACCACCACGCGCTGCACGCGGCGCTCACCGGTGAAGCGCACGGCTACTACGCGGACTTCGCCGAGGCACCCTTCGCCGCGCTCGCCAAGACGCTGACCGGTGGCTTCTTCCACGACGGTACGTACTCGACGTTCCGGGGGCGCCGGCACGGCCGCCCCGTGGACCGCGCCCGGACGCCCGGATACCGCTTCCTCGGCTATGCGCAGACCCACGACCAGGTGGGCAACCGCGCCCAAGGAGACCGGCTCTCCGCGACGCTCTCCCCCGGTCTGCTCGCCTGCGCGGCCGCGCTGACCCTCACCGGGCCGTTCACGCCGATGCTGTTCATGGGCGAGGAGTGGGGCGCGGCCACACCCTGGCAGTTCTTCACCGACCACACCGACGCCGAACTCGCGGACGCCGTGCGCCGGGGCAGACGGCGGGAGTTCGCGGAACACGGCTGGGCGGAGGCGGACATCCCCGACCCGCAGGACCCGGCCACCCGGAACCGCTCCTGTCTCGACTGGGCGGAGCCGCTGACCGACCCCCACGCGCGCGTGCTCGCCTGGCACCGCGAACTGATCGCCCTGCGGCGCTCCCGCGCCGACCTCATCGACCCGGACCTGGCGGCGGTCCGGGTCGCGTACGACGAAGGGGCGCGGTGGTTCGCGGTCCGGCGCGGCGATCTGCGGATCGCCGTGAACCTCGGCAAGGAGGCGGCCGACGTCCCCGTGGGCGGCCGGGGCGCGCGGGTGCTCGCCGCGTGGGAGCCGGTCACGGCGCCGGGCGCGGACGGGCTGCTGCGACTGCCCGCCGAGTCGTGCGCGGTCGTCGCGACGCCATGAGCCCGAAGGCCGGGGTCAGTCGACGATCGCCAGCTCGCGAGCGGTGGCGTTGAGCCGCCGACCCCCGTCATCCGTGACCGTCACGATGTCCTCGATGCGCACTCCGAAGCGGCCCGGCAGATAGATGCCGGGCTCCACGGAGAAGCACATGCCCGGCACGAGCGGCAGTTCCTCGCCCTCGATCATGTAGGGCGGCTCATGGGTGGTGACGCCGATGCCGTGCCCGGTGCGGTGGATGAAGCGATCGCCGTAGCCGAACTCGGTGATCACCGCGCGGGCCGCCCGGTCGACGTCCTGGCAGGCCGCCCCGGGCCGCACCGCCGCACAGCCCGCCGCCTGCGCCTCGCGCACCACGTCGTGCACCCGCCGCTCCTCGGCATCGGGCTCGCCGACGTGCACCGTGCGCGAGGTGTCCGAGCCGTAGCCGTGCATCAGGCCGCCGAAGTCGAGTACGACCATGTCGCCGTGCTCGATGACGCGATCGCCCGCCTCGTGGTGCGGATTGGCGCCGTTCGGTCCCGAGCCGACGACGGTGAAGTCGACCTGGGAGTGCCCGAACTGCCTGAGCAGATCGGCGAGATCGGCCGCGACGTCGGTCTCCTTGCGGCCCGCGAAGCGCACCTTCTGGATCTCTTCGTACGTCGCGTCGGCGGCGGCACCGGCCGCCGCCATGCGCTCCAGTTCCGCGGCGTCCTTGACCGCGCGGAGCATGGGGAGTGCTTCGGTGAGGGACGCGTAGGAGGTGCCCGGCAGCTCCTTCTGGAAGCCGATGAGGTGCATCGCCCAGGCGTTGTCGCTGATCCCGAAGCGGCCGTCGGCGTCGAGCAGCGGCGCGGTCACGGCGTAGGGGTCCTTGCCGTCGGTCCAGTCGCGCAGGGAAAGCGCGCCCGCGCCCGCGGCCCGTTCGGCGTCCGGGGCTTCGAGCGTGGGCACCACGAGCACCGGGTCCTGGCCCGCGGCGAGCACGAGGACGGTGAGCCGCTCGGTGGCCGCGGTCGGCTGATAGCCGGTGAGCCAGGCGAGGTCGGGGCCCGGCGCGACGAGCAGCCCGGCGAGCCCCGCGTCCGCCGCGGAGGCCGCGGCGCGCTCCATGCGGGCCCGGTAGTCGTCGGCGGTGAAGGGCGCGGGGGCGCCGGTGGTGCCGGTCATCGGGTTCCTCCAGGGCGGCTCGCTGCGGGCGTACGGCGTGGTCCTGCTGCCGATCCTGCCCGCACCGCCGCGCGTCCGCGAGGCGATTACCCGCTCCCCCCGGCCGTGCTCACGTCACGAAACCGGGCGTGACGGACAAGGACTGCAGGTCGCCCCTCTCGTGGCGGACGGTCAGCGTGACGCGCCTGCCCGGATCCGCGGCGGCCACGGCGGCCGCGAGACCCCTGGCCGAGCCGATGCGGGTCTCGCCGAAGGCGAGGAGCACGTCGCCGCGCACCAGGCCCGCGGTGTGGCCGGGGCCGGGGCTGTGCACGCCGACAAGGAGCGCTCCCGGGCCGCCGGGCGCGTCCACGGCCTCCACCCCGATGGCGGACCGCGCCACGGCCGGCCCCGGCTCCTGCCCCTTGCCCGACTCCTTGCCGGACTCCTTGCCAGGCCCGCTGCCCGGCTCCTTGCCCGGGTCCTTCTCCGGCGGCTTCGCGGGAACGCCGGGCTTGGACGGCCCCGGCGCCGCAGGACCACCCGGAGCTCCCGGCCCGCCGCCGGGCGCACCCGCCGCCTTCTGCATCTCGGCGAGCTTGCTCATGCCGATGACGGTGGCACTGACCGTGCCGAGGCCCACGCCCGACAGCACGAGGACGGCCGAGCAGAGCACCCCGAAGAGCAGGGTCCGCAGCCGCCGGCCACGCCTGCGGGCGGCATGCGGCCGCCGCCCGGCACCGGGCCCGCCGCCGCCCGCGCCGGGTGTCCGGGCGGCACCGCCGAGCCGCCGCCTGATTCCGACGCCGAACCTACGGCCGCTCCCGGAGTCCTGCCCGGGCATCGGCTTGGGACGCAACGCAGTCTGTTCCATGGCTCGCCTCCGGCCACAGCCCTACCCGGCGTGACCCCACGCGACGATTCCCGAAAGGGTGATGTCGGGCCCGCTCGTTCGGGGTTGCGTGCGGCAACGAAAGACAACTCCTGATGAGGGTCTGCTGTCAGTTGCCGCTGTTACTTTCGAAGCATGACCGAACGTGCACTCCGTCTGCTGCGACAGGACCCGCGTCTGGCCGAGCTGGCCGCGTTCCCTTTCGCATTCGACCTGTCCCGTACGGACCACGTCGAAGAGGTGCGCCTCGCATCCGGCGGTCCGCTGGAGGCGATCGCGGGGGACGACTCCGGGGGCACGTACTTCGTGTGCGCGGACGGATCCGTCCTGTACGCCGACTCCGAGGGGTCGGCCGGGGTCATCGGGGACAGCGTGGACGAGGCCCTGGAGATCCTGGTCGGCCTGCCCGGCTGGCACGACTACGTGCGGCTCTCGCCGGACGACGGCGAGGCGCGCATCCTGGCCGAAGTCGCCGACACCGAGGGCGACTTCCGCGAGGACTGCGTGCCCGAACTCGACGCACACCGCGCCGAGCTGCGGGCCGCGCTCGGGTTCCCGGAGCGCTCGCCCGTGCAGCTCGTCGCGCGCCTGCACGCCGCGCTGCTGCGCACCGAGCCGGACCACCTCCTGCTCAACGCGGTCGAGCACCTCGCGTACCGGCGCCTCGACCCCCATCCGCGCCCGCCCCTGTGGGAGCAGGTGCTCACCAGGGGGCGCACGGACCTGGCCCTGCTGCGGACCGGCGACCGCGCGACGTGGGACGCGGTGGCCGGAAACCGCGCGCGCCGGGTGGCGGCGCTGCGGGCCGCCCAGTACGACCGGCGGAACACGGACCGCGCCCTCCTGCGCCATCTCCTGAAGCACGAGGCGAGCGCGTCGATGTCCGACGAACTGCGGCTCGCGGTCGTCCTGGTGGGTCTCTACGGCCTCGCGGAGGACCTGCCCCTGCTGCGGGAGGTCCACGAGACGACGTACGACACGTGGTGCGGCCTCGCCGGACTCCCCGAGGAGGCGGACCAGGTCCGGGCATGGGCGCGCTCGTTCGACGATTCCAACTTCGGGGTGGATCCCGACGACGAACCGGAATCCACCTGGCTGGAGCTCGCGCGCGACCTGGGACTGATCGAGACGGCCCGCACCTACCTGATCCGCGAGCTGGACGACACGGGTCCTGACGCGGCCCAACTCACCTTCCTCAGCGTCGAGTTGGCGCTGATCGGCGACTACACCCAGGCGATACGGGCCCAGCGGCTGCATGTGTCGCTGCAGGACACCGAGCACGGCCGTGCGGCGGCACGATCGCGCCTCGCCGAGCTGGAGCGGAAGGCGATCGACGGGGCGGCGGCGGAATCGTAGGTTTCCCCGCACGAGCCCGTCCGGCGCCTCTAGGCTGCGGGACTGAACTCGGCTCCGGAAGGGGCCTGGACCGGCTCCGGGGAAGGAATCGCCTACATGACCGAAGCGCCGCTGCCCGCGGAGCTGCTCCTGGACCGGGACGCCTCCGACGATCTGCGGCACGAGCTCGTGTCGGCGCTCGAAGGCCTGGGGGTCCGTACGGCACGGGTGCGCCGCGCGGTCGACCACCGGGGCGCGGCGGACATCCCCTGGATCATGCTGGCCTCGCTCCCCCTGCAGGCCTTCCTCAGCGGGCTCGGCGCGGAAGCGGTCAAGGACTCGTACACGGCGTTCAAGAATGTCGTACGCCGGTCGTCGGGCGAGGCCGATCCCGCTCCTCCCCGGCCGCTGGTCCTCCAGGACCGGGGCACCGGCCTGCGGGTGGTCCTGGAGCCGGGGCTGCCGGGTGAGGCGTACGACCAGCTCCTCCGCCTCGATCTGACGGGGTTCAGCGAGGGGCCGCTGCACTACGACCGCGAACAGGGCCGCTGGCGCTCCGAGCTGGACGAGGCGGCCGGCTGAGCCGCCGCCGGGAACGGGGAGAAGCGCCGTGGGCCAGCCGCACGTCGACGTGAGCCGCGCTGAACAGGCGTGCGCCGCCGGGGAGTCCGCCCTGGAGCGCGGCGACAGGGCCGGTGCCGAGCGTGAGTTCGGGGCGGCGCTGGCCCTGGCAGGTGACGGGGCTGACGCCGGCGTCCAGGCGCGGGCCCACATCGGTGCCGGCCGCCTCCGCCTGGCCGCGAAGGAACCCGGAGAGGCCGCCGCGGAGTTCCGGCAGGCTCAGGAGCTGCGCCCTGACGAGGCGGGCCCCCTCCACTGGCTGGGTTGCGCGGCGGCACACCGGTCCGCGTACGAGAGTGCGGATGCGCACTTCACCTCGGCACTCGGTTGCGTGCCGCCGCATCACCGCTCGCTCGTCCAACGTGCGTACGTACGTGTGCGATTGGGCCGTCACGACGAAGCGCTCGAGGACCTGCGAACCGCTGCCTCACAGGACGGCTCACTCGACGCCGAGGCACGCCGGGTGATGGCCGCGCTTGCGGGCGCGACCACTCAGGAGGTGGCGCCTGCGCCGCACGAGAGCGAGTCCGTGCCGCGGTACGCCGTCGCGCTGGTGCTCGGCGGACGGCGCGAGGCGGCCGTCGAACTGCTCGACGAGGCGACCCGGCGGAACCCCGCCGACCACCGCATCACCCACACGCTCGCCATCGCTCTCCTCAACTCGCCCACCGGGCAGGGCGAGGCGGCCGCACGGCGCTGGGAGCGTGCCGTGGCCGCCTGGGGCGCGCTCCTGTACGACGACGCCTTCTGGGCGCACCGGCGCGCCTGCGCCGCGGCGAGGTACGGCGTACCGGTCGATGCGGCGCTCGACGCGGAGCTGCGGGCCGACTTACGGGAGCTCCTTGAGGGACGCATGCCCGACGACGCGGAGGGCCGGGTCTCGCCGGGGTCCCTGTTGCGACGGGAGGCGGACGCCGCGAGGGTCCTCGCGGGGGTGGGCGGCTTCCCCACCGGGCACGGCGACCCGCTGGCGTGCGGGCCGTTACGCATCGCGGAGTTGCGCATGGTCGCGGAGTTCGGGGTGTTCGCGGCGGGGGGCGAGCCCGCGAGGCCGGACTTGAGAGCCGCAGGAAGCGAGACCCGCGGGACGGACACGACCGCCGCAGGGGGTGAGACCGGTGGCGCGGGCGCGACCGCCGCATGGGGTGAGACCGCCGGGGCAGACACGACCGCCGCAGCGAGCGAGCGCGGCGGGGCAGACACGACCGCCGCAGGAAGCGAGACCCGCGGGACGGACACGGCCGCCGCAGGGGGTGAGACCGGTGGCGCGGGCGTGACCGCCGCAGAGACCGAGCCCGCCGGGGCAGACACGACCGCCGCAGCGAGCGAGCACGGCGGCACCGCGGGCAGCCCCGCTCACCAGTCACGCGCGCACGCCGCAGGCGGCGAGACCTCCGGGACAGACACAGGCGCCCAGGACGGCCGCACCGCACCGCCCCCGCACACCGGGGCCTCCACCCTCACCCACGCCTTCTCCGAACTCGGGCTCGCCCAGCTGCTGTTGAAGCAGGAGCAGCCCGCCGAAGCCCTCGGCGCGCTCGCCGAGCTGCGGTGTCCCGGCTGTCGGGAGCGGCAGCGGCAGCAGGGCAGTGGTGTGGGTGCCGCCGTGTGTGATCCGGGGTGTGGCCGGTTCGACGAGCTGAACCCCGCCTATGCCGGGTACCCCGACAAGCACCGTCGTCTCGCGCTGGACGCCCGCGGGCTCGCGCTGCGGGCGCGGATCGATCTGGGGCGTGGTGAACTCACCGCGGGGCGGCCGGACTTCGGTGCCGCAACCGCGTCCTGGCGGCGCGCCCTCGTGCACAGCAGGGAACTCGACCGCTACCAGGAGATCCACCGGACCGTCGTCGACCTCGCGCTGAGCGCCGCGCGGGCGGCGCATCGCGCGGGCGATCTGACGCGCGCCGTGACCACGCTCGAAGCGGTGCGCGAGATCACCGGAGCCAACGAACGTCGCCGCCTGGAAGGGCAGTTGGCCCGGCTGCTCGCCGACCGTGGCGTCGCCGCCGCCAACCGGGACGGCACACTGCTCGACGGGCCCGCCGCCGACCTGCGGCGTTCCGTCGCGTTCAATCCGCATCTGCTGCGGGCCCAGGTCAGTCTCGGCGTCGTACTGCGCGGCCTCGCCGCACGCCGCTGGCACTCGGGGAGCGCCTCCGGGGCCCGCGCGACCCTGCGGGAGGCGATGGATCAACTCGCCGCCGCGCTCGACCACTTCCCCGGCGATCCCGAGCTGACCGAGCAGCACGCGGCGGCGGTGGCCGACCTCGGCCACGTCACGGCGGGCCAGCACGAGCACGTGCACGAGCACGAGAGCGGGAGGTGACGGCGCCGCCGATGCTCGCCTACGAGGAACTCCGCATCCGGGTCCGCCCCATCGGCACGTCCCGCTACCTCGTCACCGCCAACGGCCCGGCGTGCGCGACCGAGGTGATCGCAGTGAACGGCGAACCCGCGGCCTTCCGCGACCAGTGGGACGAGTTGATCGAGACCGAGCTCGGTCTCGCGCCCCTGAGCGACCAGCACACCGTGAACCAACTGCGTGACCTGGGACGCGGGGTGTTCCGGCTGCTGTTCGGCGAGTGCGATCAGACTGTCCCGTCGGGATGCGCTCCCTCCGACGCGAACGACGCGCGCGGCGGCGACCGCCCGCAGGGTGTCGGCGCCTGCGTCGGCCTCGCCCTGGAGCGTGCGCAGCGGATGCGGCCGGCCCGCGGCCTCCGGATCCGCTTCGACCTGCCTCAGGAGCTGCGCGATCTGCCCCTGGAGTCGCTGTGCGCGCCGCCGGGGATGCCGCAACAGTCGCTTGCCCTCAACCACAGCTATTCACTGGTGCGTTCGCTGCCCGGAGGACCGCTGGGCCGGCGCCTCCCCGACGCGGCGGACGAGCCGAGCCTGATCCGCCTCCTGGTGGCCTGCGCCTCGCCCGACGACCCCGGACTCGCCCCGCTTCGTGCCGACGCGGAGGTGGCCGCGCTCCGCCAGGAGCTGCCGGAAGTGGCCGTACAGACCACGGTGTTGGAGCGGACGACCCGCGAAAGCCTGGAGGCCGCGCTCGGCGCCGAGTCCGATCTGCCGACCGCGGTCCTCCTGATCGCACACGGGACGTACGACCAGGAACTCGGCAAGGGCGTGGTGACCCTGGAGACCGAGAGCGGCGGCATCGACCGGGTGCCCGCGGACCTGCTCAGCGGGATGCTCCTGAAGGCACCGGGGCTTCGCCTGGTCGCCCTCAACCTCTGTTCCGGCGCGGACAGTTCGCTCACCGAGCCGTTCTCCGGTCTCGCCCAGGCGCTGATCGGCGGGGGTGTGCCCGCCGTGGTCGCGATGCGGGGGCGGGTCAGTGACCTGTCGGCGGGGCAGTTCGGCCCGGAGCTGTTCAAGGGGCTCGCGGCGAACCGGACCATCGACGAGGCCATGGGCGCCGCGCGCCGCCGCATCTCGCATCTGCCGGGTCACACGGCAGTGGAGTGGGCGACGCCCGCGCTGTTCCTGCACGAGTCGTGCAGGCAGGGCTGGCTGTTCAAGGCGCGGGAGGTGCGGGACGACGGTGGCGCCGTCGCGGATCCACTGCGGGAGGGCGCCGACGCGCTGCGGTCGTTCCAGAACCCCTTCGGGCACGTCGACTCGACGGTGCTCATCGGGGCGGCACGGTTCCAGCGCGACCTGGGGCAGTGGGCGCAGGTGCAGCGGATACTGCGCGCCGAGACCCGCCAGTTCGAGGACGAGCAGCGGCGGCTGCGCGCCGAGGCGTCGTTCGAACTGGCCTGGGAGGACCTGGAGAAGCTGTGTGGGCTGCTCGCCGCGGAGCTGGACCCCGACGCGGCCGCCGAGCGTTTTGCCGCCCTGCGCGACGCGCTCCCCGCCGCGCCGGCCGCGTGCATCGCCGCCGAGGTCGAGCGGCTGCGGCAGCTGACCGCCCTGGCCGAGCGGGCCCGCGCGGCGGAGGCCGCCGGTGACTGGGCGGAGGCGATCGCCCGCTACGAGGAGCTGCTCACCGCCCGCCCGTCGGGCATCCGGGACACGGCCGACCGCCTGGCCGCGGCACGCGACGAACTCCACGTGGCCCGCACGGTGGAGACCGCCGAACAGGCCGCACGCCAAGGAGATTGGGCGAACGCCGCCACCGCGTACGCCGATGTGCTCGCCCGGCGGCCCGGCCACCAGGGCGCCGCCGGGCGCGCGGCGTACGTGAACGGCAGGGCGGCGCAGGACGCCGAGGACTGGGGCGCGGCCTGGTCGGCGTACACGGCGTGCGCGGGGCTCGACGACGCGGCGGCGAGGGCGGCGTACGTCCAAGGGCGGGCGGCGGCGGACGCGGAGGAGTGGGATGCGGCAAGGAGGTTGTTCGGCAAGGCTGCGACGGACGGGGCCCTGGCGGAGATTTCCGCCCCCGCTGGCCCCGACCTCCGCTCCTGGCTCGCCTACGCGGCGGCACGCGCCGCCGAGGACGCGGGCGACTGGGGAGCCGCCGTCGAGGAGTTCACCGCATCCGACGGGTTCCGGGACAGCGGCGTACGGCTGTCGTACGCGCGAGGCAGGCGGTCGGCGGACGACGGCGCCTGGCCGGACGCCCTGGTCGACCTGGAAGCCGCGGCAGCTCAAGGCCGCGACGCGGAGCCGTGGCTGAGCGAGCTGCGGGAGCGGATGTACCGGGAGGCACTGGAGGCGGCGTCCGGCGGCCACTGGTCCGACGCGCTCTCGGCGCTGGACCTGCTGCCCGCCGGGTTCCACGACGTGCGGTCGCGCAGGAGCTATGTTCAGGGCCGGGTGGCCGCCGCAGACGGCGACTGGGCGCAGGCGGCGGAGGCGTTCGCGCAGTGCGCCATGGACGCAGGGGCGGAGGCGAGACCGGAGGCAGGACCGGACGCGGGACCGGACACGGACGCAGAGCCCGGCGCGGGACCGGGCACAAAGTCGGACGCGCCCCGCTGCGGATACGACGACGCCGGGGAGCTGCGGAGCTACGCCCTGGGGCGCCTCCACCAGAACGAAGAGCGCTGGCAGGAAGCCCTGGGGGGCTTCGCCGAACTGTCCTCGGACCTCCTCGACGTACCCGACCGTCTCCTCTACAGCCGCGGCCGCGCCGCCGACGCCCGATCCGAGTGGTCCGGCGTGATCGACGGCTTCGGCCGGCTCCCCGACACCTACGCACACGGCGAGGTCCGCGACCGCCGCCGCTACGCACGCGCACGCGTGGCCTCCGATCTGCGCGACGACTGGTCCGCCGTACTGAGCCTGCTGGCCGAGGTGCCCGACACCGGCCGTGACGGCGCGGTGGGCCGGCTGCGCCGCAAGGCGGAGGGTCGCCTCGCGGAGGCTGCGGGCGACTGGGCGGGGGCCTGTGAGATCTACGCACGGGCCTTGCCGGAACAACTCGACCCCGACCAGGAACCCCGCCACCTCCACCGATACGCCCTCGCCCGCACCCACGAGCTCGGAGGGCTCTGGGACGACGCCCTCGCCGGATACCGGGCGCTGCCTGACAGCTGGGCCGATGTCGTCGTCCGGCGTGGATACGCCGAGGCGCGGATCGCCGAGCAGGGGGCCGTGAGCGCGGCCGAGTGGCAGGGGGTCGTGGACGCGTTCGCCGCGGTGGCGGCGGGGCCCGGGGAGTTCGCCGATGCCGGCCCGCGCAAGCGGTACGCGCTCGTGCGGCTCGCCGAGGCCGAGGGGGACTGGACGCAGGTCCGTGCGGAGGCCGACGCGCTCGGTGAGCATCGGGACGCGGCGTCGCTCGGTGCGTACGCCCGGGGCCGTATCGCCGCATCCCACCAGGAGTGGCAGCAGGCCGCCGACGCGTTCCGCGCGTGTGCGGGGCACGGGGATGCGGAGGCCCGACTCGCCTATGTGGAAGGGCGGTTGCTGGAGGGCGCGGGGCGGTGGAGCGATGCCGTCGCCGCGTACGAGCGGGCCGGCGGCGGCCTCGACCGGGCCGATGTGCGGTGCCGCAGGCTGCGGCGGCTGCTCGAACTGCTGCCCTGGGCCGACGGCCTCACCCGCGCCCCGCTGGTCGCCGACCCGTTCGCGTCGAGCGACCCCACGTATCCGTACTTCGCGCTGCGGGACGCCGGCGTCGATCCCGGCTCCTCCATGGACGCCGTCAGCGACGCCTCGTACACGCTCCTCGAACGCGGCGGCATGACCTGGTCGGAGCGGGTCGCCTGGGACCGGCTGCGGCTTCCGGGGCGGCGGCTCCAGCTGGACGCGCTGCTGTACCGGTGGCACTCCCCCGCCGCGCTGCGCGACGCGATGGCTGAGCTCTCGCCGGACGACGGGGCGGGGCTGCTCGGCGACCTGTGCGAGCGGTTCCCCGAGGACGCGCCGCTGCTGCTCCTGCTCGCCAGGGACCGGGAGGCCGCGGCCGCCGAGTGGGAGCGGCGGCTGCGGGACGCACCCGGCGACATGGCGGTCGTCCACGGCCTTGCCGCGGCCCGGCTCTGGCAGGCGCAGGAGCTGGAGCAGAGCGGGGCGTGGGAGCACGCCGTGGGGGTCTGGGAGTCGGCGCTCGCCTACTGGGCCGCACTGCTGAGCGACGACGACTACTGGGACGGCTGGCGTGCCGAGCGCGCCGCCTGCTACGGCCGGGCGCTGCCGGGCGAGGACATGGCCCAGCTGCGCCTTGAGCTCAGCCAGCACCTCTTCGGGCAGCTGTCCGCGCACGAGCAGCGCCACACCGAGCAGGAGCGTCCCGAACAGGCGGCCGCTTACGCGGAGTTGGCCTCTCTGCTGGAGGCCGAACTGGGTGCCGCCCGAGTCCTCAAGGACATGGGCGGTCTGCCGAACGTGCCGGGCGCGGGCACCGCACCGCTCGCCTGCGGGCCCCGCTATCTGCGGCTGCTGCGCCTGGAAGCCCCCCTCGGCGCGCTGGCCGCCACCCTGGACGCGGCGGCCCAGGAAGGGAAGGACCCCGGCGAGTACGCGGTGCGGCAACTCCGTTGGGCCTTCTCGGAGTTGGCGCAGGGCTTCGTCCTCTGCGAGGTGCACAAGTTCGACGGCGCACTGCGTGCCCTGCCCGCCTTCGCCACCCTCACCACGCTGCCCGACGACTGCACGGGCCCGGCGTCGGCGGCCGCTCCGGACGCGCACATCGAGGCCTGCGGCCACTGCCAGGACGTACTGCTCCGCAATCCGGCGTACGTCCAACTTCCGGATCGGCACGCCAAGTTCCTCCAGGACGGTGTGGAACTCGCTGTGCGGGTGCGCCTCTCCCTCGCGCGCACCGCCCTGACGGACGGCGAGGGGGGACTCGACCGCGCGCTCGAGGAGTGGGCGGAGCTGGTGCTCGTATCGCGCCGGGCCGGCATGCAGGCCCGCGCCAAGAAGGCGATCGTCGGCACGGTGCTCGGCCGGGTCGAGGCGCTGGTCGACACGGGCGGCGCGCAGCGCGGCGAGTGCCTGGACGAGGCCGTCCAACTGGTCGAGCGGGTACCGGCGGCCCTGCACCCGCTCGACCGCGACCTGGTGGACCAACTGAACGCCCGGCTCTCGGCATTGCTGTCCATGCGCGGCGTCTGGCGCGGCTACACCCGGACCAAGTACGGCATGCACTCCGACCCCTACGGTGCGGAGACCGACCTGCGGCGCGCCCTGCAGCTCAACCCGGCGTCCGGCCACGCCCGCGACAATCTGGCCCGCGCTCTGGTCTTCACCCTCGACGCGAACACCACCACGATCCCGGGCCGCCTGAAGATCCTCCACGAGGCCCTGGGGCTCCTGGACGTGGGCCTCGGGCAGGCCCTGACGCACGGCTACCGGGAGACGCTCGGCGAGGCGCTCGACGAGCTCGAGCGGCTGCTCGCCCGGGACCTCGGGGTCGAGGGGCTGCGCGAGCTGATGCTCAGCGTCAGCGAGGAGGAAGCGCCGGACGAGAGCGAACTCGGCGTCTGGGCCGCTGTGTTGACGGACTGGGCAGAGGATGCGCTGGCCCGGGGCGACATCCGCCGCGCCCTGCACCATCTGATACGCGCCACCCGCGCCGACCCGATGAACGGACGCATCCGGCGGGCGCTGCTCGACACGGTGCGGCGCTGGTTCGACGAGCTGACCGCCAAGAACGAGGGTGAGGAGAGCGAGGCGCCGTGATCAAGGATCCGGAGACGAACTGGGACGGCGGCCCGTTCCCCTACGACGCGATCGCCGAGGTCGGCGTCACCCCGTGGACGACCCACGCCGCCCTCCAGGACATCCCCTTCGAGCTGCTCGCCCGGCACCTGATGACACCGGTCGCCCAGCGGGCGTGGGACGACCTGAGGAGCGTACGCCGTCGGATGCTGGCCGAACTCCTCCTGTACGACGTGGACTTGGCGGACGACATACCGACTCCGGAGGCGACCACCCGCCCCCTCGACGACCTCATCGCCTTCGACGTCTGAACCGACCGAACCCCAGAATCACTGAGGAGCCGCCTTCGATGAGCGCGCAGGACCCGGCCCCCGCGGCCACCGCCGCCCGTCTCGCCCACGAGAAGTCCGTGGCCATCGCCGCGCGGGACGCCGCCCACCGCGCGCTGACCGAGCAGCTGCTCCTCGTGCTCGCCGACACCCTGGACTCCTTCGACCGGCTGCTCGCCGACGCGGCGGCCGCCGACCCGGAGTCGTACCGCAGGAGTCTGGAGCTGATGGCCCGCCAGGTGGAGACGGCCATGGCCGGGCAGGGGGTCGAACCGGTCGGGCTGATCGGCGAGCGGGCCGAGCCCGCGACGCACCATGTGGCCGAGGTCCGCGCCGCGCCGGGGGCGGCCGACGACGAGGTCCTGGAGATCGTGCAGCGCGGATACCGGTACCGGGGGCAACTGCTGCGTGCCGCCCGGGTAGTTGTCGCCGTGACCGGCGACGCCGAGCAGGAGACGGAGCGTACATGAAGGCCATCGGCATCGACCTCGGCACCACGAACAGCGCGGTCGCCGCCCACGATCCGCACAGCGCGGACATCGTGGTGCTCACCAACAGCAAGGGCGAGCGGCTCACCCCGTCCGTGGTGGGCCTGGCGACACGGCAGGGCAGGCCGCCGCAGCCGCTGGTCGGCGAGGACGCGCTGAACTGGGCGATCAGGCAGCCCAAGGACACCGTGGTGTCCGTGAAGCGCCTGATGGGCCGGCACCTCACGGACACCTCGGTGGCCGAGGCGCGCGGCCGGCTGAACTACGAGATCGTGGCGGGGCCCGACGACGACCCGCGCGCCCATGTGGTGCTCGGCGAGGAGACGCTGACCCCCGCCGAGATCTCCCGGATGATCCTGGAGAAGCTCGTCCAGGACGCGACGCGGACCCTCGGCGAGCAGGTGACACACGCCGTGATCACCGTGCCCGCGTACTTCCGCGACGCGCAGCGGGCCGCCACGCGCGAGGCCGCCGAGCGGGCGGGCCTGGTGGTGAAGAAGATCGTGGACGAGCCGACGGCCGCCGCGGTCGCCTTCGGCCTGAACAAGCCGGACGGCGAGCGCAGCCGGGTCCTGGTCTACGACCTGGGCGGCGGCACCTTCGACATCTCGGTCCTGAACGCGGTCAAGGACCGCGATGGCAACAGCCAGTTCCAGGTGCTGCGTTCGGCCGGCGACATCTGGCTCGGCGGTGACGACTTCGACCTCGCCGTCGTCGACCGGATCATCGCCTGGATGCGCGATGAGCACCATGTGGACCCGTCGGACGACAAGGCGTTCCTCTTCCAGGCGAAGAAGGCGGCCGAGCGCGCCAAGCGGGAGCTGAACGACCAGGACGAGACGTACATCGTGATCCCGGCGGCCTACCGCAGCCAGAAGGGCGTGCTCGACGTCGAAATGGCGCTCACCCGGGCCGAGTTCACCGCGATGATCGCGCCGCTGGTGTCGAAGACGATGGACCTGGTGACCCAGACCCTCGGCCGCTACGAACTGGCCACCACGGACATCTCCGACGTGCTCCTGGTGGGCGGCGGCACGCTCACCCGTCCGGTGTACGAGGCGGTCGAGGCGTACTTCGGCAAGGACAAGGTCCGCAGGAACATCGGCCCGATGGAGTGCGTCGCGCTCGGCGCGGGGGTGCTCGCCGAGACGCTGGACGGCGTGGAGTGCCCCGATCCGGAGTGCGCGAAGGTCAACGAGGACTCCGCACAGGCCTGCGTGGACTGCGCCCAGAGTCTGGTCAACGCGCGGCCGGTCGGTTCGACGGGGCTTTACGAGTCGACGCCGATGGCGATGGGGATCGCCGCCGTCAAGGGCTCCCGGCGCGATGTGTTCGTGGAGATCATTCCCGCCGGGTCGCCGTATCCGCTGCCGGAGCCACGACAGCGGACCTTCCACGCGACCGACAGCCGCCGCATCCGCGTCCCGGTCTACGAGGGCGACAGCAAGGTGGCGAGCGAGAACCACGAACAGGGCGTGGTGGAGTTCGATCTGCCGCAGGAGATCGAGGTCAACCGGCACGTCGACGTGTCGTTCAACTACTCCTCCGACCGCATCATCACCGTACGCATCAGTGTGCGCGGCACGGACATGACCCTGGAGGCCACCCCGAACCGGGAGCGGCCGCTGACTCCGCCGCCCGAGACGGGCGCGGAGGTCGACAGCCATGTGCTGCGCGAGGAGCTGGGGTACGCGGAGCGGGAGGCCGACGACTTCCTCAAGCGGTTCGGCACCTATGTCGAGCCCGTGCAGGCGATGAAGGTGCGCCGGGACATCGAGCAGGCCCAGCAGGCCGCAGCGATGGGCGACAGCGGCGAGTACAAGCGGCTCACCGAGCTGCTGCTCGACGACGTGTTCCACCAGTGCGGTCTGGCCAGCCAGTTCCGGCAGGCCGAGCTGGCGTCGGAGGGGGCGCCGCGGGACACGGTCCGGCAGATCAACGAGGCGGTCGACATCGTCAAGCAGGCCCACCGGCAGGGCAATCGCGTACAGACCGCGCAGCAGGCCCGCAATCTGCGGAGTCTGGTGGCGGTCGCACAGGCGGAGCGCCGGGTGCAGTCGCTGCCCGACCGGCCCGACTACGGCGGGATCCTCCAAGTCGGGGAAGACACGGTCGACGGATGACGTCAGGACAGCGGCGGGCCCCGGTGCATCTGGGGGTCGACTTCGGCGCCACCGGCCTGCGCGCGCTGTTCGCGCCGCCCGGTGAGCCGGCGCGGCGGCTCGACGCGCCCGCCGCAGGATGGCCGTGGCTGCTGTGCGAGCCCGCCGTGACGGGGGTGCTGCCCGTGGCCTTCCCCAGCCTCAAGAGCCGGGTCGGCGGCCGGCGCCGCGGTCCTGTCCCCGGCACGTCGACGCGGCCGGAGGAGCTGGTGTTCCGGCTGCTGCGGCTGCTGCGGGAGCGGGTGGAGTCGGAGACGTCCGGGACCGTCGCGCAGACCGTGATCAGCGTGCCCGCGTCCTACCAGTCGGCGCAGCGGTCGGCGCTGCGGGACGCGGCGCTGGAGGCGGGGCTCGCGCCCGCGCGGCTGATCAGCGACGCGATGGCCGCGGTGATCGGGCACACGTCGGAGCGGGACAGCGGCACCTTCCTCGTCTACGGGATGGGGTACGAGGGGTTCGAACTCGGCCTGGTGCGTGGCGTGCGGGGGCACTACCGCGCGCTCGGGCACGAGGGCGCGACGACGTCGGGCGGGCGCGCCTTCGACGGGGAGATGCTGGGCGCCGCCGTACGGCTGCTGCGCAGGCACCGGGGTCCGGGCTCGGTGGCGGATCTCGACGCGAAGGTGTGGTTCGGGCTGCGGGCGCGGGCGCAGGAGGCCCGGGAGGCGCTGAGCGTGCCGGGGAGTCCGGGATCCGCCGAGCTGTCCCTGGACGTGGGCGGTGGTCCGCCGCTGGAGGTTCGGGTCACCCGGCCGCACCTCGACACGTTCCTCGACCGGCATGTGCGCAGGACGCTCGACCGTGCGACGACGCTCCTCGACCAGTCGGGGATGACGTCGGCGGACGTCGACACGGTGCTCCTGACGGGCGGCGGCACCCTGATGGAGCAGGTCGCCACGGGGGTCGCGGCGCTCGGCCGCGGGCCGGTGCAGGCGCCGCCCGACCTGCTCGCCCTGGGGGCTTTGAAGCATGCGGTGCGGCTCGCGGGAGGCGCGGCGGCTGCCGGGTCCGCGGTTCTGGAGGAGGGGCCGCTGCAGCCGGCGGACCCGGCCGACGACACCCTCGCCGACGCACCGGCGCTGACGGCCACGCTGGTGGGCGACGCGGCGGCGGAGCGGTCAGCGCCGCAGCTGGACGTGGCGCGGGCGCGGCTGCTCGTGCGGCAGGGGCGGCCCGACGAGGCGGTGACGCTGCTGCGGAAGATCGTCGCGGAGGCGGAGGCGCTCCTGTCGGAGCTCGCGCCCGCGGTGCCGTACGCGACGGGGGCCGCCGTCATCGCGCAGCCGCTCACGCCGCCGGTCGAACCCGCGTCGGAAGCACCGCTGCCCGCCCCGGACGCGGCGCCGACTCCACCACCGGCCGACCGGATCTCGATGCGTCAACTGGCGTGCGCCGAGACCCTGTTGGAACTGCGGCGCTACGACGACGCCGTGCAGGCCTCCCACGCCGCCTGGATGGGGGCGGCCACCAGACCCGCCGGAGCCGATGTGCTCGACGCGATGATCGACGTGCACTGCGCGGCCGCGATGGCCGACACGTCACCGGGTCATTTCGCGGACGCCGAGCGGTGGTTGAGGTGTGCGTACAGCCACGATCCGACCAATGAACGGGTGCGCGGGCTGCTCGCCGAGCGGACCTACCGGCACGCGGTCGAGCTGCAGCGGCGCGGGGGCCGGGACGAGGCCATTGAGGCCCTTGGAAAGTGCCTGACATGGAATCCTGAACACGCCGATGCCGAGGCCCTGTTGCGGCGGTTGAACCGCGACGGGCGCAGCCGGCGGGGCCCGAGAACAGGGGGAAGCGTTTGACGCCCGCAGAACTGCTGGACCGGCAGAAGCTCGTCGACGAGTTGCAGCGTCTGGCAGACCATCCGTCGCTCACTCCCAGATCCGCCGAACTGGGCGTCCTGGCCATGGACTTGAAACCCCCTCACCAACTGGACAGATGGGCGGAGGTGGACCTCGTGGACGCCTACGTACGCCCCGAGAGCGTGGTCACGAAGCCCGCGGGGTCCGGTCGGCGCGACGGGCTCCTCGAAGCCGCGCTCGGCGTGCTCGTCTTCATCCCGCTCCTGGTGACGTGGTTCGGGCTGCGGGAGGCGGTGCGGGCGTACGGGGAGCTGAGCGAGGTGGACCGGGAGGAGTCGACGCGGCCCTTCCTCCAGCTGTGGCAGTCCGGATTCGGCGGGCATCTGTCGGGGTTCGGCCGGTTCGAGAACGTGGCCCTGATGGCCGTGCTCCTGATCGCGCTGCTCGTGGGCCTGTCGGTCTGGCACGCGCGGGTGCGGTCGCGCGCTGATCGGGAGGAGGCGGAACAGCAGCGCGAGCGCGATCGGCTGCTCGCGGAGCTGGCCTCCGTCCTGACACGTACGCAGATGCTGATCGCCCCCTACCGGAGCGCGTCGCCGAAGCAGTTCACCTCCGAACTGACCAAGGCGGCCACGCAGATGGAGCAGCTTGCGGCGAAGGCGGCGACCAGCCACAAGGCGCTCACCGGGACGACGAGCGCGGTGAGCAGGTCCATCGACGCGTTGAAGGCCGCGGCGGACTCGCTCACCCTCGAAGTGCCGAAGCTGGGTGTCGCGGCGGACCGCATAGAGCAGACGTTGCGGGACGGCCGCACCGCGGCGGACAAGGCGGGTGCGGCCAACGCGGATGCGGCCCGCGGGATCGCCGACCGCGTCAAGACGGCGGGCGACACGGTCGAGGCGTCCCTGAAGTCCCTGATCACCGCCCAGCAGTCACTGGTCACCAAGTCCGAGTCGGTGGCGGCGGCCACGGAGCGCGCCTCCCAGGCCCTGGTGGCAAGCACGGGCCGCACCGGCGACGCGGTGGACGGGATGCGCGAGGCGACGGAGCGGTGGGACGCGGCGGCGGCACACTGGCAGGACGCGGCGGCACGCATCGACGCACGGATCGGCACGCTGGCGGGCGCGCCTTCATCGCCCCTGGGCGGCGGGGAGGCCAGCGGGCACGGGTGGAGCGGGGCGCCGGGTGGGGGCGGTTCGGCCGACGGTGGCGCTGGGGACGGCAGGCCGTCGAGCGGGGGCGGTTCGGCCGACGACGGTGCTCGGGGCGGCGGTCCATCGAGCGGCGATCCGGGCATCGGGGGTCACGTGTCCGGCCCTGGGCAGCACGCCGATCCCAGCGGTGCGGGCGCCCCGGACAACGGCGGCGTGCGGTGGAGCGGCGATCCGGCCTCCGGGCACGCGGGCGCCGTCGGACACTCGGCCTCTGGGAGCTACGGCGGTGACAGTGGCCCGGGTTCCAGGTCCGGGCAGCACGCCGATCCCGGCGGCGCGGGCGCCCCGGACAACGGCGGCGTGCGGTGGAGCGGCGATCCGGCCTCCGGGCACACGGGCACCGTCGGACACTCGGCCTCTGGGAGCTACGGCGGTGACAGTGGCCCGGGTTCCAGGCCCGGCCAATACGCCGATCCCGGCGGCGCGGGCGCCCCGGACAACGGCGGCGTGCAGTGGAGCGGCGATCCGGGCCCCGGGCACACGGGCACCGTCGGACACTCGGCCTCTGGGAGCTACGGCGGTGACAGTGGCCCGGGTTCCAGGCCCGGCCAATACGCCGATCCCGGCGGCGCGGGCGCCCCGGACAACGGCGGCGTGCAGTGGAGCGGCGATCCGATCTCCGGGCACGCGAGCGCCGTCGGACACTCGGCCTCCGGGGGCTCCGGGGGCTCCGACCGTGACACAGGCTCCGTCGGGCACTCCGCCTCCGGGGACTACGGCGGTCACCGAGGCTCCGGGGCCGGCCCCGGCTCCAGCTCCGACGGGGAAGTGAGAGACGCCGCCCCATGGAGCGGCACGAACGGCGGACCCGGACCCCAACTCCCTTCCCCCACCCGCCCCTTGGACCCCCCGACCCGGCCCCAGCGGCCCCCCACCTCCGGCGGAGGTGACGCGTGAGGCGAGCTCCGCGGCGCGGACGGGCGGGGGTCGTCGTGCTCGCGGGGTGGCTCTTCGCCGATCTGCTCCTCGTGCTCGCCCTGGTGTCGATGGCCGACCGTCCCGACCCGCTGGCCAACCGCCCCAAGCCGTCCCCCAGCCACACCAAGCCGAAGCCGAAGCCCTCCGCCACGGGCCCGCGCTCGGTGGAGCTTGAGCCGGAGGAGTTCGGGGTCAAGGGCACGGACAAGGGCGATCTGACCGCGCAGATCCGCAAGAACACCGGCAAGTGGGCGGGCCGCGAGGCCGCACTCGTCCTGACCTTCGGCGGCAACCACAGCGGCGAGGCGTACGCACACCGCGTCAACTCACTGCTCGGCAAGGGCCGTCCGGACATGTTCACCAAGAAGACGGCGACGGACGACTTCCACAAGCTGAGCGACCCCGCGCAGACCGCGAAGGTCAGGGTGTACTTCTACACGACGCCGAGCGGCTGACCCCATGGCGCGACTACACCCCGGCGAACGACCGCCGGACGACGAGAGCGGGCTTCCGTTGCCCGCATTACCCGCATTGCCCGCCTTCCCCGGGATCGCCGGATACGGTGAACTGCACGCCACCATCAGGAAGTTGGGCTTCCGGCACGCCGCCGACGCGCTGCGCGCCCCCGCACCGCAGCACGCGTCGCAGGCCACCCAGGCGCTGTTCGGCACCCTCCCGAAGGCCGAGACGGACGACGGGTTCCGCGTACTGGACGGACTGTGGTTCCCCCAGCGCGGCGGGCTCTGGCAGCGCGTCGATCTGGCGTACGTCCAGGAGGCGTTCGCCCGCTGGCACACCTCGGGCGACGCGCGGGGCATGGAGGCGGCCGCCGTCGTGGCGGTCCTGACAACCGTCCTCCAGGAAGACCCGATGGGCCTGCGCCGGCTCGTCCTGTGGGAGCTGTGCTGCCGCCTCACGGACGACGCCGCGGGGCACCCGGTCCCCCTCACCGACGCCGACAGCGATACCGATCCCCCCATCACCCCGCCCACCGCCGACGAGGCGGCCGCGCTCGGCGTCCACCGCAGCGAGGCGGGCCTCCTTGCCGCCGCCGTCGCCGCACACTTCCCCGGCCTCGTCGACGGACACTTGCCCGGCGCCGGTGCCGCACGGCACGCCGCCGAGACCCTGAGCGACATCTGGCCGAGCACCCGGCTGCGCGAGGCCGAGCGACTCGCCGCGCGGCTGCCCGCCCACCACTCGGATCACGTCCTCGACGCCCTGCTCGACACCCTCCACGCACGGTCCGCCGCCGTGGACCACCTCATGGACCAGGCGGTTCGGTCGGAGTCCTGCGGCGATTTCGCGGCCGCCGCGTCTGCCTGGCTCGGCGCGCTGCGGCAGGCCAGGGACGACCGGGACGCCCGGACAGGGCTGCTGCGCACCGCCTCGCGCCTCACCGATGCCCCCTTCGCCCCGGAGGATTCGGAGGTGACGGCCGCCGTCGACGAGCGGACGGTCCGGCTGACCTGGCGCGCGCCCCGCCGCGACGGCACGTCCGTGGCGTACCGCGTGCTCCGCTTCCCGGACGGCCGGCCCGAGATCGCCGTCGAGGTCTCGGCGCACGGCACCGCACGCACGGTCGTCGACCCGGACGCCCCGGTGGGACAGCCGCTGCGGTACGCCGTGTTCCCGCTGCTCGGGGAGCGACTTGCCGGAGTGCCGCGCGTCACCGCCCTTGTGCTGCTCACCCCGGACGTGACGGAACTGTCCGCCACGGCCGTGCCGGACGGCGTGCGCGTGACGTGGCGACGCGATCCCGCCGCGGTCGAGGTCAACGTCGTACGCATGAGTCTGGACGACGGCAACACCCCGGACCATGCGGTGAGTTGCAGGCGTGACCGGCTCGTCGACACGCCCCTCCCCGCAGGTCTGTACGTGTATGAGGTCCGCTGCGGCTACCCCGGCCCCGACGGCGGCCTCGTCCTGTCGCCGGGGGTCCGCGTCACCGCCCGGGCCGAGCGCTGGCCCGCCCCGGTGGAGGAGCTCACCGTCCAGCGCCTCGACGGGGGCGGCCGGGTACGCGTCGCGTGGCGGCCGCCGGTGTGCGGGGACGGCCACCTGGTGCCCTGGACCGAACGCCCCGTGCCGCCGGGCGCGGACGTCTCGGGGATCGTCCCCCGGCTGCCCGCACCCGGCTGCGCACCGGCCTCCGTCGACATGCGGCCGCCGCCCGGCAGGCGGGTCAGGCTGACCGCGGTGAGCGTGCTCGGGGAGCGGGCCGTCTCCGGGGCAAGCATGGTCATCGAACACCCGGGAGAGGTAAGGGACTTGGCGGTGCGCAGGCTCGCCGACGACCGCGCCGAGCTGCGCTTCACCTGGCCGGAGCCCGCCGTTCTGACGCTGGTCGCCTGGGAGGACGGGGAGCGCCGCGAGGAGCTACGGGTGGCGCGCAGCCGGCACGTCGCCGGGCGGGCCGTGACGGTGCCGGTCTCCGCGGGGGAGTGCCGGTTCACGGTCGGCGCGCTGCCCCGCCCGGACGCCGTGACCATCGAAGCGCCGCCGGCGCGGGCGATCCTGCCGCCCGCACCTCCGCCCGCCCCGCCCGCACCCGCTGGGGGGTGGCGAACCTGGTGGCACCGCTGGCGCCGCAGGCGCCGCCGACGCCCCTGAGCCGGCTCACTTCAGGTGCCGGTCGTAGAACCGGATCCCGTCCTCCCCCTCGAACCACGGGGTGCCGGTGTGCCCGCCCAGATTGGCGTGCAGCGTCTTCTGCTTGCTGCCGAAGGCGTCGAACAGGTCCAGGGCCCGTTGCCGGGGGTTCCCTTCGTCGTCCCACTGCAGCAGGAACAGCAGCGGGATGGTGACCTGCCGGGCCTCCTCGCGCTGGGCGTGGGGCACGTAACCCCCGGCGAAGAGACCCGCGGCCGCGATGCGCGGTTCGGCCACCGCGAGGCGGATGCCGACGGCGGTCCACCCCGAGTACCCGACGGGGCCGCCGATCTCGGGCAGCGCAAGGAGGGCGTCGAGGGTGGTCCGCCAGTCCGGGACCGCCTCTTCGACCAGCGGGCCGATGAAAGATTCGAAGATCTCGTCGACCGGCTCACCGGCCTGCACCGCCCGGCGGAGGTCGGCGCGAGCCTGCTCGTCGGCGGCGGAACGGGGCCGGTCACCGCACCCGGCGGCGTCGATGGAGGCCACCGCGTAGCCGTGCGCCGCGGCATGCCGGGCCCGGGCCACCAGCCGGTCCGCCCCCTTGGGCAGGCCGTTGTTGTGGGCCATCAGGATCAGCGGGGCCGGTGCGGCCCCGGGAGATCCGGCAGAGCCGGGTGTCCACAGGGTGCCGGGGATCTGGCCGAGGGTGAATTCGCGTTCGACGACGCCGTCGTCGAGGCACTGTTCGGAAGTGAAGTGCATGGTCGTGCCTTTCGGGAGTGCTCAGAGTGGCGCTCCCGGACGACGACCTATCGCCCGACCGTGACCCCGGAGGAGAGCACCCATGTCGTTGCTGCGTTCACGGGTACCACCTCCTCGTTCTCTCGCACGGCCTCCGGAAAATTAGCAGCGGTCCCCGTGGTCCGCCAACAGGTTTTCGCGGAGGCCGGGAAGGGACATCCGACCTGACGCCATGCCCGGTCCGGTCCTCCGGCCGCGCGTCACCGTGAGATGCGGGCTGCGATGCCGTCGAGCAGGAAGTCGAGGCCGGTCCGGAAGGTGTCGTCGGCGTCCAGGTGGGCGGCATCGCGCACCACCGTGGCCAGCGCGGGGAATCGGCCGGTGGCGAAGGTCCGCTCCAGATAGGGACCGAGCGAGGCCTGCCAACGCTTCTCGTCCATCCCGGTGGCCCGCTCGGCACGCCGCTCGGCGATCTCCCGGCGCACGGCGCCGATCGCGTACGCGTTGACCGCGGCGACCACCGGCATGATGGCGTCCACCTCCACGTCGGCGTCGCCCAGTGCGGCCATCACGGTCTCCCCCGTGGCCAGCGCGTGCGGCCCGAGCTGGGGTCGGCCGCCCAGGAGATCGGCGAGCCATTCGTGCTCGTGAGCGGCGTGCCGCGTGGCTTCGGCAAGCGACCGGAGCACCTCACGCCAGCCGTCTCCGACCGGCCGGATCTCGGCGTGGGCGGCGTCGACCATGAGGTCGAGCAGCTCCTCCTTGCCGGCGATGTAGCCGTAAAGACGCATCGGACGGACGTCCAGCTCGGTGGCGACCTTGCGCAGCGACACCGCGTCCAGGCCGTCCACGTCGGCCAGTTGGATCGCCGCTCGCACGATCCGCTCCCGGCTCAGCGGGACCGGTACGGGTCGATTCGGAGGCTCCGGCCTCTCCCACACCAACATGCCGCCGACAATACATCGCCTCGGGGCGATACAGTGTATCGCTCAGTACGGCGTATCGAGGGGTAGGGGACCCATCATGACCATTGCCATCGTCGGAGCCGGCCTCGGCGGCCTGGCTCTCGCCCGTGTGCTGCACGTGAACGGCATGGATTCCGTCGTGTACGAACGTGAATCGTCACGCGGCGCCCGCGGCCAGGGCGGCATGCTCGACATCCACTCCGGCCAGCGGGCGCTGCGCGAGGCCGGCCTGATCGACCGGTTCTACGCGATTGCCCGCGGCGAAGGCCAGGACATGCGTCTCCTGGAGCCGGACGGCACCCTGCTGCTCCAGGAGGACACCCCCGACGACGCCCCGCTGGAGCGACCCGAGGTCGACCGCGCCGATCTGCGCGACCTGCTCCTCGATTCCCTCCCCGAGGGCACGGTGCGCTGGGGCCACGCGTTCACATCCGCCGACAACGGCCTGCTGCACTTCGCCGACGGCAGCAGTGCGGCATACGACCTGCTGGTCGGCGCGGACGGCGCGCAGTCCCGGGTCCGCGCGCTGCTCACCGACGCCCGCCCGGCGCATCTCGGCCAGAACGTCGTCGAGGTCGGCATCCCCGACATCGACCGCACGCACCCCGACCTCGCGGCGATGGTCGGGCGCGGCAACTACTGGGTGCTGGGCAACGGACTGTCCCTGGCGGCGCAGCGCAACGGCGACGGCCGCGTCCGCATCGGCATCAGCTTCTACAACACCGCCGAGGACTGGTTCGCCACCAGCGGGATCCCGTTCGACGACCCGCCGGCCGCGCGGGCGCGGCTGATCGATCTGCTCCCCGGCTGGGACGCACGGTTCACCGCGCTGATCGCGGCCTGCGACGACCTGGTCGTGCCGCGGTCGATCAGCACGCTCCCGGTCGGCCTGACCTGGCCGTCGACGCCGGACGTCACGCTGCTCGGCGATGCCGCGCACCTGATGCCGCCGGTGGGAGAGGGCGCCAACATGGCGCTGCTCGACGGCGCTCTGCTCGGCCTCGCGCTGGCCGCGCACCCGGACGACGTTCCCGCCGCCGTCAAGGAGTACGAACGCGAGATGTTCGAACGCACCGGCGCCGCCGCCCGGATGTCGGCGGACATGCAGGAGTTGCTGATGTCGCCGGACGCGAGCAAGAAGATGCTCGCCTTCTTCCAACCGGGCTGAACGCGACCGATGACCTATCCCTTGCTGATGAAGGCGGCCGCGACGAGAGGAACGGCGCAGACCGCCTGGAGCCCGGCGAACCATGCCGGGCAGACGCCGGGGATCAGGTCGACGGCGACGATCGCGACCGGCATGACGACCGTGAGGACGCGCACGCGCCGACAGGCCCACCGCGCTCCCCCTGCGGCGCGGACCGTCAGCCAGTACAGCACCCCGGCGCTCGCGAGCAGTGCGGCCGACCGGCCCCACATGAACGAGGTCACCGTGTGTCCGGTCGGCACGAGGACGGCGACCGTCAGGAGGGCGGCTGCGGTGAGCGCGCCGTAGGCGACGACGAGGGTCTTCACCGTACGAAGGGCCCGTCGGGTGTGCGGATGGTCGAGGTGCGGCTGCTCGGTCTGCCGGTCCTGATCCTCTCCCAGTACGTCGAACAGCTCTATGCCCGGGAGCTGTTGGCCGACGGCGCCGGGGGGATCGGCTACTTCCTCAAGGAGAGCGTGTTCGACGCCGACCAGTTCATCGACGCCCTGGAACGCGTCGCCGCCGGCGGCACCGCCATGGACCCGGCCGTCATCGCCAAACTCCTGACCGGCGGGACATCGAACCGGCGGCTCGACCGGCTCACCGAACGGGAGCACTCCGTGCTCGGCCTCATGGCCGAAGGCCTCTCCAACCAGGCGATCGGCCGGCGGCTCTTCCTCAGCGAGAGCGCCATCAGCAAATACACCACGTCCCTGTTCGGCAAGCTCGGCATCACCGACGACGACAACGGCAACCGCCGCGTCCTCGCCGTCCTCACCTATCTGAACAAGCCCTCCGACTCGGCCTAGTCACACGCCCTAGTCACACGCCCTAGTCACACGCCCTAGTCCCGCACTTCCGCCTCCGCCCCGCCCCCGAACTCGAGGAGCAGCCCCGTCCGCAGGGCGATGGTGCGGCCGGGCTCCACATCGCGCACGGTCCCGTCGTCCTTGCGTGCCGTCCACACGTCCTTGGTGTGGTTGGTGAGGCCGAACCTGCCCGGGTTCTTGGGGTGTTCGGTCACCTCGCCGACCACCGCCCGGAAGTCGTGCCGGTCCGGGTACTCGGCCAGATGATGGGCGTAGACGCGGGCGCTGGGGGCGAGCCTGATGCCGCGCCGGGTGCGCAACGTGCCCGTACCGGTGATGAGTTCGAGGCGCGGCGGCAGCCGCAGCGTACGGCCGCACTTCCAGCAGTCGGGGGCCGCGCCGTCCGGCTGCGTGAGGTTCTGCTTGCCGCAGGAGCCGCACTGGGTGATGGCGTCCAGGACCTGGCTCAGGGCGTCGCACCACTGCGACTCGCGCACCCGCCGGACCGGTGACCGCAGCCCTTCCGTGAAGGTCTGTACGAAGAGGTCCCGCAGGATCTTCGGGAGCGCGCCCCAGGTGGCGACCACGGTCGGCTGCTCGTCCGGCACCGGGCGGTTGCGGGCGTCGGACGGGTCGTAGACGAAGACGGGATCGGTGCCGTAGAGGCGCCGCTTGGCGGCCTCGTCCATGCAGCGGATGCTCAGGGCCTGCGCGCCGTTGAACGGGTGGTCGTTCATCAGGAGCAGGAAGAGCAGCACCGCGAGCGAGTGCAGGTCGGTCTGCGTGCCCGGCTGCGCCCCCTTGTCGCGGCGGACCAGCTCGGGCGCCATGAAGTCCATCGTCCCCGCGACGGCGGCGGACTCGCCCTCGACGACCGCGTTGTCGTTGTCGCAGACGAGGACGTCCCCGGTGCGCGGGTCGAAGAAGATGTTGCCCCAGTTGATGTCGCGGTAGGCGATGCCCTGGGAGTGCAGCGACAGATACGCCTCGACGGTGTGCAGCGCCACGGTGACCAGGGTGCGCATCGTCGCGGCGGACACCGAGGGGTCGCGGCGGAACAGCGCGGGCAGGTCCTGGAAGCGTGACGGCCGTACGTCCATCAGATAGCCGAAGCCCGGCTCCCCGTTCTCTGGGCCCTCCGGGTCCAGGACGATGGCTGTCGGCCAGAGGAAGCGGTCGTCGCTCCAGCCGCGCGCGATGAGGCCTTCGAGGATCTGCCGCTGGCGGGCGTCGGCCAGCTGCGGGTAGTACCACTTCAGCGCGCGGTCGCCGTGCGGCGTCGTCACGCGGTAGACCTCGCCCTGGCCGCCGGAGCCGAAGAGTTCGGCGACCTTGACCTTCTCCCCCGACTCGGCCACCAGGGTCTTTCCGGCGGCGAGCATGCCGTTCACCATGCGGTTCCTCTCTCGGCTTCCTGTTCGACTGTGGGTGGTGCTGTCTGCCCGGTGGGCGCCGTGGCCGCGAACGCGCCCACGAAGGTGGTGTCGTCACCGGAGTACTTGGCGGCCCGCTCCAGCCAGTCCGCCAACTGCCCCTGTACCGCGGGCACGCCCTGCCCCGCGGCGCGGTCGGTCACACCGGTGGCGAAGTCCAGGAACCCCTGGTGGTCGGCGAAGCTCTTGGAGAGGCCGTCGGTGGAGATCAGGACGGCGGGCGGCGCCCCTGTGGTGAAGGGCTGCCAGTGCGACCGCATCTTGCGCCATGGCTCCGGCTCGCACAGCGAGTCCGTCTCGTCCCCCATGTCGGGGCCCGTCGAGAGCGGTGTGTGCGGGGTGCCTTCCGCGTCGACTAGGACGATGTCCCCGTCCCCCAACTGCCAGCAGAACAGCATGCTTTCGGTGAGTACGGCACCGATGAGCGTGCTGCCGTACACGGCGAGGTCGGGCGCTTCGTCGGCGGCGCCCGGCAGATGACGGCCGCCGCGCGCCGGGGAGTTGCTGTCGTGCCACAGCGCCCGCTCGCGCCAGCGGTGCGCCACCTGCTGCGGCAGCCTGCGCGCCTCGGTGCGCAGCCCGGTCCAGCCCGTCACGTCGGCGCCGACCCGCACCGCCTCCTGCGCGAAGCCCCGCGCGCACGCGGTGAACTCCTCGACGGCCCACAGGGATCCGAGGTCGCTGCGGAAGTGCGCGGCTGAGCCGTGGCCGTCGGCCACGGTGAGGACGGCGGCCCGGCCGTCCGCCACGGACAGCGCGCCGAGGCTGTCCTGGCTGTACTTCTTGCCGACTCCCTTGACGGTCGCGCTGAGCAGCGCCCATCCGTCGACCCGCGTCGAAGGCGCGCTCACCAGATGTCGTCTTCGTCGCCCTTGGTCAGCGGCGCCGGACCGAGCGGGGTCGTGGGCTTGGCGTCCTCGACCTTCGGCGTCGACGCGTCCTTCACGACGGCCGTCGACATCCAGCGGATGCACGCGGCGAGCTGGCGCGGGTTCTTGGCCTGCAGCGGTTCGAGCTCGGGGTTGCCGAGGAACTCCTTGAGCATGCTCTTGTCCGCGTCGTCCCCGATGGCCACCGCTACCCGCACGGCGCGCTTGCCCCAGGGCGTCGCGTCGATCTCGCGCAGCCCCGCACGCCAGTCGTCGGTGGGCTGCCCGTCCGAGGCGAGGGCGAGCACCGGGGGCAGCGCGCGCTGCGGCATCGGCGGGGTCTGCAGCGCACCGGCCGCGAGCTTGAACGCGGCGCCCATGTCCGTGCCGCCGTAGGTGTGCATCTCCTCCCACGCGAAACGGTCGACCGGGGTCGGCTCGTCCACGTGCCAACTCGCCCCATTGGCAAAGGAGATGGCGCGTACGAGGAGGGATGCGGCCGGGTTGGACTCGGCGACCTGCTGCATCTGGGGGATAGCCTCGCGGATGGCGAAGTTCAGCTCGCTGATCTTTCCGTTGACGCCCATGGAGCTTGAGCAGTCGAGCATCCAGATGAAGTGCACGGGGCGGTTCGCCATGCTGCCGCCGGGGAAATTGTCGGCGGCGTCACTCTCGACGGCCACGCCGGCCTCGCTGGTTTCCCGCACGCTGGTCCTTTCGTGGATCGGTGGTTCGGTGGTTCGGTGGATCTACGGGTCGGTGGCTCGGCGGATCGACGGTTCAGTGGCTCGGCGGTTCGGCGGTTCGGTGGATCGGCGGTTCGGTGGATCGGCGGTTCGGTGGATCGGTGGATCGGTGGTTCAGTGGGTCGGCGGCTCGACGGTTCAGCGGTTCGGTGGATCGATGGATCAGTGGTTCGGCGGATCGGTGGTTCAGCCATTCAGTGGTTCAGCCGTTCAGCCGATCGATGCTGTTGCGCCACGCGTTCCACTCCTGGACGCGCTGGTGTCCCCGCTCGGGCGTGAGCCGGACCAGCTCCGTGGCGACCTGGCTCAGCGACCAGGCGTTGAGCCAGGGCAGCACGGGCGCGAGCACCTGGGTGAGCAGCTGGTCGGCGACGCGCCGCCAGTCCTCCGTGACGCCGCGCCGCTGACGGGGGCGCCACGCGTGGTAGAGCGCGGCGATCTGGTCGGGCCGGTGCGGCAGTTCCTGGATCATGCGCTCGCGCGCGTCGGCGGCGAGGAGGTGCGAGCGGTAGGGGTGCAGTACGTCGTTGTGCGCGCCCATCAGGAAGCTCAGGCCCGGCGAGCGGCACAGGTTGACCGGATCCACCCGGGCGAGCCCGAGTGCGACCAGCGCGCCGGTCCCTTCCTGCAGGACGACGTTGAGGGGTTTCGCCTGCCCGAACCTGTCGCTGAGCTGGCCGACGGCCTGCTCAACAGGAAGCCGCCCGTCGGCGAAGTCCTTGGCCAGCACGACGAGTTCGGCGGTGGCGCGCTCGGTCCCGCGCAGCTTCGCCTTGACGCCCAGCAGGCTCCTGGCCAGCTCGATCAGCTCGGCGTCGAGCCGCTCCGGGGCCCTGAGCCAGCCCACGAGCCTGACCGCGAACCCCGCCTCGACGATCAGGCGCGCCGTGCAGACACGGGCGACCCGCTGCACATCGGCGCGGTCGGGCTGCTGGCCGCCCCACACCAGCCACCACAGCAGCCACAGCAGGTCCGCGTCGTTCACCCGCTGCCCGGGCAGCAGCTCGGTGAGCGCCGCGAAGAGCTCGGCGCCACGCGGACCGCCGGGCTCCCTGCTCCAGCGCGCGGCCGCCTCAGCGAGGCGGACCGCGAGCGGTGCGTCGTCGATGTTGCGCAGCAGCCATTCGCCCTGGGGCGCGTTGGCCAGGCCACGCAGCTGGTCCAGCTTGTGTTCCGTGAGGTTGTCGCCGAGCAGTTTCAGGACCTGCCAGGTCAGGCGCGGGTTGCCGAGGGCCTGCAGGACCTCGACGGCCTCCGCGCACTCGCGCCGCCCCGGGTTGAGCAGGGCGCGGGCGAGCCGCCCGGTCGCCTCCTGCAGCCCCCGCCCCGATTCCGCGCCCAGGGCGAGCGCGAGCCGCAGCGGCTGGGTCCATGCGCCCATGGGGTGGCGCCGCACCTTGTCCCGCAGCACGTCGTCCGCGCGCTCTCCGAACTCCGCGCGCAGCCGCTGCCAGGCATCGGCGCTCAGCGGGAGCCGTTCGCAGGCCGCGATGTCGGGCAGGGTCTCCTGGGCCTCGGCGACCGCCACGTAATGACGGACGAGGGCGATCGCGAGCGGTTCGGCCGCGGCGTGGTCGGCGCCGCCGAGCTCCTCGCAGAGCAGATACAGCTCGTCGACGACGGGGCTGACCGCGGGCTCCTGCCGCACGGTCTCCGCGTGGGCGCGGACCGCCTCGCGCCGGGCGGCGTCGGACATGGCCAGCAACTTGCCCACGTCGAGCGGCGGCCGCGTAACACCGAACGGGTCGCCCCCGTCGGACGGCGGCTCCGGCGGCGTCCCCTCGATCCACTCCTTGGCGGTCACCTCGGCCCAGGTGTCGGCGACGGGTGAACTGCCCTGGCCGCCCAGGCCGTCGTGCACGCGGTAGAGGTGGTCGAGCGTGGGGCCGTGGAAGCGGTCGAAGTCCGCGTCCGGGCCGATGCCGATGATCTGCTGCGGTGCGCGCCGCGGCGCGTCGGCCCTGGTGCTGAACGTCAGCGACATGGCGTACGCGGGAGGCAGCGAGGCACAGGCGAGGGCGACCCAGTGGGCCACGGTCTCCGGGTCGTGCTCGGCGACGACGATCTGACGCCCGGCGCGCTCCTCGAAGAGGCGGTGCACATCGGCGAGGAAGGGCTCGACACGGGAGGCGTGCTCGCGGGCGAAGGCGATGAGCTGCTCGGCACTCAAGTCGAGGTCGGACAAAGGGAGTTCGTCCGGCGAGTCGGCGTACACGGCGTCGATCCGCTGCCCGGTGCCGGTCACGCAGAGAAGGCTGCCGCCTCCGGGGAGCCTGCTGCGGCTGAGTCCATGACGGTGGCCCACAGCGAGGACGTACTCGGCCAACGCAGGTAATTCCAGGGCCTGTTCTGTTTCCTGCTCCTCCTGCTCCTCCTGCTCCTCCTGCTCCTCCTGCTCCTCCTGCTCCTGCTGCTTCTCCTGCTCCTCCGGTCCCGGCGGTGCGGGAATCAGGCGGACGGCTCCGGTGTCCGGCTCCTCGTCGAGCCGGTAACTGAGGCGGCGGATGGCCATGCCACATTCTGACCATCCGTACGTCCCGATCGCAGGCCGTCCGCCAACTTTCCCCCTTCCTCGGGAATCACTCGGCGCGCCCACGCACCGAGCCGGGCGACGCGGTGCGCCCTTGCGGTCCCGGCGGGTTGCGGCCACGGTGGTCACGGGCCGTCACGAACGGCCCGGTGAACGGCCCTTCCCGCACGGTTGATTCGGAGTCGACGTGGCCTCCTTGCCCTCCTTCCCGCTCCCCCATGTCCTGCTCGGCGACGGACCGCACAAGGTGATCGCCGTGCACGGCTGGCTCGCCGACCGCTCGGCGTACGCGCCGGTGCTGGCGGACCTCGACCTCGCCGCGTTCCAGTACGCGGTGGTCGATCTGCGCGGGTACGGGGAGGCGAAGGAAGCCGTCGGCGCGTACACGACCTCCGAGGGGGCCGCCGATGTCGTCGCGCTCGCGGACCGCCTCGGCTGGGACCGCTTCTCTCTGATCGGCCACTCCATGGGTGGCAGCGTCGCCCAACGGGTCCTGGCGCTCGCACCGCACCGGGTGCGCAGGCTGGTCGGCGTATCTCCCGTGCCCGCGTCCGGACTTGACCTGCCGCCGGACCAGTGGGAGCTGTTCGCCGAGGCCGACCGGCTGCCGGGGAACCGCCGCGCGATCATCGACGTCACCACCGGCGGGATCCGGCCCGCGGCCTGGCTCGACCGCATGATGGAGCGCTCGCTCGTGGTCAGCGACGCGAAGGCCTTCCGCGCCTGGCTCGACTCCTGGGCGCGCGAGGACTTCCACGACCGGGTCGAGGGCTCGACCGTGCCTGCGCTCGCGGTGGTCGGGGCGCTGGATCCCGCCCTGGGGGCGGAGCTGATGCGCCGGACCTGGCTGCGCTGGTACGCGCGCGCCGAGCTCGTGGAGCTCGGCGAGGCGGGCCACTACGCGATGGACGAGACCCCGCTCGCCCTCATCCGCGCCGTGGAGGATTTCCTGCGGGAAGACGGCGAGGGCGGCGAGAGCGGCGCGCGCGGCGAGGACGGGTAATGACGCACCCGCCGCATGCCGGGAGCCGGCGGATCTCCGTGTCGGACGACGACGCCGAACTCGCCGCCGTGCCCGATGTGTTCGCCCCCTGGCAGTACGCGTCCGGGGTCCCGCACGACCGCTACCGCGTACTCCGCGACCGGCACCCCGTCGCCTGGCAGGACGAGCCGGAGGTGCTCGACTGGCCCGCGGGGCCCGGCTTCTGGGCGGTGACCCGGCACGCGGACGTCGTCCGCGTGCTGCGGGACTCCGGCAGCTACTCCTCGCACCTGGGGGCCACCCAGATCCGTGATCCCGCCCCGGACGACCTGCCGTTCATTCGGCGCATGATGCTCAATCAGGATCCCCCAGAGCACGGCCGGTTGCGTCGCCTGGTCAGCCGCGCCTTCACGCCCAGACGCCTGGAGCGCTTCGAGTCCCTGGCCCGCGACCGGGCCCGCTCCCTGCTCGCCGCCGCGGCGGACCGGGCCCGCGCGGGCGACGGCACCTGCGATCTCGTCGCCGACGTAACCGACGACTACGCCCTGCTGAATCTCTCCGACCTCCTCGGCGTCCCCGAGGCCGACCGCGGCCTGCTGCTGCACTGGACGCAACGCGTGATCGGCTACCAGGATCCCGACGAGGCGGGCGAGCTGACGCTCGACGCGGACGGAAAGCCGGTCAATCCACGCTCGCCCGCGATGCTGCGCGACATGTTCGGCTATGCGCAGGACCTGGCGGCCCACAAACGCCGCGCGCCCGCCGACGACATCATGACGACCCTCGCCACCGACCCCGAACTGACCGCCCCCGAGCTGGAGATGTTCTTCTTCCTGCTCACGGTCGCGGGCAACGACACCGTACGCAGCGCGGCGCCCGGCGGTCTCCTCGCGCTCATGGAGCACCCCGACGAGTACCGCCGCCTGCGCGAGGGCGACGCCTCGATCACCTCGGCAGTGGACGAACTGCTGCGCCACCACCCGCCCGTGCTCAGCTTCCGCCGCACGGCCACCCGTGACACACAGCTCGCGGGCAGGACCGTCCGCGCCGGGGACAAGGTGGTCGTCTTCCACGCCTCGGCCAACCACGACGAGCGCGTCTTCACCGACCCGCACCGCCTGGACCTGTCCCGCACCCCCAATCCCCACGTCTCCTTCGGCGAGGGCCCGCACGTCTGCCTGGGCGCCCATTTCGCCCGCCTCCAACTCCGGGTCCTGTACGAGGAGTTCCGCACCGCCTGGGGCGCGCCTGCCGAACTGGCGGGACCGCCGCGGCGCCTGGTCTCCAACTTCATCAACGGGTTGAAGTCGGTGCCGGCCCAGGTGCCGAAGGCGCGGTAGTCCGAGGCGCGGTAGTTCGAGGCGCGGTAGTTCGATACCGTTCAAGATCCACCGCGAACCCGCGCGCGAGCCCCGCGCGCCGCCCACCACGGAGACTCCCGCATGCACGGCGCAGCCGTCCCCGCAGCCGAGGACGAGTACCACGACGACATCTTCCCCAACCTCGACGCGCCGGAGGACGGAACTCCCTGGCAGGCGCCCGCCGACCTGGAAGAGCACCTCTACGAACTCGCCGAGGCCGACGACGCCTACACCTACCTCCGGGCCATTTCCGTCACGGGCCTCTACCGCCCGGTGGCGATGGCGGACGTGGCGCCGGGCGCGACGGAACGCCCCGTCCTCACCGTCGACGTGCCGGACGGCCGCAAGGTGGCGCAGATGTACACCGCGGGCGTGCTGCCGCGGCCGCATCCGGAGGTGGTGTACGAGTTCGTCACGCTCGGCACCCTGGCGGCCGAACTGCCTGACGACATCGACATCCTGGTGGTCAACGCGGCCACGCCGTGCCAGCAGTTCTTCCTGACGACCGACGACGAGCGGGAGGTCTGGGCGGATCTGCACGCGGCCCACTACGACTCCGAGCGCCTCATGGACCGCGTCGACACCCGCCGCACCGGGGCGCCCGATTCGGTCACCCTGCTGCGCGGCCTGGCCTGCGGCGCGCACCTCTGCTTCGCCAACGGCGACGCCTGGAACACCCTCGACTGGCACGGCGCGGGCTACAACTCCGAGGTTGAGCGCCTTGAGGAATGGTGGGGCGTACACGACCGCGACGACTGGCTCGGCATCCAGGAGCGGCTCCTGAACCGTGAAGTCAGCCCCTGGTACTGGGACTTCGTGCTCGGCGCCCGCACCTCGCTGATCGAGCAGTACGGCCCCCGCGTCGACCCGGAGCTGTGGCGCCAGTGCGTGGAAGTGACCATCCGCAACCGCGTGTTCGAGACGGAGGGCCCCGACGCCCCGCACAAGCCGGGCGACGACCCCGACCTGGACGACTTCGTCGCCGCGCTGCGCGGCCTGGTGGGCAAGGTGCTGCGCTACGAGTCCCGCTTCCGCGCCGACGGCCTGCTTCCGACCGAAGGACATGTCACATCCGTCGCGGCGTGGGACATCGGCCGCGCGTCGAAAATGGCCCGCTGGGGCAGAGGAGCCCGCTATGCGACGCACGCCGAGCTGCACGAGGCCATCGAGCGCGCGGGCCACGCCGCGCAGTCGGCGTACGGCTCGTGGGAGGAGTTCTCCGCCGGGTACATCCTCGGCCGGTGCCTGCACTTCGACGAAGAGCACTTCGGTGACTGGTACACGACCGTCCTCCACGCTCACCGGGAGTTGATTTCGGACCCGGACAGCCCGTGGCTGACGGTTCCGTTCCGCTGAGCTGAGAAGCGCCACGGGGGACGTGCCGTACTCGTCCGCGGGTGCGTCGTGGCTGGTCGCGCAGTTCCCCGCGCCCCTTCGGGGCGCCCCCCTCCGCTCACCTGAACACCCCGCATCACAATCAGGTCTCGCTCCCCCTCCACCCCCTTGCCACCCACCCATGTAATCGATTCCAATCCTCCGTGTAATCGATTCCACAAGGAGGTGGACGGCGATGGCGAGCATCAAGGACGTCGCGGCCGAGGCGGGCGTTTCCGTCGCTACGGTCTCCCGCGTCCTGAACAGTCACCCCTCGGTCAGCCCGGCCGCGCGGGCCCGCGTTCTTGCCGCGGTGGAGAGCCTCGGCTACCGGCCGAACGCCGTCGCCCGGTCCCTTCGCACCGACCAGACCCGCACCCTCGGCCTGGTCATCAGCGACGTACTGAATCCGTACTTCACGGCCCTGGCCCGCTCCGTCGAGGAGGCGGCCCGCGCGCTCGGCTACAGCGTGATCATCGGCAACGCCGACGAGCGGCCCGAGCTGCAGGACCACCATGTGCGCACGCTCCTGGACCGCCGGATCGACGGGCTCCTGGTCTCCCCCACCGACGGCGGCTCCCCGCTGATCCTGGACGCCGCGCGCGCCGGCACCCCGATGGTGTTCGTGGACCGCTGGATCCCGGGCGTGGACGTCCCCGTCGTCCGCGCCGACGGCCGGCAGGCCGTGCGTGACCTGGTCGCCCATCTGTACGGGCTCGGCCACCGCAGGCTCGCCATCATCGCGGGCCCGGCGGCCACCACCACCGGCAGCGAGCGCGTCGACGCCTTCCGGGAGGCGCTCGGGGCGTACGGGCTTCAGCTGCCCGAGGAGTACATCGGGCAGGGCGACTTCCAGGCCGACAGCGGCCGCCGGGTCACCGAGGCCTTCCTCGCGCTGCCCGAGCCGCCGCAGGTGATCTTCGCCGCCGACAACCTCATGGCGCTCGGTTCGCTCGACGCCATCCGCGCGCACGGGCTTCGCGTCCCGCACGACATCGCGCTCGCGGCGTTCGACGACATCCCGTGGTTCGTGCACACCGACCCGCCGATCACGGCGATCGCCCAGCCGACCGGTGATCTGGGGCGGGCCGCCGTCCAGGCGTTGGCCGACCGGATCGAGGGCAGGAGCCCGCGGTCCGTCACGCTGCCCGCCCGTCTCGTCGTGCGCCGCTCCTGCGGCGAGTCCCCCACCGACCTGAGGAGCACCACGTGAGCGAGAAGCACCACGTGAGCAACGAGGACGAGTTGCTGCGTATCGAAGGCATACGCAAGACCTTCCCCGGTGTCGTCGCGCTCGACTCCGTCGACTTCGACCTGCGCCGCGGCGAGGTCCATGTCCTGCTCGGCGAGAACGGCGCCGGCAAGAGCACCCTCATCAAGATGCTCTCCGGCGCCTACCGCCCCGACAGCGGCCGCGTCCTGGTGGACGGCGAAGAGGTCCGCATCCACGGGGCGCAGGACGCCGAGCGGCTCGGCATCGCCACGATCTACCAGGAGTTCAATCTCGTGCCCGACCTCACGGTCGCCGAGAACATCTTCCTGGGCCGGCAGCCGCGCCGCTTCGGAATGATCGACCGGAAGGCGATGGAGACGGCCGCCGATGAGCTCCTCAAGCGGGTCGGCGTGCAGGTCTCGCCCCGAGCCAAGGTGCGTGAACTCGGCATCGCCCGGCTCCAGATGGTGGAGATCGCCAAGGCGCTCAGCCTGCGGGCCCGCGTACTGATCATGGACGAGCCGACCGCCGTCCTGACGAGCGACGAGGTCGACAGACTCTTCGCGATCGTGCGGCAGTTGCGCGAGGACGGCGTCGGCGTCGTCTTCATCACCCACCACCTGGAGGAGATCGCCGCGCTCGGTGACCGCGTGACCGTCCTGCGCGACGGCCGCAGCATCGACCAGGTGCCCGCGTCGACGCCCGAGGACGAGCTCGTACGCCTGATGGTGGGCCGCAGCATCGAGCAGCAGTATCCGCGGGAACGGCCGGACGCCGGGGGCGCGTTGCTCACCGTCGAGGGCCTCACCCGTGACGGTGTCTTCCACGACATCAGCTTCGAGGTGCGGGCCGGTGAGGTCGTCGGTCTCGCCGGGCTCGTCGGCGCCGGACGCACCGAGGTGGCCCGCGCCGTCTTCGGTGCCGATCCCTACGACGCGGGCTCGGTCGGCGTACGCGGCAGGCGGCTGCCCCGGCATGACGTGATCGCCGCGATGGGCGCGGGCATCGGCCTCGTACCGGAGGACCGCAAGGGCCAGGGGCTCGTGCTCGACGCCTCCGTGCAGGAGAACCTCGGTCTGGTGACGCTGCGTTCGGCGACCCGCTCCGGGCTCGTCGACCTGAAGGGCCAGCGGGTCGCGGCCGCGCGGATCGCCGAGCAGCTCGGCGTGCGGATGGCCGGACTCGGCCAGCATGTGCGCACCCTCTCCGGCGGCAACCAGCAGAAGGTCGTCATCGGCAAGTGGCTGCTCGCCGACACCAAGGTGCTGATCCTCGACGAGCCGACGCGCGGCATCGACGTCGGCGCGAAGGTCGAGATCTACCAGCTCATCAATGAGCTGACGGCCTCCGGGCACGCGGTCCTGATGATCTCCAGCGATCTGCCCGAGGTCCTCGGCATGAGCGACCGCGTGCTCGTCATGGCGCAGGGCCGCATCGCGGGCGAACTCGCGGCGGACGACGCGACGCAGGACGCGGTGATGGCACTCGCCGTCAGCAGCGTCAGCAGTACGGCAGTTCAGAACGGATCAACCGAAGGGAAGGCCTCCCGTGGCCACTGAAACGCTGAAGAGCAACGCGGGTGGCGCCACCGGTATCCGCCGCCTGCTGCTCGACAACGGCGCGCTGAGCGCCCTGGTCGTCCTGGTGGTGGCGATGTCGCTGCTGTCCGGCGACTTCCTCACCACCCAGAACCTGCTCAACGTCGGTGTGCAGGCCGCCGTCACCGCGATCCTCGCGTTCGGCGTCACCTTCGTCATCGTCTCGGCGGGCATCGACCTGTCGGTCGGCTCGGTGGCCGCCCTTTCCGCCACCGTCCTTGCCTGGACGGCGACTTCGCAGGGCCTGCCGGTCTGGCTCGCGATCGTCTTCGCGGTCGGCACGGGCATCGCGTGCGGCTTCGTCAACGGACTGCTCGTCTCATACGGCAAACTCCCGCCGTTCATCGCGACGTTGGCGATGCTCTCGGTGGCCCGCGGCCTCTCCCTGGTCATCTCGCAGGGCAGCCCGATCCCGTTCCCGGACTCGGTCTCCAGCCTCGGTGACACCATCGGCGGCTGGCTGCCGGTCCCGGTCATCGTGATGATCGCGATGGGTCTGGTCACGGCCGTCATCCTGGCCCGTACGTACATCGGCCGTTCCATGTACGCGATCGGCGGCAACGAGGAGGCGGCGCGCCTCTCCGGCCTGCGCGTCAAGCGGCAGAAGCTCGTCATCTACGGGCTCTCCGGTCTCTTCGCCGCCGTCGCGGGCATCGTCCTCGCGTCCCGTCTGGTCTCCGCGCAGCCGCAGGCCGCACAGGGTTACGAGCTGGACGCGATCGCCGCGGTCGTCATCGGCGGCGCGAGCCTGGCGGGCGGCGTCGGCAAGGCGTCGGGCACCCTGATCGGCGCGCTGATCCTCGCGGTCCTGCGCAACGGCCTCAACCTCCTCTCCGTGTCCGCCTTCTGGCAGCAGGTCGTGATCGGCGTCGTCATCGCGCTCGCCGTCCTACTGGACACGCTGCGCCGCAAGGCGGGAGCGACCCCCGGCGCCTCCTCCGGAGCATCCGGCGGGGTCGGGCGCAAGGGGCCGCAGGCCTTGAAGCTCGGGATCGCCGCCGCGCTCGTGGCGGCCGTGGTCGGCGCCGTCTCCTTCTTCAACAACGGTTCCTCCGGTACGACGACGAAGATCGGCATGTCGCTCTCGACCCTGAACAACCCCTTCTTCGTACAGATGAAGGAGGGCGCGCAGGCGGAGGCCGAGAAGGCCGGCATCGATCTCACCGTCACGGACGCCCAGAACGACACCTCGCAGCAGACCAACCAGCTGCAGAACTTCACCGGCGAGGGCATGAAGTCGATCATCGTCAACCCTGTCGACTCGGACGCGGTGGGCCCGGCGGTGCGCGGCGCCAACAAGTCGGACATCCCGGTGATCGCCGCCGACCGCGGCGTGAACAAGGCGGAGACGGCGACGCTCGTGGCCTCCGACAATGTCGCGGGCGGCAAGCTCGCCGCGAAGACCCTCGCCGAGAAGCTGGGCGGCAAGGGCAAGATCGTCACGCTCCAGGGCGTCGCGGGCACGTCGGCCAGCCGTGAGCGCGGCAAGGGCTTCGCGGATGGGCTCAAGGAGTACCCGGGCATCGAGGTCGTCGCCTCGCAGCCCGCGGACTTCGACCGCACCAAGGGCCTGGACGTCATGACGAACCTGATCCAGTCGAACCCCGGCATCGACGGTGTCTTCGCCGAGAACGACGAGATGGCCCTTGGCGCGGCCAAGGCGCTCGGCGACAAGGCGGGCAAGTCGGTCGCGGTGGTCGGCTTCGACGGAACTCCGGACGGACTGAAGGCAGTTGAGGCGGGCACGCTGTACGCGTCCGTGGCACAGCAGCCGAAGGAACTGGGGCGCATCGCCGTGCGGAACGCGGTGAACGCGGCACGGGGCAAGGACGTCGACTCGATGGTGAAGGTCCCGGTGAAGGTGGTCACGGAGAAGAACGTGGCCGACTTCTCCTGACCGCCACCCCATCTCCGTACGCACGCACGAGCAGGAGCCGGATCTCACCGATGCACGCTGCCCCCCATGATGCCCATGACGACGCCTTTGATGCCCATGCCGCCCATGACGACGCCTCGTACGACCTCCTGGTCGTGGGATCAGCCAACGCCGACCTGGTGATCGGCGTCGAGCGCCGCCCCGCCCCCGGCGAGACGGTGCTCGGCTCCGATCTCGCGACGCACCCCGGCGGCAAGGGCGCCAACCAGTCGGTCGCGGCGGCCCGCCTTGGTGCCCGCACCGCGCTGCTCGCCCGGGTCGGCGACGACGCGCACGGCAGGCTGCTGCTCGACTCGCAGCGCGCGGCGGGCGCGGACACGGTCGGCGTCCTGGTCGGCGGGGCGCCCACCGGCGTCGCGCTGATCACGGTCGACCCGTCGGGCGACAACAGCATCGTGGTGTCGCCGGGCGCGAACGCCCGCCTGGCCCCCGAGGACATCCGCGCGGCGGGCAGCCTGCTCGCCGCGTCGCGGGTCGTCTCGACCCAGCTGGAGATCCCGGTCGAGACGGTCACGGAGGTGGTACGCACCCTGCCGCAGGGCACCCGCTTCGTCCTGAACCCCTCTCCCCCCGCCCCGCTGCCTGCCGAAGTCCTCCGCGCCTGCGATCCGTTGGTGGTGAACGAACACGAGGCGCGCTACATCCTGGGCGCCGACGCGTCCTCCGGCGCTCCGGAGGACTGGGCCCGGGCCCTGCTCTCCCTCGGCCCCCGCTCGGTGGTGATCACCCTGGGCGCGGAGGGCGCCCTGACGGCGACGCCCCTCAACTCCCCTGTCCGCATTCCGAGTCCACGAGTCGAGGCAGTGGACACGACGGGCGCGGGCGACGCGTTCACTGCAGCCCTGGCCTGGCGCCTGGGGCAGGGGGACGACCTCCCGACGGCGGCCGAGTTCGCCGCACGCGTGGGCGCGTCGTCGGTCACCCGGCAGGGCGCGCAGGCGTCGTATCCGACGGCGAAGGAAGTCGCCCCCCGGTGAAGAAGTCCGGCATCCTCAACCGCCAACTTGCAGGCGCTCTGGCCGAGTTGGGCCACGGCCACACAGTCCTGATCTGCGACGCGGGCATGCCGATCCCACCGGGTCCGCGCGTGGTCGACCTGTCCTTCCGGGCCGGCGTCCCGTCCTTCGCCGAGGTCCTGGACGGCGTACTCGCGGAACTGGTGACGGAGGGCGGCACCGCGGCCACGGAACTGCCCGAGGCGAACCCGCCCACGGCCCACCTCCTGACCAGCCGCGTCACCCCACTCCACCTGGTCCCCCACGAGGAACTGAAGCACCTCACGTCGACCGCCCACCTGATCATCCGCACGGGCGAGGCGACGCCGTACGCGAATGTGCTGCTGCGGTGCGGGGTGTTCTTCTAAGACTTGATCCGCAATTCACCAGAGGTCGAGCCACGGGTTGCGGCCGGGGCGGCGTCCGGGCTTTCCGGCGAGGTCACGCACGGGGCGTGGCTCATCCAGGGTCGCTCGGGACCGCCGTCCGGCGGTTCGGGGAGCCAGAGGTCGCACGGCGTTGCCGTGGGAATGCCGCATGGCCGGCACCGCGAACGGTGGTCTGACTCGGTGCGGTTGACTACCGCAGGGCTCTCTCCAGCCCTTGGACGAAGGCGATCTGTACGTGCCGGGACGCGGTGGTGTCCAGGTACGCGGCCTTGGGGTCGTCCTCGTCGGCGAAGCGGACGAACGCCGCAAGCGCGGCGGATACGAGGTCCCGCTTTCCGGCGAGGCCGCAGGCGGTGCACCTGTGTTCGCGGTCCCGCAGGGGCTTGGAGACCCGCTCGCCGCACAGGCAGTGCCGCGACAGAGCGGTGGGCCAGGTGGAGGCCCGCACGAGCCGACCGCCCACAGCCTGGCATGCACGGTCAAGGGCAGCGATGAGCAGGCCGGGGAGCCGCCACCCACAAGCACAACCTCGCCCCGACGACATGACCAGAGCGCCCCAAGAACCCTGGCCTGCCCGAACACAGCCTTCTGCAATGCGCTTCAGCCCGGGCGGTCCGCTCCTTCTAGCCCGCAGGGTTCGCGAAGCTCAACGTCCGATACACCGAAACCCCACCCCCCAGCTCCCCGCACGCCCGCGCGGCCTCACTGACCCGCTGCGTGTAGGACGGGTCCCTGGTGTCGAGCAGGATGCCCAGTGTCGTGCCGCTGTGACCGACGGCCACGCCCAGGCCGCCGACCTCCCGGCAGATCTCCCGCATCGGCTCCAACGACCACTTGTGGCGCAGGAGTTGGTTCATCTCGGCGCTGCGCGTGGCGACTCTGCCGACCTCCGCGAGATCGCGGCGGCGGACCGCGCCGGCCAGGCGGTCGAGGAGGCGGGCGTACTCGTGGCGGTCCGCCAGGGTGAACGGCTTGGGGATGCGGTTGAAGTCCACCGTGTCGACCGAGCCGCCCTCGTCGATGCCCACCACGGTCATGACCGGCAGCGATCCGAGGATCGCGCGCAGCCGCACGCTGCGGTGGTGGAAGGCCACGATCGCCGGGTAGAGCACCCCGTCGGTCGGCTCGATGCGCGCCAGGAGCCGTTCGATGCGGGACGGCGGCATGTCCACCTTCAGTGCCTGACCCACCGCCCGCGCCGTCGCGACCAGGTCCGCCGATGAACTGGCCAGGCCCTTGCCCTCCGGGATCACGCTGTTGACGGTGAGGGTGCCGCCGACGGGGGCGCCCGTCCGGGCCGCCGCCAACTCGCTGATGGTGCGGGCCAGTTGGAGCGCCTTCGTCTTGCGGGGCGGCCAGACCGTCAGCTCGGCCGACCTGCCGGGCTCCGGGCGGAACGTCGCCATCGTCCAGCGCGCCACCGGCAGCGTCACCAGAAAGTCCCCGTCCGCTTCCGGCAGCACACCCTGAAGCAGCTCACCGAAGGTGCCGAACGCGGTGCCGACTCCGATCCCGGCCGACCCGGCTGATCGCCCGGCGAGGCCCGGCAGACGCGGCCGCGCCCCGGTCTCCCGGGACACATCCACAGGCTCCCTCTCGGCTTCACGGGTCCCCTCACGGCGCATCGATGTCTCCACACCCACAGGCTGCCACAGCCCTAACCGTCTTGACAATCATTTTCATCTAGTGTGATGCTCTCGGCTCGACGACCGACAGGGGGCAGGCTTTGCACGACCACATAGCCGAGGCTGTGAAGAAACCCGATCTCATATCCCTGCGACCGGACTTGGTCTGTCTCCGGTTCGAGACGATGAAGATCTATTCGGCGCTCGGAGCGGTCCGGCACCTTCTTGATTCGGGCGCCGTGAAACCCGGCGACACCCTCATCGACAGCTCCAGCGGAATCTACGCACAGGCCCTGGCACTCGCCTGCCACCGCTATGGAATGAAGTGCCACATCGTCGGTTCCACGACCGTGGACCGCACGATGCGGGTACAGCTGGAAATACTCGGCGCCACCCTCGAACAGGTGCAGCCGTCCCAGAATCTCCGGCTCGACCAGGAACTGCGGGTGCGCCGCATCGCCGAAATCCTCGAGGCGAATCCGACGTACCACTGGATGCGGCAGTACCACGACAGCATCCATTACTACGGCTACCGCGAGGTCGCCGGGACCATCGACGCCGAGGTGCCCGACGGGCCGCTCGCCCTGGTGGGCGGCGTCGGCTCGGGGGCCTCGACCGGCGCCATCGCCGGCTATCTGCGCGAGGCGGGCCGCGACGTCTCACTCGTCGGCGTGCAGCCCTTCGGCAGTGTCACCTTCGGTTCGGAGCAGGTGTCCGACCCGGACATGATCATTGCCGGTATCGGCAGTGCCATCGAATTCAAGAACGTCCGGCACGACGCGTACGACCGCATTCACTGGGTGAACTTCAAGAGCGCCCTGTCCGGTGCCGTCTCGCTGCTCAGGAACAGCGGAATCTTCGCCGGCCTTTCCACCGGTGCCGCCTATCTGTCCACCCTCTGGGAACAGCGCCGCGACGACTCCCGTACGTACGTCTTCATCGCCGCGGACACCGGACACCGCTATGTCGAGAGCGCGTACGCGAAACATGCGGACGCCCAGGACATCGACACCCTGAAACCCCATGAGATCACCTCACTCGACGAGTTGAGGCACCCCTGGTCGACCACTTCCTGGCGCGATCTTTCCTGACCGTTTCCACCATCATCCAGCTTCATCTCCACCTTCACCTCAGCCTTCATCCACCATCGGAAATTGAGAGAACCCCCTATGTCACGCCCCGAGCCGCGCACCCCCCGCAGCGTCGCGGAACTCACCGAAGCCGTCCTGTCCGGCGCCTACGGACCCGACCCCGAGGACCTCTCCGTCACCAGCGCGTTCTGGCTGTACAACACCACCCGCCTCGCGGGCGGCGACGTCACGTACCACAACCACTATCTGCTGCTCCGGGTCGGCACGGCCTTCGGCGCCTGTTCCTTCGAGGCCGGTGAACTCGCCCCGGACTTCTGCGAGAACGCCTCGGGGCACACGCTCGGCAAGCTGCTGCGTGCCGAGTCCACGCCCGTCCGCGTCGCCGCGCTCGACGCCTATCTCGCACAGGTGAACCCGTACCGGGACGACGCCCGCGCCGAGCGCGTCATGCTGCCCACCGGCACCCCGGAGGTCCGGGCGAAGGCGCGGGACGCGTCCATCGCCGGGCTCCTCGACATCACGCCGGGCGCCAAGGTCGCCCTGATCGGCGTCGTCAATCCGCTGGTGGCGGCGATACGGGAACGGGGCGGCGTGTGCCTCCCCTGCGATCTGAATCTCCGTACGACCCAGTGGGGCGACGAGGTCACGGACGACATGACGGAGGTGCTCAAGGAGGCCGACGCCGTGGTCGCCACGGGCATGACGCTGAGCAACGGCACCTTCGACCTGATCCTCGCGCACTGCCGCGAGCACGAGGTGCCGCTGGTGGTGTACGCGCAGAGCGGCAGCGCCGTGGCCCGCGCGTTCCTGCCCGGCGGGGTCACCGGGCTCAACGCCGAGCCGTTCACGTTCTCCCAGTTCAGCGCCGACGAGACGCCGATGTACCGCTACCGGGAGTCGGCGTGAGTGTCGACTCCAAGGGCTCCGCGGTGGGCTCTCAGGACACCGGCCCGGACGAGGCGCTGCCCGGCGATCTGCGGATGGCCCGCACGCTGTGGCCCGTCCTGGTCGCGTCCGCGGTCGGACTGCTGCCGTTCACCGTCTTCAGTACGTATCTGGTGCCGATGGCGGAGGACGCCGACAGCAGCGTCGCCACCCTCGGCGGTCTGCGTGGACTCGGCGGTCTCGCCGCCCTGTTGGTGGGCACCGCGCTCGCGCCGCTGATCGACCGGGTGCGCAAGGAGTGGGCGGCCGCGGGCGGGCTCGCCGCGCTCGGCCTGTCGGCGGCGCTCGGCGCGAGCGGGGACTTCATCCTGCTCGCCGTGTTCTGCCTGCTCGTCGGCGCGAGTACGTCGGTGCTCAACCCGGCGCTTACGGCGGCCGCGGCCGACCGCTTCGGTTCCGGGAAGGCGGCGGGGCGCGCGGCGACGCTCGTCACGGCCACGCAGTCGATGACGGCCATGCTCGCGGCTCCCGTCATCGCGCTGCCGGCGGTGTTCTGGGGCTGGCAGGGCGACCTGTTCGCCGTGACGGGCGTGTCGCTGCTGCTTGCCGCGGTCTTCTTCGTACGCGGCAGGAACAAGCCGGTCGAGGAGCGGGGCGACGCCCAACGTCTGGGCTATATCGCCTCGTTCAAGGCGCTCGGGGTGATCCCCGGTGTGGTGCCGCTGCTGCTCATCGCCCTGCTCCGCACGGCCGTGTTCATGGGGTACCTCTCCTATCTGGCGGCCTACTACGACGACCGTTTCGAACTCGACCCCGGGCTCTTCGCGTTCGTCTGGACGCTCAGCGGCGCGTCGTTCTTCGTGAGCAACCTCCTCACGGGGCGGATCACGAACTCCGCCGAGCCGCGGATCGGCACCGAGCGGCTGCTCGCCGTCGGCCTGGTCGCCGCGCTCGTCTCGGTCGTGGGCTTCTACTTCACGCACTGGCTGCCGCTCGCGCTCGCCATGACGTCCGTGCATGCGGCCAGCCACGCGGTCGTGGCCGCGTGCGTGGTCAGCCTGCTCGTCCGGCGCTGCGGTACGCAGCGGGGCGCGGCGCTGAGCGTCAACTCCGCGGGCATGAGCCTGGGTGTGTTCGTGGGGGCTGCGCTGGGCGGGCTCGGCCTTGGGCTCGCGGGGTATCCGGGGATCGCCGTTGCCTTCGGCGTGCTGGTGGTTGTCGCGCTCGTCGCGGCGGTGCTCGTGCTGAGGGCTGGGGCGGTGGAGGAGGGGACCGCCGACTGAGGGCTCGCCGCCGTCTTCTGCGGCGCCGTCGTGGCTGGTCGCGCCCACGCGGCGGAGCCGCACATGTCACAGCCTCGCGCCCCTTCGGGGCGCTTCATCCACCCTGAATTGAAAGGCCTCACTGCCCATGTCACCGCCCACCACCTCCCCGACGGCGGGAGTCGCCCCGTCAGCCAAGGGCGGCCTGAAGGACCGCCTCGCCACCCGTGCGGGTCTCGCGGTGGCCTGTGTCGTGCTCTTTGGTCTCCTCCTGGTCTCCGTCGTCGTGGCCATCGGCATGGGGTCTGCCGCCGTCTCGCCGGGTGATACCGCCCGGCTGCTGTGGGCCGCGCTGAGCGGTGGCGAGATCGATGCCGACGAGGTGACGACGTATCAGATCATCTGGCAGATCCGCACACCGCGCATACTCCTGGCGGCACTTGTCGGCGCCGGGCTGAGCGCGGTCGGTGTTGCCATCCAGGCGCTGGTGCGCAACGCGCTCGCCGATCCGTTCGTGCTCGGCGTCTCGTCCGGGGCCTCGGTGGGCGCCGTCGCCGTGACCGTCACGGGCGGGCTCGCCGCGCTCGGCATCTACGCGGTGTCCGTGGGGGCGTTCATCGGCGCGTTGGTCGCCTCGCTTCTGGTGTACGCCGCGTCGGCCACCCGCGGGGGCGGGCTCGCCCCGCTGCGGCTCGTCCTGACCGGCGTCGCCATGGCGCTCGGTTTCCAGGCAGTGATGAGCGTGATCATCTACTTCGCGCCGGACAGCGAGGCGACCAGCATGGTCCTGTACTGGACGATGGGCAGCTTCGGCGCCGCCACCTGGGGCGCGCTCCCCGTCGTGGCCGTCGCCGTGCTGCTCGGCACGGCCGTGCTCCACCGGTACAGCCGGGCGCTCGACGTCCTGGCGCTCGGCGACGAGACCGCGACGAGCCTCGGCGTCAGCCCCGACCGGCACCGCAAGGGCCTGCTCGTCCTCGCCTCGCTGATCACCGGCGTGATGGTCGCGGTGAGCGGTGCGATCAGCTTCGTCGGCCTGGTCATGCCGCATCTCGTACGCATGGTGGTCGGCGCCACGCATGCGCGGGTCCTCGCCGTCGCCCCGCTGGTCGGGGCGGTGTTCATGGTCTGGGTCGATCTGGTGTCGCGGACGTTGGTGGCGCCGCGCGAGCTGCCGCTGGGCGTCATCACGGCACTGGTCGGCGTACCGGTGTTCATCGCGCTGATGCGGCGCAAGGGCTATGTCTTCGGGGGGCGTTGAGATGGAACCCGCAATGGAGCCAGCAACGGAACCAGCGATGGGACTCGCGCTCGACGGGCTTTCAGTGACGATCGACGGGAAGCGACTCGTCAGGGACCTCTCCCTGGACGTGGCCGCCGGCCGCATCGTGGGCCTGGTCGGCCCGAACGGCAGCGGCAAGTCCACGGCGCTCAAATGCGTCTACCGCGCCCTGCGCCCGAGCTCCGGCGTGGTCCGGGTCGGCGACGACGACCTCTCCCGCCTGCCCCTGCGGCACAGCGCACGGATCGTCGCCGCGATGGCCCAGGACAGCGCGGTGGACCTCGACTTCACGGTGGAGGAGGTCGTCGCCCTCGGCCGCGCACCCCATCTGCGCGGCAACCAGGCACTCAGCGGCCGCGAACTGGAGCTGTGCGCACGGACGATGGACCGCCTCGACCTCACCCGCCTGGCACGGCGCGGCGTACTCACCCTGTCGGGCGGCGAACGCCAACGCGTGCTCCTTGCAAGGGCGTTGGTCCAAGAGCCACAGATCCTGGTCCTCGACGAGCCGACCAACCACCTCGACGTACGCCACCAGATCGAGCTGCTCTCGCTCCTGCGCGGATCGGGCCTGACGGTCCTGGTCGTGCTGCACGACCTCAACCTCGCGGCGGCCGCGTGCGACCGCATCGGCGTGTTGTCCCAGGGCGAGTTGGTGGCCACGGGCACGCCGGAGGAAGTGCTCACCACGGAGCTGATCGACGAGGTCTTCGGCGTGAAGGCGACGGTCGTCAGCCACCCCCTGACGGGCGATCCGCAACTCCTGTACGCGCTCACGCCCACGTTCTGAACTCCCCCTGCCCCACTCCCCATCACCCCCTCTCCATCCCTGAAAGGCACCACACCCATGCGCAGAACCACCCGGCAGCGCGCCGCACTCGGATCCGCGCTGGCAGCCACCCTGCTGCTCAGCGCCTGCGGAGCCGAGGTCGATGCGGACTCGGACTCCAAGGCTTCGGGAGTGTCCAAGAAGGTCACCGTCAAGCGCTGCGGCGAGCCGGTGGAGTACACGACCCCGAAGCGCGCCGTGGCCTACGAGGGCGGCAGCGCGGACAAGTTGTTCAGCCTCGGCCTGACGAAGCACGTCCACGGTTACGTGATGCCTCCGGCCAACCCGCCGGTGAGCGAGTCCCCTTGGGCGTCGGAGTACGCCAAGGTGAAGATGCTCAGCGACGACCTCCTCAACAAGGAACTCGTCGTGGAGGCCAAGTCCGACTTCGTCGTGGCGGGCTGGAACTCGGGCTTCAGCGACCAGCGGGGCATCACGCCCGCGATCCTGGACAAGCTCGGCATCCAGAGCTTCATGCACACGGAGAGCTGCTTCAACTACCCCAAGTACCCGGAGAAAGTAACGCCGTTCAAGGCCCTGTACTCGGACCTGGAGCGCCTCGGCGAGATCTTCAAGGTCGAGAAGAAGGCGGACGAGGTCGTGGCCGGCCTCAAGAAGCGCGTGAGCGCGGTGGAGTCCAAGGCCCCGAAGGGTGACCGGGTCCCGGTCTTCCTCTACGACTCCGGCACCGACCAGCCCTTCACGGCCGGCAGCCAGGTCCCGCCGAACGACATCATCAAGAGCGCGGGCGGCAGGAACATCTTCGACGGCCTGGACGAGCGGTGGACCCAGGTGAACTGGGAGGCCGTCACCAAGGCCGAGCCCGAGGTCGTCATCATCTTCGACTACGGCGACATGCCCGCCAAGAAGAAGATCGAGTTCCTGAAGAAGTCCCCGCACACCAAGGAACTCCCGGCCGTGAAGAAGAACAACTTCTTCGTCCTCGACTACAACGAGGGCATCAGCGGGCCGCGCAACATCGACGGCCTGGAGAAGTTCGGAAAGTACCTGCGGGAACTGAAGGGCTGAGCCCTCGCGAGTGAACCCTCGGCCGCCTCAGTGAGCCTCGTCCAGAGCGCCGGTGAGGCGGCCGAGCAGCCCCTGCAGAGCGAGGATCTCCTCCAGGGCCAGACCGGTGGAGGCGAGGATCCGCCGCGGCACGGGCAGCGCGCGCTCGCGCAGCTCCGCGCCGGACTCGGTCAGCCGCACCGTCACGGACCGCTCGTCCTCGGCACTGCGCTCACGCCGGACGAGCCCCGCGGACTCCAGCCGCTTGAGCAGCGGCGAGAGCGTCCCCGAGTCGAGCCGCAGCCGCTCGCCGATCGCCTTGACGGGCTGCGGGCCGTGCTCCCAGAGGACCAGCATCACCAGGTACTGGGGGTAGGTGAGGCCCAGGTCCTTGAGGGCGTCGCGGTAGACACCGCCGAAGGCGCGCGACGCGGCGTGCAGCGAGAAGCAGACCTGGTGGTCGAGGCGGAGCAGCTCGGCGTCGGGGACGCCGGGCAGGGACGCGTCGGTGGCGGGGCGGGGCGGATCGCCGGCGGGCGGGGTCATGGATCCAGGGTACCTGCCACCCGCCATTAAGTTGCGCACAACTAAATAGCGTGCAATTCTTATGTCTGTCGAAGCGACCGCACCCCCATCGGTCGCTTCGACAGCCGGACCAAGCCGCAACGGAAACCAAGCCGCAACGGAAGAGGACACCCATGAACGCGCTGTACACCGCCGTCGCCACCGCGAACGGCCGCGAGGGCCGCGCCGTCAGCACCGACGGCCAGATCGACCTCGCGCTCGCGATGCCTCCGGCCCTCGGCGGCAACGGCCAGGGCACCAACCCCGAGCAGCTCTTCGCCGCCGGGTACGCGGCCTGCTTCGCCAGTGCGATGGGCGCGGTCGGCCGTGAGATGAAGGTCGACACCAAGGACGTCTCGGTGACCGCCGAGGTCTCCATCGGCAAGGACGACGCGGGCTTCGGCCTCGCGGTCGTGATGCGCGTGGAGCTGCCGGAGGCGCTGGCGGGCGAGACGGGTCAGCAGCTGGTCGAGGCGACGCACGCGTACTGCCCGTACTCCAAGGCGACCCGCGGCAACATCGAGGTCGAGCTCGTCATCGAGTAGGGACCCTGCGGAGGCAGGTACCGTAGAAGGCCCGACGCCCCTATCTCATGAGCCTCCTGGTGGGCTGCGTGAACCCCAGGAGGACCGAGAAGATGACGACGAACCGCGGACGCAAGGACGTGATCCGGGACCGGATGACGGCGACCGGCGAGTCGTACAACGTGGCCGCCCGCAACCTGAAGGCGATGAAGGACATGGGCGCCACGGCCGAGGCCGTCCGCATCCAGCGCTGGCGCCCCGCCGCCACGCTGGACGTCCCGTGCCCCTGCGGCGGTACGTGCGAGCCCGGCGAGAAGTGCGACCGCTGCCACGCCCGCCACCGCCACGTGGCCCGCTTCCCGGGCAGCCGCACGGAGGTCGAGACCTGGGCGGACCGCTATGACTGCACGGGCTGCGCGTCCTCGTACACCATCCCCGTCGTCCTGACCGGACGCCCCTGGGGCATCGCCGAGACGGTGGTCCAGGGCGCGTCCGCGGAGCCGGTGGTCCGGGCCCGGGTGTTTCCCGGGGTGAAGCATCCGCTGCTGCGGCCGGAGACGCCGGAGACCCCCGAAGCGGACTAAGCCCCCGCCTCCTGCGGATCCGCGACCACTCGCGACGCCAGATCCAGGAACGCCTCTGCCGTACGTGCCCTCAGGCGCCCGAGTTCCTTCGCACGGTGTTCGGAGAGGTGCAGGTCGAACGGGACGAGTACGGTGCCGGCGCAGTCGGCGGCGAAGCGCTCCTCGATCTCCGAGTCCTGGACGGGCTTGTCGATGCCACCGAGGCGGGACGCGACGATCACGGCCCTGCCCGCAAGATCCTCCCGGCCGTGCTCGCGCAGGCGGGCGAGGAGCTCGGTGGCGGCGGCCACGGAGTAGGCCGATGTCGTGCAGCAGATGATCAGGCGGTCGGCCGTGTCCAGGGCCACGTCGAGGGCCGGATCCCGGGTGGGGGCCGCCCAGTCCGTCAGCGTCACGGGATAGTGCCGGGCCGTCATCGTGAGGATGCGGCGGTACTCCTCCGCGTAGGCCGGGCTGCGGGTGGCGTAGCCGGCACGGTGCGCGAGGATCTCCAGGCCCGTGGGAGCGAGGCTGGTCAGCCGGCGGATGTCCGCGTATCCGGCGTCCAGCGGCAGCCTCGTGAGGTCGCGCGGGGTCGCGGCGCCCTGCCGGACCAGATAGTCGTTCAGGTCACCGCTGGCCGGTGCGCCGTCCATGGCGAGGACCGGCTCCCCGCGCACCGCCACGAAGAGCGAGCCCAGCATGAAGGTGGTGGTCGACCGGCCGCAGTTCGGGTGGGCGCCGACCACGGTGATGCGTCTGTTGTACGTGAGCGGGCGCCGGACCAGCTCGAGACGGCGCTCGTGCGCGGCGCGGGCGCCGCCGATGCCCAGGTCGATGCGGAGACTGCGGCGGCCGATGCGGGACGCGGTCGGGGTGCCGCTCTCGCCCGGCCGGGCCACCAGGAGCGGGCGCTCGGCCGGTCGGCCGGGAGAAGCCGGAGCCTGCCCCGAGAACTTCCGGTCGCCGCCTCGCATGGCCTGGGCGATCGCCACGTACCGGGCCAGCTGGTCGGCGACCGAAACCGCGGTCGGCCGGCGCCGCGGATCCGGGTCCAGGCACTGCTTGACCATGTCGCGCAGGGGCTCCCAGGTGGTGCCCTGCCACAGGTGCATGCCGTCCGGCAGGCCGGGCACGGAGGCCTGCCGTTTGCTGCTGATCAACCGCAGCAGTTCGCCGAGCGACCTGATGTTGTCCTCGCGTGTCGGCGCCGCCCCCGCACCGGAGTACTCGCCGTCCACGACGCAGTCCGACAGGCCGACGAGCACCACGGACCGCTCCAGGACGATCACCGAGTCGGGAGAGAGACCGGCCGGCACAAGACCGTTGAGATGGCAGATGCTCAGCGCGCTTGCCAGATGCCAGGCGAGCAGCAGGCTGGTGAGGATGTCGAACGCGGCGGTGCCCTCCGGGGTTTCGTACGCGAGGAGTTCATCGAGCCGGGGCGGCTGCCGGTCCGTGCTTCCGGGCGCCGCGATCAGCCGCATGGCGAGCCACGGCGGGCGGCCGTCGAGACCGGTGGCGAGGAGTTCAGGGGCGTACCGTCCGTGCATCCGGCGCAGCGCCTCGGCCTCGGTGATCAGCAACTGCTCGGTGGCGACGGGCAGTTCGGGGCGGGCCACCCGCAGCGCGGCCTCACCGCCGTCGGCGTCCCGGCCGAGGTAGACGAGGGTTCGGGTGCCCGAGCGGCGGCCCAACAACTGGTAGCGGCCCAGGCGTTGCGGATCCTGCGGCGTCAAGGGCGACCACGGCTGCGCGCGCGGCCTGTCCGATGCCTCGAAGGCGGGGGTGCGGGGCTGCATCGCCACGCCGAACCGGGCCAGGAGCCTGCGCTCGACGGCGGTGAACGCATGGAAGGCGGCGGGCACGGTGTCCGCCCCCTCCGGGTGGGTGAGCCAGACGGGGAAGTCGGGTGAACGGCCCGCGAGTTGCTCCAGGCGGCGGCCGATCGCGCGCCCTGTGCGCAGGAGTTCGGAGCTGGGCACCGCGTCGAGCAGCGCCGTCTTGCTCTCCTCGGTGAAGTCGAAGATGCGGTGCTTGGCGGGCAGCGGTCCGGGCACGGGGGCCGGGAACGGATGCATGAGGCCGCCGAGGAAGACCTCCGCCAACTGCGCGACCGGGGCCCGCCAGGGGACGGCGGACTGCACGAGCCGCATGACCGGCACGGAGAGCGGGGAGACGGCGGCCAGATGCGCGGCAAGGCGGTACGCCTCCGGGGAAGCCGCGTCACGGAAGTGCTGGATGCCGCGCACCTCGCGCCCCGGAGTGATCGGTGCGTGCCGCTGCGGCCGGGCGAGGAGCGGCAGTTCGACGGTGGTGCCCGGCGAGGTGAGCAGCAGCGACCAGTCGCGCAGCGAATCCGCCGCCGGTTCGAGTACGGGAATGGGTACGCCGGAGAAGTCGGCGACGCCCGCGGGCAGTACGCGGTCGGTGATCTCCCACGACGTGTTGGCGCCGCCCGGTCTGCGGGTGGTGGCCTGCCAGCGGTCGGCCTGGATCCCGGAACCGTCCCAGAGCGTGGGCGGCAGGGTGTGCAGGACCGCCACGGGACCGCTGGTGGCCCAGTCGAGGAGGACGTCGTGCATGGTGCCGCGCCGCCAGGCGCCGCCGAGGCCGTCGCTGACGACCAGGACCAGCGTCTGCCCGGTCGGGTCGAGCAGTACGGTCGGCGACATGGTGGAGGCACCGGTCTCGAAGGGCCGCCCGTGCAGCACCGGGGCGTCGGAGCCACGGGTGTCGAGACCCAGGACACGGATGGAGCGGAACGCGGCCAGGCGTTGCAGCGCCGTGCGCAGGTCGGCGGCGAGCCGGTGCCACAGCAGCATCGACAGGCCGCCGTCGACGACGAGCGCCAGATGCAGCCAGCGTTCGCGCGCCGGGCGCATGACCACATCGGGCAGCCTCGTCTCGGCGAGCGCCGCAGCGGTCGCCGCCTCGTCCAGTTCCTGACGCCATCTGCTGGGCCGTTTCCGCTTCAGCGGGCGCAGCGCGCGGCCGATGAGCAGTTCCTGACGGAGCGCCTTGTCCTCAGGGACGCGCAGCGGAAGTGCGGGCTGCTCGTCGTCCGCCGGAAGCGGCACCGGGCGGTCGGGGACGAGCGGCGGCAGGGACGCGGCGTGCAGCTCCGGAGTGGTGAGATCGGGCAAGTCGTCGTCGGGCGTGCCGGGTTCGGGGACCTCGCCGTCGTCCTCGGCGGGCGCGGCGGGCTCGGCGGGGGACACGGCCGGATTCACCGGCCTTTGGCGGACGGCCCGCGCAAGGGGCAGCCCTTCGGGACCGTCGGCCAGGCGCTTGGCCAGCCACAGCACATCGAGGACCTCGTGCGCGTCGAGGTCCTGCCCCGCCGCCTTGAGGATCCGCAGGGCGGTGCCCAGGCTGTCGTCCCGGCGGCTGTCGTCCCGGCGGTCCACGGTCAGAGGCTTCCGGTCAGCTGGTGGAGCACGGCGTCAAGCAGTCCTTCGGCGTCCAGGTCCACTCCCCCGGCCCGCAGGAACACCGCGTTGAGCAACTGGTCCGTGGCGAGTTCACCGGGCGCCCGGCGGCGCAGGAACGCCTGCAGAAGGTCGTCGACCTCCAGGAGCGCGCCGTCCCCGAGGTGTGCCGAGACGATGGCCCGCAGCCGGTCCTCGTCCGGCACCGGCAGATCGAGCCGGATGCAGCGGCGCAGGAAGGCGGGCGGGAAGTCCCGCTCCCCGTTGCTGGTGATGACGACGACCGGGAACTCGACGCACTGCACCCGGCCCTGAGCCACGGCGACCGTGCCGTGATGGTCGGCCGTCAGCACGTCGACCGTCGCCATCTCCTCGGGCAGCCGGGCCAGTTCAGGTATCTCGAAGACGCCCTCCTCGAAGACGGTAAGCAGATCGTTGGGCAGATCGACGTCGCCCTTGTCCATCTCGTCGACGAGCAGCGCCCGGGGCGTGCCGGCCGGCGCCAGGGCCGTACCGAGGGGGCCGAGCCGTATGAAGGTGCCGATGGAGGGCTCGGTGTCACCGCGGTCGCGGCTGAGCGTGGTCTCCCGGAGGCGGCCGATCGCGTCGTACTGATAGAGCGCGTCCTGCACGCTTGAGCGGCTGTTGACCGGCCAGCGCAGCAGCTCGCCGAGGCTCAGTTCATGGGCGACGGCCCGCGCGAGCGAGGACTTGCCGGTGCCCGCGGGCCCGGTGACAAGCAGCGGCCTGCGCAGATGCAGTGCCGCGTTGACCACGTCGGCGTGCTCCTGGGCGATCAGATAGGGCAGCGGCGCGGTGGTGCCGTCCTGCGGGGTGAACCGGCGCCAGGGCGGGGCGGGCGGCATGGTGACGGGACGTGCGAGACCGTCACCGCGGAAGATCCGCCAGCTGCCGTTCGATGCCGTGCTCATGTCCCCTCCTGGGCCCGTGCTCATAAGCCCTCCCGGCTGCCGATCGTGGCCGTGCTCATAAGCCCTCCCGGCTGCCGTTCATGGCCGTGCTCATATGCCCTCCTGCGGCTCGGACAGATGCAGTTGCGGAACCGTGCGGTCGGGGTCGGCCCAGGCGAGGACCGGGCGTCCGGGGAAGGCGCGCGGCTGGTGCACGGTCTTGGCGCGGTAGGACCGAACACCTTCGGGCAGTTCACGGGTGGTCACGCCGCTCATCCGCGCCACGGCATGCGACTCGCGCCCGAGGCCCCGGTCCCACACGACGATCGGGACGCCGACCGCCAGACACACCTGTACGACCTCGTCGCGCAGCCGCGGCGGCACGTCCACGGCCACCCGCACGGCGTCCACGCGGTCCATCAGCGTGCCGTAGATCTCGCGCAATCCCAGCGCCTCGTCGGCGAACAGGAGTGAGATGCCCGTGTCGAGCTGACGCCACCGGCGGCGCCAGTCAGGAAGGAAACGCTCGTTGCGGCGCAGGAGTTCCGGGCAGTTGACGACCAGGGGGTACTCCGCGCCGAGCACGCCCGGCACCAGGTCGTCGGGCCCGAAGCTCTCCCACTCGTCTATGGGGAGGTTCAGTCCCGCCCGGTCGACCAGCGCCTCGACCAGCGGTCTTCGGTCGCTCGGGGATGCCTGGTGCAGCGATTCGAGGACCCGAAGCAGCTCCCGCGCGGCCTTCGCGGCGCTGAAGGTGACCTCGCCGTCCGTCGACACCTGGCGGGGGCCCGCACCCTCGTCGCACCAGACGCGCAGCCGGTAGCGGTCCTCGCCGCTGCGGCTCACCTGCACCAACACCCGTAGTGGCACGTCCTGTTCGGCCTGTGTCCTGGCCCAGTCCACCGCGTCGGAGCGGCGCTCGGCGAGGGCCGAGCGCGGGATGCCGAGCCGCTTGGCGACCCCGTCCGACCAGAGCCGCAGCCGTGCGCACTGCGCGGGCAGGCAGAGGGCCGCCAGGTACTCCATCACCCGCACCAGTGCCGGCACCCGCGGCCCTTCCCCCTCCGTACGGCTGTCGCCGCCGAGCCGCTCGAGATGATCGAGGTAGCCGTCGGGCGAGTCGTCACCGGGGAACGCGGCGGCCAGCGGCAGCGCGGCCCGCACCGCTTCCGGCAGCCGGGCCAGGGTCGCCGCGGGGATCGACTTCAGGGTCTGGTGCAGCTTGCGGTGCTCGTCGGGCGAGAGCAGCCGCGGCACCGGAGAGAACTGCCCGGCGTTGAGGAGTGGGCGGACAGCCGCGGGCTCCGGGCGCCGCAGCACCTCGGTGAGCGCGGCGAGCGCCCGCGGATCGGTGACCAGGAGCCGGGCGAACTCCTCGGGCGTGGGGGCCGATTCGCCACCCGGGTGTCCGTGTCCGCACCGGCGGGCGACGGCCCTCGCGTGGTCCCCGCGCAGCACGGGAGAGGGCATGATGCCCTCGATGAGTTCGGTGAGCACCGGCAGCGCGGGATCGTCCGGATCGGCCTCTGCGCTCTCCAGCAGCTCCCCCGCGCCGGCACCGCGCAGCTCGGCCTCGATGCGCTGCCAGGGGATGCCCCAGCTGCGGCGCGAGACGTGCTGGGAACTGAACGGCCTGGCCGCACCGGTGACGGGATCGGCGGGCGGCATGATGTGGGCGACCACCAGGCCGACGGCGGCGTTGTCGGTGACCGACCAGAGCGGACCGCCGCTGAACGCGGGGCCGATGGGCATGCCGGTGGGTTCCCCGTCCACGTACCCGATCGACTCGTCGCACGTCTTGACCCGTACGTCGGCGAAGGAACTGCTCAGTCCGCTGCCGTGCCAGGCCCGCAGCGACTGCCCCGGCGCCATCGGCTGCCACATCGGCGCTGCGACGGACTCGTGGGGCACCGAGTCGAGGCGCAGCACCGCGAGGTCGCCGAGCCACTCGTGATCGTCCTTCTCCCGCACCTCGTCCGCGCCGTCACGACGCCGCGGCGGGATCCAATAGGCCACCCTGGTCGCGTAGTTGACCGAGGCGGAAGGGCCGCGCAGGGTCACATGAACCGTCTCGCGGCCGGGGTGCCGGGTGTCGAACAGGTGCCGCCCCAGCGCGTCATTGACGACATGGGCGCAGGTCAGCAGCCGGCCCGAGGTCATCAACACCCCGGCTCCCGCGGTCTTGACGTCGCGCGTGCGCAGCACCGAGACGACGCAGTGCCGGGGGTCGGCCGAGGGGGAGCGCGCCTCGGTCAGGAACCAGCCCATCCGTCAGCCCGCTTGCGAGGGCCGCTGCCACGTCGCCGATACGGTGAGGTGGGCCTGCCCGCTGCCGCCGACGATGCCGAGCTTGAGGTCCTGCCCGACCTGCACGCCGAACGTCACATTCGCTTCCTGCGGGGGCCGTTCGGATTCCATCACCGCGTCGTGCACCTCGCGGATCAGCGGCCCCAGCGGGCGCAGGGTCGTCCGCAGCGCCTCGACGGCGAACGCGGCCACCGCGTCCCCGCCGCGCGCCACCGGAACGCTGTGCCCCATCCCGTCGGGCAGATCACCGTCCGCCCCGGATCCGGGCACCGGCGGCGACGCCTGCGCGGGGAACACCTCGAAGCGGATGGCGGTACCGTCGGCTAACTCGAGCTCAGTGAAGTTCGGCACCTTCACATTGTGCCGATCAATGCGGACGGCGTACCGGGTTCGAACGAAGCAGGCCGCTACGTCTTCGAACGAAGCAAGCCACTACGTCACGCGTCGCCGCTGCCCGGTGCCGTCGCCCAGGACGGCCGCCAGGCCGGCTCGGGGAGCGGCGCCAGGCTTCCGAAGTGATGGATGATCGCCCGGAGTCCCGGGTGCGGATTCGCTCGCGGGAAGATGAGCGAGAGCGGGTACGCGAGCGTCGGGTTCACGACCGGGATGCGGCGCAGGTCGTGGTTGGTCGGCCAGATGTAGCGGTCGCGCGAGCCCACGAGCGTTGCCACGTCCGCGGAGTCCGCGAGGATGTCGAGGAGCACCTCGTTGCCGAAGTTCGGGCCCGCGGCGTCGATGCGGAGGTCGAAGTCCGTGGCGAGCTGATCGTAGAACTCCGCCCATTCGCTGCGCGGCGCGATGCCCGGCACCCAGATCCGGTGCTTGCGCAGCTGGGCCGGTGTCAGTGTGCGTGCGGAGGCGAGCGGGTGCCTCGGGCCGACGAGGAGTTCCAGCGGGGAGTCGAACGCGTGGATGATCTGCACGTCGCGCGGCAGGGTGGCCGGGTCGGTGACCGAGCGGAACGAGGCGTCGATGTCGCCTGCCTGGACGGCGGCGACCGCCATGCGCGGGTCATTGACCCTGAGGGTCACCACGTCGAGGTCGGTTTCGGGATGTGACCGCCAGTAGTCGTGCAGGATGACGGCCTGCGCGGACCGCAGGCCGAGGACGTCGATCCGAAGGGCCCGCGAGCCCGGCCTGATCGCGGTGACGGCGCGATCGACTCCCGTGACGATGTTCCGGGCGTGCGGCAGGAAGGCCTGGCCGTCGAGCGTCAGCTCGACCCCTCGGGCGGTGCGGGTGAAGAGCCGGACGTCGAGCTCGCGCTCAAGGGCCGCGATCCGCTTCGACACGGCCTGCTGCGTCACGCCGAGCTCGTCGGCCGCGTGCTGCAGCTGCCCAAGATCGGCCGCGCGGACGAACGATCGCACCGCCTCGGTATCCATGCAGCCAGCTTACGCATGCCCAACTGATGGTTGTGGCTGGTGCGGGGTCCGGTTGTTTGACCCCGGGGTGTTGTGGCCGATGTGATGCGGAGACCCAAACATCGGTTGTCACGAGGGAGTCGCATGCGCGTGCGGTTGGGGCACAGTTTCGGTTGGCTGTGGTCGGCGTACGCCGTCAGTACGTACGGCACGTGGATCGCCTTCGGCGCGTTCCCGCTGATCGCGGTGAGCGTGCTGCACGCGCCGGCGTTCGCCGTGTCGCTCCTGGAGGCGGCCGGGCTCGCTGTCGCGGCGGTGGTCGCGTTCTCGCTGGGGCCGTGGGTCGAGCACCGGGCCAAGCGTCCGGTGATGATCGCGATGGACCTGATCCGGTTCGCCGCGATGGCGAGTGTCCCGATCGCGTACGTCCTCGACCTGCTCTCCTACGGCCAGCTGCTCGCCGTGTCGGTCATCTCCGGGACGGCGGGCATCGCCTTCAGCGCGGCATCAGGCGCGTATCTGAAGCATCTCGTCCGCGGCGATCAACTCCTGGTGGCGAACGGCAGATTCGAGGGCACGAGCTGGGTGGCGACGGCGGCGGGCCCGCCCCTCGGCGGCGCACTCATAGGGCTGCTCGGCCCGGTCATCACCGTCATGGCCGACGCACTCAGCTACCTGCTGTCGGCGCTCGGGGTCCTCCGCATCCGCGGTGACGACATCGTCGGCGGCCGGCACGTCGTCCGCGGCACTGACGCCGCGACTGCGCCCCGCGACCGGCCCACCAGGTCACGCGGAGCCGACCTTCTCCTCGGCTGGCGTTTCATCCTCCGCGACCACGTGCTGAGGCGCCTGTTCGCCAATCAGATCCTGGTCGGCGGCCTGATCATGGCCACCGCCCCGCTCCTGTCCGTACTCCTCCTCGGCCAGTACCACTTCCCGGCCTGGCAGTACGGTCTCGCCTTCGGCATCCCGGCACTCGGCGGCTTCGTGGGCGCCCGCCTCTCCGCGCGCCTCGTGACCCGCTACGGCCGGCACCGGGTCATGACGGTCGCCGGCTGGCTGCGATCGCTCTTCCCCCTCGGTCTCGCATGCGTCCGCCCCGGCATCCCCGGACTCCTCACCGTGATCATCGTCGAGGGCTTCCTGATCACCTGCATGGGCATCTTCAACCCGATCTACGCGACAGAACGCCTGCAACGGACTCCCGCGGATCTCACCGCCCAGATCCTCAGTACGTGGAGTGCCGCCGGCAAACTCCTCCAAGCCGCCCTGATGGTGCTCTGGGGCATCCTCGCCACACTCACCAGCCCACTCGCCGCGATCACTCTCTCCGGCGTCCTGCTGCTGGCCACACCGCTCCTGCTGCCCAGACGGATACATCTGTCCGCCCCTGGGCTCATGGAGCGGCAACCCACAGCCCATACTCACGGTCATGCGTAAGAGCATCGAGGACAGCAGGGACGGCTCAGCGGCGGCGGTGCGGCTCGCGGAGGGGGCGTCGCTGCGGAGTGTGGTGGCGGCCGTCGCCGACCCCGGCGGCTGGCTCTCACTGGACGCGGGGGTGCGGGAGGTGTGCTGGTACCAGGGGGTGCCCCTGCCGGACTGGGAGCGCACGGCCCCGCTGCCCGCCGATCTGACACGGCTCGGCGAGTCCGGCCTCGCGCTCGCCCTCTGCCACCGCGACGGCAGGATCCGCCAGGCCGCGATACGTCAGTCGCGGCCGCACCCCGACCTCCTGCCGCTGATCGCGATCCGCTGCGCCGACTGGGCGGCCCCCGTGCGTGAGCGCGCCCGGGGGCTCCTGCGCGAGGCGCTGACCCCACAAACGGCCGCGGACCTCGCCCCACTGATCCTGCGACTCGGCCACCGCGACCGGGGCGACTTCGGCATCGAGCTGCTCGCTGACGCACTGCGCCAGGCACACCTCGAACAACTAGCCGCTCTCTTCGGCCACCCCGACCGCGGCACCCGACGCTTCGCCTACCGGCTGGCGGTCGAGGACCGCCGCCTGAGCCCCGCCGAACTGGCCCGCACGGCGGCACGTGACGAGGACGCAATCGTCCAGGACCTGTGCGCGACGGCGGCGCTCACGACCATGCAGGAGACGGACGTTGATGTCGAAGACCTGCTCGAACCGCTGCTGACCGCGCGTGCCCCGCGCGTCCGGTCGGCCGGTGTCACCGCGCTGCGCCGGGCGGGTCGGCCGGAGCGTGCCGAGCCGTTCCTCGGCGACCGTTCCGCGGTGGTGCGTGCCTGCGCCCGGTACGTCGTACGACAGTACGGAGGCAGCCCGGCGGCCTGGTACCGGGAGCGGTGCGCGACGCCGGACGATCCGGCCCTCGCGCCCGGCGCGGTCATCGGCCTCGCCGAGTGCGGAGACCGCGGGGACGGCGCACTGCTGTGGCGGCTCCTCGTCCATCCGGCGGGTGGAGTGCGGGCTCAGGCTGTCGCGGGACTCCGGACCTTGGACCTCGCGGACACACGACGGCTGACCCCGCTGCTCGACGACCCCGCCCCCGGTGTCGTACGCGAGACAGCCGTCGCCCTCCTCCCCTCTGCGAAGCAACTCCCCGCCGACTGGCTCCTGGAACGCACCGAGCGCGAGCGGCCCCGGCACATCCGCGTGGCCGCGTTCCGGCTGCTCGGCGCGCACGGCGGGACCGCGGCGCGGCGGGCGGCAGCCGCACTCCTGGAGGATCCTGACCTGAAGCTGCGGACCTGGGCCCGGCGTGCCGCGCAACAGGCACCCAAGGGCTCAGCAGCCCAGCGGGGCGTCCGATAACCGAACCCCCCTGCCCGACATCTGACCGGTTTCCTCTCTTGACGGCGGGTCACCCCACCCTCACCATCAGGCAACGCACTTCGCACCCCCTGCACTCCAGTACAGCTCCAACGCCCTGCGGCATCCGCGTCGCAGGGCGTCAGTACGTTCCGTCCCCCTGCTGTTCGGAATTCGGAGCCCCACATGAGACTCTCCAGACCCTTCAGACCCGCCCTGCCCCGCGCCCTGAGACGCACCACCGCGGGCATCGCCACGCTGGCCGCGGCCGGCCTGCTGGCCGTCACCGCACCCTCGGCCCTGGCAGCCCCTTCCCCGACCCTCGCGGCCCCCGACATCCCCCTCGCCAACGTCAAGGCGCACCTCAGCCAGTTCCAGTCCATCGCCACGGCCAACGGCGGCAACCGCGCGCACGGCCGGCCCGGCTACAAGGCCTCCATCGACTACGCGAAGGCCAAGCTGGACGCGGCCGGATTCACCACCACCGTCCAGCAGTTCACGTCCAGCGGTGCCACCGGCTACAACCTCATCGCCGACTGGCCGGGCGGCGACCCGAACAAGGTCCTGATGGCGGGCGCCCACCTCGACAGCGTCACATCGGGCCCCGGCATCAACGACAACGGCTCGGGCTCGGCAGGCGTCCTGGAGACCGCACTCGCCGTCTCCCGCGCGCAGTTGGAGCCGACGCGGCACCTGCGGTTCGCCTGGTGGGGCGCGGAGGAGCTCGGCCTGATCGGGTCGAAGTACTACGTCAACAACCTTCCCGCCACGGAGCGTTCGAAGGTCTCGGGCTATCTGAACTTCGACATGATCGGCTCCCCGAACCCGGGCTACTTCGTCTATGACGACGACCCCACGATCGAGAAGACCTTCAAGGACTACTACGCGGGTCTGAACGTCCCCACGGAGATCGAGACCGAGGGCGACGGCCGCTCCGACCACGCCAGCTTCAAGAACGTCGGCATCCCGGTCGGCGGCCTCTTCACCGGCGCCAGCCGTACGAAGACCAGCGCCCAGGCCCAGAAGTGGGGCGGCACGGCGGGCCAGGCCTTCGACCGCTGCTACCACTCGTCCTGCGACACCACGGCGAACATCAACGACACGGCCCTCGACCGCAACAGCGACGCCATCGCCCACGCGGTCTGGACCCTCGGCACGGACACCACCGTCCCGCCGGGCGACACGTACGAGAACACCACGGACGTCACCATCCCCGACAACGGCGCCGCCGTGACCTCGACGGTGAACGTGACCGGCCGCACCGGCAACGCCCCCGCCACCCTCAAGGCGGACGTCGACATCCGCCACACCTGGCGCGGCGACCTGGTCGTGGACCTGCTGGCCCCCGACGGCACGGCGTACCGCCTGAAGAGCTCCAGCAGCAACGACTCGGCGGACAACATCATCGCGACGTACACGGTCGACGCGTCGAGCGAGGCGGCGAACGGCGCGTGGAAGCTGCGCGTGCAGGATGTGGCGGCGCAGGACACGGGATACATCAACAGCTGGAAGCTGACGTTCTAGGCCGCTGGGCAGGGCTGGGCGGGGCCGGGCAAGCCTGCCTGGCCCCGCCTTCTTCAAGCGCTGCCGGCGCCCCGCCGGCGGAACACGAAGGCCGCGGCCACCCCGCCAAGGAGACCGAAGAGATGGCCCTGCCAGCTGACGCCTGTGGTCGTCGGCAGTACGCCCCACAGGATCGAGCCGTAGACCGCGGCGACGATGAGACCCACGATCACGTCGCCTGTGCGCCGGTCCACGAAACCGCGGGTCAGCAGATAGCCGAAGAGGCCGAAGACCACCCCGGACGCGCCCGCGGTGACGGAGTGTCCCGGTGCGGTGAGCCAGACGCCCACACCGCTGACGAGGACGATCATCGTGACGACGCCGAGGAACCGGCGGATGCCAGACACCGCGGCGAGGAAGCCGAGCAGCAGCAACGGCACGCTGTTCGCCGCGAGATGACCGAAGCCGAAGTGCACGAACGCGGCGGGCACGATGTCCCGCAGCTCGCCCGCCTCGCGTGGGGTGATCCCGAAGGTGTCCAGTGCGTGGCCGCTCGCGGCATCGACGGCCTCGAGCAGCCACAGCAGGAGCAGCCAGCACCCCATCAGGACGGCGGCACCTTTGACCCGCTCGCCGCGCGATGCCGGTACGGGGAGATTCGCGCCGTACGCCATGGGAACCTCCTGGCTTCCCTTGTGTACGGCTCAACGCCCAGCGGCTCCGCCCCGTTCCCGCCCTGCGGACGGGCACGAAGTCACCCCGGATCAGCCCTCGTCCGGCGCCAGCGTCAACGAGATCGAGTTGATGCAGTACCGCTGGTCCGTCGGGGTCGCATAGCCCTCGCCCTCGAATACGTGCCCGAGGTGCGACCCGCACCGCGCGCACCGCACCTCCGTGCGGACCATGCCGTGCGAGGAGTCCTGGAGGAGCTCCACCGCGTCCGTGTCCTTGGGGTCGAAGAAGCTCGGCCAGCCGCAGTGCGACTCGAACTTCTCCGCCGACGTGAACAGCTCCGCGCCGCACGCGCGGCAGGAGTAGACGCCGTTCGTCTTGGTGTCGGTGTACTCACCGACGAAGGCCGGTTCCGTGCCGGCCTGGCGCAGTACCGCGTACTCCGAAGGGGTCAGCTCCGCGCGCCACTGCTCGTCCGGCTTCTCGATGTCGTACGACATGACACTGAACCCCTTGTCTCGGCTACTTCGACAGCTCGGCCAGGATCTGCGGGCCGAGGTCGGTGACGTCGCCCGCTCCCATGGTGAGAACGAGGTCGCCGTGCCTCGTCATTCCCGCGACGACCTTCACGGCCTCCGTCTTGTCGTGGACGGGACGGACGTCGGCGCCCGCCGCGACGGCGGCATCGATGATCAGGTCGCTGGTGACGCCGGGGATCGGGTCCTCGCGGGCCGGGTAGATGTCGAGGACCACGGAGGCGTCGGCGAGGGCCAGGGCCTGGCCCATCTCCGTGCCCAGCTCCTGGGTGCGGGAGAAGAGGTGGGGCTGGAAGAGGACCAGGAGGCGCGAGTCGCCCGCGGAGGCGTGCATCGCCTCCAGGTCCGCGGTCATCTCCGTGGGGTGGTGCGCGTACGAGTCGATGACCTGGACGCCCGCCGCCTCGCCCTTGAGCTGGAGGCGGCGCTTGACGCCGGTGTAGGAGGCGATGGCCGATGCCAGGTTGTGCGCCGGGATGCCGAGGGCGATGCCGGCGGCGAGCGCGGCCACCGCGTTGTGCGCGTAGTGACGGCCGGGGACCGAGACCGTGAAGGTCAGGAACTTGCCGCCGAGGACGACCGTGACCTCGCTGGTCAGGCCGCGTGCGGTGACCTTGTGGACGCGCAGGTCGGCCGTCTCGGACTCGCCGTACGTGACGATCTTGAGGTCCGAGTGGTCGCGTCGCAGGCGTGCGGTCAGCTCCACCGCGCCGGGCTGGTCCGCGGCGATCACCAGGGTGCCGCCGGGGACGATCTTGCCCGCGAAGGTCTCGAAGGATTCGTAGATCTCGTCCATCGACGCGTAGTTCGCGTGGTGGTCGAGCTCCACGTTCAGGACGATGGCGACCTCGGGCGCGTACTTGTGGAAGCTGCGGTCGCTCTCGTCCGCCTCGGCGACGAAGATCTCGCCCTCGCCGTGCAGCGCGTTCGACCCGGGGGTGTCCAGGTCTCCGCCGATCGCGTAGGAGGGGTTCAGGCCCAGGGTGGAGAGGGTGACCGCCAGCATCGAGGTCGTGGTCGTCTTGCCGTGCGTGCCCGCCACCGCGATCGGGCGCAGGCCCTCCATCAGGGACGCGAGGGCGTCCGAGCGGTGGACGACCGGAATGCCGAGCTCTGTGGCGCGGGCCAGCTCCGGGTTGTCGGCGCGGATCGCGGAGGAGACGACCACGCAGGTGGCGTCGGAGGCGAGGTGCGCCGCGTCGTGGCCGATGTGGACCGTGGCGCCCAGGGTCCGCAGGGCCTCGGCCGTGGCGGACTCCCGCGCGTCACTGCCCGCCACCTTGGCGCCGCGCTGGGCGAGGATCTTGGCGATACCCGACATTCCGGCGCCGCCGATGCCGATGAAGTGCGGTCGGTCCATGGCGGTGGGCAGGCCGGGTGCCATACGTGTGTCTCCCCAAGAGTCCGAGTTACGGCAGATGAGCAGGGCCCAGACTATTGCCTCGCACTGACAGCGGGCACACCCGCCGGAGGTCGCCGCCGCCGGAGCGGCCTAGTCCGCCGCGTGCGAGAACAGCTTCAGGACCGGCACGCCGACCTTGTGCCGGGCCCGCGATGCCCAGTCCCGGTGGAAGAACTCCTCCACGTAGTGCGGGTCCGTCAGGACGATGACCTCGTCGGCGTCCACGTCGTCGACCAGCTCCCTGAGCGCGTCGAGGGGGTGGTCCTCGATGAGCCGCCCGGTCGCCTCGCAGCCCGCGGCGCGCAGCGCCACGAGCGAGACCTGCAGTGCCTGCTCCGCCGGGCCCGTCGCATCCTGCCCCTCGGGGACGTCCCCCTCCTTCGCCGCTTCGTCGATCTCCCCGAGCGCCACGTCGTCGATGGCCCGCAGCAACCGGTCCGCCTGATCGCCGCGGGGCTGGAGCAGCACGTGGAAGGTGACCGGCTCGTCGCCGTGCAAGGTGGTGACGAACTCCACGTCGGCGGAGGTCAGGGCCTTCTCGATCATCAGTACGCTTGTGAACACGACAGGCGCCCTTCTCATCCGTGGGCTGCCGAGAGTCTGTCTCGACAGGCCCCTGCGGAAACCATCCTGCCCCGTGACCGCACGGGGTCTGCGACTTTTAGTGTGCCCAACGGAAGCGAAACGGAACGGCATATTCCGCCGATTGTCAGGTTCGACGGTATCGGGTGAAGAGGAACCCGGCCTCCTCCAGGAGCGACGCCAGCTCGAAACGTTCCGGCACCGCCATCGAAGGGCCTCCCGCGATGCGCTGGGCGTCCCCCGCGGCGACCATCGGGGACACCGTCAGGCAGAGCTCGTCCAGCGCCCCCGCCGCCACGAACTGGCCGAGCAGCCGGGGCCCACCCTCGGTCAGCAGCCGGGTGAGGCCGCGCTCGGCCAGGGCGCGTACGACCCGCCGGGGCTCGGCCCCCGCTCCCTCCCCCGCGGTCACCACCACGGCGCCCGCCTTCCGGGCCGCCGCGATCCGCTCGGCGGGTGCCGCGGCGCCGGTCACCACGAGCGTGGGCACCAGCGGCTCGGCGAAAAGCGGAAGGGTGAAGTCCAGGTCGAGGCTCGCGGTGACGATCGCGATCGCGGGCGCCACCGCCTGTCCGGCAGCGGCCCGGCGCTCGGCGAAGGCCTCACGCGCGCGTGCCGGGCGGTAACCCTCCTGGCGGACCGTTTCGGCACCGACGACCACGGCGTCCGCGATCCCCCGCAGGGTGCCGAAGATCCGCATGTCCGTGGCGCTGGAGATGGGCTGCGAGCGGCCCTCGTGCTGGGCGGCCCCGTCGAGCGTGGACACCATGTTGGCGCGCAGCCAAGGGGCATTGCCGGCGGGGTACGCGTAGGCGTCGGCCAGCTCCCCCAGCCCCCACTCTCGTACCGCTGTCTCGTCTGTCTGGTCGGTCACAGGGAACAGGCGTCGCATGTCCAGCAGTCTTACACGGCCCTTAGAGTTAGGAACCGTGTCGTCCTCCACCGCAGCCCCCGGGCAGAGCCCCATAGCCGAAGCGGCTCCCCTGTCCCTGTGCGCCCGCGAGCCTCGTGTCCCCGCCGACCGTCTGGTCGCCGAGATGGTGCCGCCGCCGCGCTTCGACTCCGTCCGCTTCGATACGTACATCCCGGACCCGAACCAGCCGAGCCAGACCGAGGCCGTGCAGGTCCTCGGCGGCTTCGCGGCCGGGCTCGGCGGGGCGCACGCCTCCGGAGCGGGCAAGAAGCGCTGGTTCCAGAAGAAGGCCGCGGCGCCCACCGGCCCCCGCGGCGTCTACCTGGACGGTGGCTATGGCGTGGGCAAGACCCACCTCCTCGCCTCCCTCTGGCACGCGACGCCCGCGGCTCCCGAGCAGAAGGCGTTCGGCACCTTCGTCGAGCTGACGAACCTGGTGGGCGCGCTCGGCTTCCAGCAGACGGTGCGCACGCTCAGCGGGCACCGGCTGCTCTGCATCGACGAGTTCGAGCTCGACGACCCGGGCGACACGGTTCTGGTGTCCTCGCTGCTCGCCAAGCTCGTCGAGCAGGGCGTCGCACTCGCCGCGACCTCGAACACGCTGCCGGGCAAGCTCGGCGAGGGCCGGTTCGCGGCCGCCGACTTCCTGCGCGAGATCCAAGGCCTGTCCGCCCACTTCAAGGCGCTGCGCATCGACGGCGACGACTACCGCCACCGGGGTCTGCCCGAGGCCCCGGCCCCGTACTCCGAGGAGCAGGTCACCAAGGCCGCGTACGCGACCGAAGGCGCGAGCCTGGACGACTTCCCGCACCTCCTGGACCATCTGGCCCGCGTGCACCCGAGCCGCTACGGCGCGCTCACCGACGACCTGAAGGCCGTCTGCCTGACCGATGTGACGCCCGTCCCCGACCAGTCGACCGCGCTGCGCCTTGTGGTGCTCGCCGACCGGCTGTACGACAGGGAAGTGCCCGTACTGGCGTCCGGTGTCCCCTTCGACAAGCTGTTCGGCGAGGACATGCTGAACGGCGGCTACCGGAAGAAGTACTTCCGGGCCATCTCGCGGCTCACGGCGCTCGCCCGTGACGCGAAGGGACTCGTGGAGTCGTAGCGACGCGCTGAGACTCGTGGCTACGCGCGTGGTTCCCGCACACCAGGGCGCGTGGTACACACATCCGGTCATGTTCCTGTCCGCCAGCAGGAGGTCGACCCAATGTCCACGACACGACGTGAAGTGCTTGCCCGTACCGGTGCGGTGGGTGCGGGAATCGCCTTCACCGGCGCGCTCTCGGAACTTTTCGCGGGGAGCGCGGCCGCCCAGGGCAAGGGCGGGTACGGGCCACTTGTGCCCGACCCCGCCGGTCTGCTCGATCTGCCCAAGGGGTTCCGCTACAAGGTCCTCTCCCGCGAGGGCGGCGAACTGCCGTCCGGCGAGGGCAAGGTGCCGAGCAACTTCGACGGCATGGACGCGTTCCGCGGCAAACGCGGCGGCGTCCACCTCGTCCGCAATCACGAGAACCGCCACAACGGCAAGACTCCCGTGCCCACAGTTGAGGGGCTCACCTACGACCCGATGGGCAAGGGCGGCTGTACCGTGCTCTCGCTCGACGCCCAGAACAACGTGATCGGCGAGCGCGTCGGGATCGCCGGCACCGCCGTCAACTGCGCGGGCGGGCCCACGCCTTGGGGCACCTGGCTGACCTGCGAGGAGACCGAGGACAAGGCCGGCACGAACGGCTACACCAAGGACCACGGCTTCATCTTCGAGGTCGACCCCGTCGACCCGCGCCGCAGCGGGGCCGTGCCGCTCACCGCGATGGGCCGCTTCCAGCACGAGGCGATCGCGGTCGACCCGAAGCGCGGCATCGTCTACGAGACCGAGGACGCCTTCCTCAAGCCCTTCGGCCTCTTCTACCGCTTCCTGCCCAACAAGCCGGAGGGCGGCCGGGGTTCACTGCGCGCGGGCGGCAAGCTGCAGGCGATGCGGGTGCCGGGCCTCCCGGATCTCTCCGCCGTCCAGGAGACCGGCGCGAGCTTCGACGGCATCGAGTGGGTCGACGTCCCCGACCCGCTGGCCGCCCAAACCCCCATCCGGCTCCAGGACTTCGGCCCCAAGGGCATCACGCACGCGCAGAAGCTGGAGGGCTGCTACTGGGGCGGTTCGTGCGTCTACTTCGTCTCCTCCTTCGCGCACAGCGCGGAGGGTTCGGCGGCCGACCACTTCGGTCAGGTCTGGCGCTACGACCCGTCCAAGCGCCGCCTCACCCTGGTGATCGTCTTCGGCCCGGACACCGACATCCAGCTGCCCGGCGAGTCCCCCGACAACATCTGCCTCGCGCCCAGCGGCGGCCTGATGGTGTGCGAGGACGGCGGTGGCGTCCAGCATGTGTACGGCCTGACGCGGCACGGCGAGGTCTACGCGATGGCCCGCAACCGCCAGGACATCGGCACGCCCGAGGAACCGGAGTGGGGCGAGTTCGCGGGCGTCTCGTTCTCGCCCGACCACGACACGATGTACGTGAACTGCTACAACCCCGGCACCACGTTCGCCGTGACAGGGCCCTGGCACCACTAGTCCAGGCACAGGTCCGGCCCGTCCCCTTGGCGCAATGCTTGGCAAGGGGACGGGCCGGACCCTCGGGCCGCTAGGAGCCGATCACCGGGTAGTGGTCGGACAGGTTGGTGTACGTGTACTCCTTGCCCCAGCTGGAGACCGTCCAGGGGGCGCTCTGCTCCTTGATCACCTCGTTGTGCCAGGTGGCGGGGCGGGCGTTGCCCTTGCGGTGCAGGATGTAGTCGAGGTCCTCGCGGGGGTCGTCCGGGTAGCGCTCGGAGGCGATCGAGTTGTCCTGGGTGTCGAAGGAGTACGGGTGGCCGGTGCGGCCGTCGGCCGGCGCGAAGCCGCCGTCGGCGAGCATCGTTGCGTACTCGTCGCTGTGCGAGTCGACGTTGAAGTCGCCCGCCACGATGACCTGTTCGCCCGCCGGGATGTTCTTGGCGTCCAGGAAGGCGTCCATCTCCTTGAACTGCTTCGAGCGCGTCGCCGCGGCCTCGCCGGAGCCGCAGCCCGGGTCGGTGGACTGCGCGTGCGTGCCCACGACATGCACCTTCGCGCCGTTGACGTCCAACTGGGCATAGACAAAGCCCTTGTTGGAGTACCAGTCGGCGCCGCAGGCGTCCTTGTAGACGTACTGCTCCTTGCGCACGATCGGCCACTTGCTCAGGACCGTGACCCCGCCGTCCTCCGGGGTCGTCGCGGAGTAGGCACCGCCGGTGGCGTCCCAGCCGTCCTTGCTGCGGCCCATCACCGGGGTCTGGTGCGGGTATTGGGCCGCGGCGTTCGACTTCAGCGCGTCGGAGGCGGAGTTGTCGAAGGCCTCCTGGAGCACGACGACGTCCTGGCCCTTGAAGAAGTCCGCGGCAGGGATCGCCTTGGCCCGGTGGTCCTGGCCCCAGTTGGGGTAGAGCGTCTTGCTGAAGAGGAAGGCGTTGTACGAAAGCACCTTCAGCTCGGGAGTGGCGGCCGGAGCAGCGGGGGCGGCGGTCACCGACGGGGCGACGGCGGCGAGTGTCGCGGCGGCGAGCACGGTCGTGATCGCGGCGGCCTGAGTCCTGCGCAGCGCTGGGTGCGGCACTGAATCTCCTGTGGGTGGGGGGTCGTCGAGACCGCCGTGCACCAGAACGGGAGCACGGCGGTCGTGGCGCGGATCATCCAATCAGCCGCGATTACTTCTGGGGATACGCCGCATGAACAAAGATCCGCGTCATGCGGACACCACGTTCTGGCATGAACGGCTATGGCGCATGGGGGCGTTCTCGACGGCGGTCCAGGCTCTCGGTCAGAGATCCGCGAGCGTGTTCTCCACGATGTCGAGCAGCACCCGCCGGTCGTCCTGCACCCGGGCGAGCACGCGCAGGCCGTAGTACGTGCTCTGCACTCGGCGTGCGACGGTCCGCGGATCACCGGTCGAACGCAGCTCGCCGGTGCGCACGCCCGCCGCCACGACCGCGCACAGCTCCTCCTCCACGCGGTCGAAGGTGCGCCGCACCGCGTCCTTGACCTCCGGGTCGAGCCCGCCGATCTCGACGGCGGTGTTGATCGCGAAGCAGCCGCGGCCGTCCGCCTCGTCGAGATCGGCGTCGACGGCGTGGATCATCATGTCCCGCAGCCGCTCCTTGGCAGGACCGTCGCCCCGCAGGATCTCGATCTGCTCGGCGGTGCTCGTCTCGTAGTAGCGCCTCAGGGCGCGCAGATAGAGCTGCCGCTTGCCGCCGAAGGTGTTGTAGAGGCTGGATGGCCCGAGGCCCGTGCTGTCGCACAGCGCGCGCGTCGATGTGCCCTCGTAACCGTGGCGCCAGAAGGTCTCCATGGCGGCGGTGACGACGCGGTCCTCGTCGAACTCTCGTGGCCTGGCCATGCCTCCACACTAAGGGTTTTGGAACGTGCGTACAGAACCGGGCGGGGACAGGCTCACTCGACCGCGCCCACCGCCTCGATCTCGATCAGCCAGGCCGGATCGGCGAGCGCGGCGACCTGGACGAACGACTCCGCGGGGAACGGCGGGACGTAGAACCGCGCCCGGAGCGCGGCGAAGACGTCCTGGTGGGCGATGTCGGTGACGAAGACCGTGAGCTTCACCGCCTTGTCCAGGCCGGACCCGGCGTTGCTGAGGACGGTCGCCACATTGGCGAGCGCCTGCCGGGCCTGGGCCTCGAAGTCCCCGGCACCGACCGTCGCCCCGCCGGCGTCGACGGGCGCCTGCCCCGAGGTGAAGACGAGGTCGCCGACGCGGATGCCGAGGGAGATTCCGGCCGACTCGTACCAGTCGGGGTCGGCGGTGATCCGGGTGCGGGTCGCGGAGGTGTCGTGGTGCATGTCGCTTCTCTCTTCTCTTTCTCTTTCTCTTCTCGGGTCTCTCATACGGCTGCCTGTCGTGGCTGTCATACGGCTGCTTCTTCTCTCGTCCGTCTCACCGGGGTCTCGCACACGCTCCGTTGAAGCCGCGCCGCCCACAGCACCGCCCCGGCGCCCGCTGCGGCGAGCGCGGCGCCGACCCAGGCCACGGAGGCGTAGCCGAGCCCGGCGTCGATGGTCAGGCCGCCGAGGAGCGGGGCCAGGGTGTTGCCGACGTTGAACGCGGCCGTGTTGGTGGCGCCGACCAGCGTCGGGGCGGCGGGCGCGAGGGTGAACACCCGTGACTGCAGGGCGGGATTGGTCACGTATCCGGCCACACCCAGGAGGAACACCAGGGCGATGACCACGACGGCGGACGCGGCCGTCAGCGCGAGCAGCGCGGAGAACAGTGCGAGCGCGCCGAGCCCGAGGCCCAGGGTGGCGAGCGGGCGGGCTTCGGCGGTGCGGCCGCCGATGAAGAGGCCCGCCATGCCGCCGACGCCGAACAGGGCGAGGACCGCGGGCACCCAGCCTTCGGGCACCCCGCTCACCTCGGTCAGCAGGGACGCCAGATAGCTGAAGGTGACGATGACCGCGCCGAAGGCGAAGGCCGTGATGGCGTACGAGAGCCAGAGCTGGGGACGTGCCATACCCCGCAGCTCCTCCTTCACCGACGTACGCGGCTGCTCGCCCCGCCCGCCGGGGACGACGAGCAGCGTGCAGACCAGGCTCACCAGCGTCGCCGCGGCCACCGCCCAGAACGCGGCGCGCCAGCTGGAGTGTTGGCTCAGCAGGGTGCCGGCGGGCACGCCGACGACGGTGGCCAGCGTGAGACCGCCCGCCACGACGGCGACCGCACGCCCCTTGGCCGCGGCCGGGACGAGCGCCACCGCGGTGGCCACGGCCACGCCCCAGTACCCGGCGTACGCGAGGGCGCTGACCACACGCGTGACGAACAGGACGCCGTAATCGGGCGCGAGGGCGCCGATCACATGGGCGACGACGAAGGCCGCCTGCAGGGAGACGAGCGCCGTCCTGCGCGGCCAGCTCAGGGTGGCCACCGCGAGCAGCGGAGCGCCGACGACCATGCCGATGGCGAAGGCGGAGATCAGCAGTCCGGCTTCGGGGATCGACACCCCCAGGTCGGCGGCCATGCCCGGAAGCAGCCCGGACAGCATGAACTCCGATGTCCCCTGGGTGAAGATCCCCAGGGCGACCATGTACACCGCAGGCGGCATCGCGGCCCCTCCCGATCGCGCCACTATTTTTGGAGCACTCGCTCCATAACTGGCGATCGAGACGCTAGCACATTCTGAAACGATCGCTTCAGAACGGCTGGAGCAACGGCTGGAGCAACGGCTGGAGCATGCAGGTGCGGATCAGACCGGCAGCTCCGGAAGACCCGCCGCGGCCGCCACCAGTGAGGCGGTGACCGGGTGGGACGGGGAGGCGAAGAGATCGCGGGTCGTGCCCGATTCGACGGCCTCGCCCTCCGACAGGACCAGGAGGGAGTCGGTGCGGCCGGCGATGAGGCGGAGGTCGTGGCTGATGAGGACCAGGGCGAGCCCTCGGCCGTCCCGCAGCTCCTCCAGCAGGTCCATGATCGACGCGGCGGTCCCGTCGTCCAGGGCGGACGTCACCTCGTCGCAGACGAGTACGTCCGGGTCGGCCGCCAACGCCCGTGCGATGGAGGCGCGTTGGCGCTGGCCGCCGGAGAGTTCATGGGGGTAGCGGTCCGCGAAGTTCGCGGGGAGCCCGACCTGTTCGAGGAGTTCGAGGACGCGGGCCGGGGCATCGGCGCGTTCCGTCCTGCGGTGCAGGCGCAGCGGGCGGCCGAGCGTCTGGCCCACCGTACGGCTCGGGTTGAGGGTGCCCAGGGGGTCCTGCGGGACCAGTTGGAGGCGGCGGCACTGTTCGCGGGTGCGGCGCTGGGCGGCGGGGGCAAGGCGTACGCCGTCGAGGGTGACCGTGCCGCCGGTGGGCCGGTGGAGGCCGACGACCGCGCGGACCAGGGTCGTCTTGCCGGAGCCCGATGCGCCGACGATGCCCGTGCTCGATCCGGGGGTGACGGCGAGCTCGACGCCGTGCAGGACGGGGACGCGGCGGCCGCGGCGCACGAAGGCCGCCCGCAGCCCGGAGACGGAGAGGATCGGAGGGCCCTCGGGCAACGCTCGCGGCGTCGCCCGCGGGACGGGCAGAGGAACTGCCTTGCCCCGGGAGAGATCCACGACGTCGTCGGCGAGCCGCGCCACCAGGTCTGTGTCGTGACAGGACAGCGCGACGGCGAGCTGATGATGCCCCGCCAGGTGCCGCAGGAGTTCGGCGATCTCGTCGCGCAGGGCCGGGTCGAGCCCCGCGGTCGGCTCGTCGAGGAGCAGCACGGCGGGGCGGCGGGCGAGCGCCCTGGCCAGGGCCACGCGGCGCTGCTGACCGCCGGAGAGTTCGCCGGGGCGGCGGCCCAATATCCCTTGCCCTGTGGGGAGTTGGACCTCGGAGAGCAGGGCGGAGAGGGACGCGGGGGTCCGGTCGACGGCCACTTCGGCGAGCAGGCCGCGCACCTTCATCCGGGGGTTGAGGCCGGTGCCGGGGTCCTGGCCGAGGTAGGCGAGCCGGTGCCTGCGCAGGGTGCGCAGATCGGCGGCGCCAAGGGTCAGGACGTCCCGGCCGAGCACTTCGACCCGGCCTTCCGTGCGCCCGGCCCCCGGTGGCAGGGCTCCGGCGACGGCCCGCAGGAGGGTGGTCTTGCCGCAGCCGGAGGGGCCGACGAGCGCGGTGACGCGGCCGGGGCGCACCTCCAGGCTGCCGCCGTCGAGCAGCAGACGGCCGTCGGCGGCGGCGACCGTCAGGTCCGTGACGCTCACCGCCACGTCGGACGCGGGGACTTGGCCCTCGGGATACCAGTCGGGCAGGTGATTCACAGGGCGGTCCCCACTTTCCGGCCGGTCTGCGGGACGAGTGCCGACGCGGCCAGGTTGACGCTCATGGCGAGCAGGCCGATGGCGATGCTGGGGGCCAGGACGGCCCAGGGGTTCAGGACGATGCCGCCCGAGTTCTCCCGGATCATCAACGCCCAGTCGGCGGCGGGTGGTTGGGGCCCGACCTGGAGGAACCCCGCGGTGGCGACGATGTAGACGGCGGCGACGAAGCGCAGCCCGAAGAGGGCGAGCAGCGTGGCGCGCAGATTGGGCAGGACCTCGCGTACGACGAGATGCCACAGGCGTTCCCCGCCGACGGCCGCCGCTTCGATGTACCCGGCGGCCGCGACCGGCGCCGCGGCGCCAGCGACGAGTCGTACGGCATAGGGAACGCCCATCACGACCGCGGCCGCGATCACGGCGAACCGGCCGCCGCCCGGCCAGGACAGCGCGATGAGCAGGATGCCGAGCACGGCGGGCAGCAGCATCAGCACATCGGCGGCCCGCTCGACGACACGTCCGACGGGCGGCCGCAGGGCCCCGAGCACACCGAGCAGCGCGGCCGTCACGGTCACCAGCGCGGCCACAAGCAGCGACGTACCAATGAGCTCACGCCCTCCGGCAAGCAGCCGACTGAGCACATCACGCCCGAGCTGATCGCCACCGAGGACGGCCTTGCCGCCCGGTTCGGCGTACGGGGCGGCGACCGGGGTGTCGATGGCGTGCGGGGCGAGCCAGGGGCCCGCGACGGCAACCGCGATGAGCACGAGCGCGGGCAGCACCCGCAGCACGACACCCCGCCCGGGACGGCGACGCGCGGCCCGCGGCGCGGCTTGCAGGGCGGTCATGCAAAGCCTCCAAAAGCCCGGGCACCAAACTCGCCCGATTCGGCGTACGAAGCATCGACGGCGCACGGGGCCAACGCGAGCGCGGGCAGAACCCGCAACACAACACCCCGCCCGGGACGGCGACGCGCAGCCCGCGGCGCAGCTTGCAAGGCGCTCATGCAAGACCTCCAAAAGCCCGAGCACCAAACTCGCCCGATTCGGCGTACAGAGCGTCGACGGCGCGCGAGCGCAGGCGGGACCCACGGCACGACGCCCCGCCCGGGGCTGCGGTCCGCGGGCTGCCGGGCGGTCATACGCGGCCCCCAGAAGCCCTTGCGCGTACCAGATCGGCGAGCAGGAGTACCCCGGTGATGACCGCGCCGGTGACGGCGACGACTCCGGCCACTACCGGGCTGTCCCGGTCGGCGACGGCTCCGGCCAGTACCGAGCCGATTCCCGGGTAGTTGAAGATGGTCTCCACCACGACGGCGCCGCCGAGGAGCATGCCCGTCGAGGTGGCGATGCCCGCCGCGATGGTCGGCAGTGCGCCGGGCAGCAGATGGTGGGTGAGGATCCGGTGGCGCGGGAGTCCGTCGATCACGGCGCTCTCCACGTGCGGGGCCTTCGCCTCGTCGGCGAGGGCGGCGCGCACGATGCGGGTGTTCCAGCCGATCTGCGGGATGGCCAGGGCCAGTACGGGCAGGATCAGCATCCGCCAGGAGGCCGGTGAGCCGTCGGCGTCGGTCAGTGTGACGGCGGGCAGCAGGTCGGTCCAGAGGGCGAAGACGAGCACCAGGGCCACCGCGACGACGAACTCGGGCAGCGCGAGGATCCCGGTGGCCGTGGCGGAGAGGGCCCGGTCGGCGGTGCCGCCTGGCTTGAGCGCCGCCCAGCAGCCGAGGCCGACCGAGACGGCGAGCGTCACCAGCAGCGCGAGACCGCCCAGGAGCAGGGTGTTGGGGAAAGGACGGGACAGCAGCTCCGCGATGGACTCGCCGCGCGCGGACGTGCCGAGGTCACCGGACGGCAGGCCGGTCATCCAGTCCGTGAAGCGGGTGAGGACCGGCTGGTCGAGGCCGAGCAGGTGGCGCCGCCGCTCCAGGTCGGCGGCGGTCTCGCCGCGCTCCGACGTGGCGTTGGCGGCGTCGCCCGGCAGCAGTTCGATGGCGGCGAAGACGACGGCGAGCAGTACGGCGAGCAGCAGCGCGCGGCGGGCGAGCAGCACGCCGAGCCGGAGGGCGCCGGACAGCGCCGCCCGTCCGGCCCGGCGCGCCGTCGCGGCACTGCCGCCGGCGCCGGGTCCGGAGCCCGGGCCAGGGCCCTTGCCGCCTACGCCCGTCCCGGACGCCGTCGCCGTACCGCTCAGCGGGCCAGCCATGCCGCCTCGAGCTGCACACGTCCGTAGCCGGGCAGTTCGGGCAGGCCGTGCACGGGGGCGGCGGCCAGGTCGATGCCTTCGGCGACGCCCCACAGGAGATAGCCGGACGCGTCGTGCTCGATCTTCTGGAGTTCGCCGAGCGCGGCGGCGCGCGCCGCCGCGTCCTTGCCGCCGGTGGCCTCGCGGTAGGCCGCGTCGAACTCCTTGCTCTTCCAGCCCGCCTCGTTCTGCGCGGACTCGGAGACCATCGTCTTGCTCGCCAGGAAGATCACCGAGTCGTTGGTGCCCCAGTAGGTGGTGTAGAGGTCGCCCTTGAGCCAGGTCTTGTCCCAGAAGGTCGCGGACTCCTGCTTGACCACCTCCACCTTCACCCCGGCCTCGCGGACCTGACTGGCGAAGAGCGTCGCGGACTCGGCGAGGCCCGGGACGTCCTCGGTGGTCAGCAGGCGGTACGTCTTGGACGTGTCGAAGTCCGCTTCCTTCAGCAGGGACTTGGCCTTGGCGAGGTCACGGCCACGCTGCGGGACCTTCTCGTCGTACGCGGGGTCGCCGGTGCCGAGAATGTCGTTGCCGACGCTCCCGTACCCGGAGAGGACCTGGTCGACCATGGCCTTGCGGTCCACGGCGAGCCGCAGCGCCTCGCGCACCTTCGGGTCCGCGAACGGGCCGTCGGCGGTGCGCATGACGATGGGCATCGCCATGTCGTCGGGGCGGCGCACGATCTGGATGTCCTTGCGCTTCTTCGCCGTACGGGCGGCGACCGAGCCGACGTTGGAGGCGAGGTCGATCTGCCCGGCGATCAGGGCGTTGGACATCGCCTGCGGCGACTCGAAGATCTTGACCTCGATGGCGTCCAGGTACACCTCGCCGCCGTGCCAGTCCGCATTGCGTACGAGACGGGCGTTGCCGGAGCGGAACCAGTCGAGCTTGAAAGGACCGGTGCCGGGCGCCTTCCCGAGCTCCTTGTCCTTGGTGCCCTTCTTGAGCACGAAGGTCGTCAGACGCATGAGCAGGGGCAGTTCGGCGTTGGCGTAGTCGGAGACGAGGACGACCGTGTCCTCGCCCTCCGCCCTGATGTTCTCGGCCTTGATGCCGGGCAGCCGTGACGCACCGGACGGCGTGCCGCGCAGCCGGCGCAGCGACCAGACGACGTCGTCGGCGGTGACGGGTGTGCCGTCGTGGAACTTGGCGCCCTTGGCGATGGTGAAGCGCCAGGTCTTCAGGTCCTCGGACGACTTCCAACTGGCCGCGAGGCGTGGGGTGGTGTTCTTCTTGGCGCCGGGCGCGGTGAGCGTGTCGTACAGGAGGGCGATGATGAGGTAGTCGCTCTCGTTGGTCTGAGTGCCGTGCGGGTCCCGGGTGATGGCCGAGGCCCGGCCCAGGGCGCCGACCCGGAGCGTGCCGCCCTTGCGGGGCTTGCCGCCCGCGCCGGCCGCGTCGGACGAGGATTCACCGTCCCCCGAGCACCCGGTCAGCAGAGCCGCCGTACTCAATGCCCCGCCGGCCCACAGCACTTGGCGCCTGGAGATGTCCACGTACGTCCTCGTTCCGTTCGGACCGGTTCGCAGCCGGTTCGGGGGCAATCAAGAAGGCTTTAGGTTTGCCTACCCTAAGAACGAAGGGCCCCGCAAGCCGCACCCCCCGTGAAGTGCACCTGTGCGCCCCCGAGTTGAGAATTACGCCGTTCCCTGGCGTGATCCACTACTAAGGTTTGCCTTACCTTAGTTTACTGCTAGCGTTCAAAGCGTCACCGGTGGCACGGACCGACTCCCCCCCCATCACATGTACCGATTCCTCCCCCATCAACGGAAACGGACTATTTCGCGATGAGCACGGCAGCCGCACCTGTCCGCACGCTCGACCCCCATTCCGCACACCAACTCCGCGAAACCGCCGAGAAGATACTCGCCGAATTCGGCACATCCGCCACGTCTCCCCGGCTCCTGGAGCGCATAGCGCAGGCCGCCACCGGCTTCGACCCCCGTCTGCTGCACCATTGCCGGCCCGTGGACACCGCCGACGGACTCTTCGTCCTGCGCGGCCTCGACGTCGACGACCAGGCCATCGGGCCGACACCCGCGAGCTGGGCCGACGCCGGTGACAGCGGGGCCGTCCACGACATCACGCTGCTGCTGCTCGCCTGCGCGATGGGCAACCCCCTTGCCTGGGAGGGCCAGCAGGACGGCCGGTTCGTGCACAACATCGTCCCCTCGCCCGGCCACGAGGCCGAGCAGACCGGCGCGAGCAGCGCGGTGCTCCTCAGCCCGCACACCGAGGACGCCTTCCACCCCGGCCGCGCCCATCTCCTGATGCTCGGCTGCGTACGCAATCACGACCGCGTCGCCACCACCGCGGCCAGCGTCCGCAAGGTCCAACTCTCCGACGAAGACGTCGACTTGCTCGCGCGGCCCGTCCTGCCGATCCTCCCCGACGACGCGTACGCCGCCGCCCAGGGATACGCCGACCAGCCGCCACCCGCGGTGCCCGCCCTGTTCGCGACCGATGACGGCCTCACGCTGCGGTTCGACCCGGCGTACACCCCGGTGGAGCGTGCGGTGGCGCCCTACCGCGCCGCCTACCGGCGCCTCGAAGCCGAACTCGCCCGCGCCTCGGTCGCGGTGAGCCTCGCGCCCGGCGAGATCCTCGTCGTCGACAACGACCTCGTGGTGCACGGCCGGGTGCCGTTCCAAGCCCGCTACGACGGCACCGACCGCTGGCTCAAGCGGGCCTCCGTACGCGTCCCCGGGCGGCGCACACGGCCGCCCGCCGAAGCCGCCGAGCACGGCTACGGCCAGAGCGCGCTCGAAGCACACGCGCGCTGACCCTGCCCGGCGCACGTGCGTCGGCGCCGCCCGGCACACGCGGCCCGAACTCCCGCCCACGGACCGGAGGTACACCCCCATGACCCGAATATCGACGAGCCCCTCGGACACCGGGACGGCCGACGGCGCCGGCCGACGCCTGCGCGTCCTGTCCACCACGGACCTCGCCGGCATCGACATCTCCCTCGCCGACGTCATCGCCACGGTCGAGGACGCCTACGGCACCCTCCACGCGGGGCGCTCCGACAACCCCCGCAAGCTGACCGTCAAACCGCGCGACGAGCACTCGGTCGCCTACGCGATGCTCGGCCGTGACGGCTCCCGCGATGTCGTCGCGATCAAGACCTCGTACAAGCACGGCCTGGACAAGGGCCGCGACGAGCAGCACTACTACACCTCGCTCACGCTGTACGACGATGTCACGGGTCTTCCGGTGGCGATGATGGACTGCTCCCGCATCGGCTCCCTGCGCACCCCGGCCGTCTCCGCGCTCCTGGCCCGCGAGTGCGCCACCCCCGGCGCCCGCAGCGCGCTGGTCATCGGCACCGGGACCCAGGGCCGGCTCGCCCTGCCGTTCCTGCTCACCGCGCTGCCCGGCCTCGACCGCCTCATGCTGTCCGGCACCCACCCCGAAGGCATCGCTGCCGTCCGCGCCGAGCTCAACTCCCATTTCCCGGAGCGGGAGTTGGAGATCGTGACCGATCTGCGGGCCGCGGCCGCGGACGCCGACGTCATCGTCGCCACGGCGGGCGGGCACACCCCCGCCGCGGTCGAGGCCGACTGGCTCAAGCCCGGCGCGCTCTGCATCCTGGTCGGGCACGGGCTCGCCCCCTCGACGCTCCACGAGGCCGACCGCCTCATCGCCACGAGCGAGGCACAGATGAACGTCACCGGAACCGACATGGCCGACGCGAAGGGCCAACTCCCGCCGGTGGATGCCGAGTTCCCGCCCGTGCTCGCCGGAGCCGCCGTCGGGCGCCGGTCGGCCGATGACCGGATCTTCGCGTACAACAGCGGCCTGGTCGTCACGGACATCGCGCTCGGCCACCGTTTCGCCCAACTCGCCATCGCCCAGGGCCTGGGCACCGAGGTGGCCCTGTGGCAGTGACCGCATCCGCCGGGGGCGGGGCCACCTGGCCGAGCGTGCCCGCCCTGCCCGATCCCGCCACCGAGACGGTCCTGGCGAGCGGGCTGCTCGATGAACTCTCGTACGCGCTCGGCGGCCCGTTCCACTTCCTCCTGCCGGACGCCTTCGACACCAACTTGCAGGCGATGCGGGCGACTTTGACCGCCGCCGAGGTGGACGGCTTCGTGTACTTCGCGAAGAAGTCCAACAAGGCCGCCGTGTGGGTCGAACGCTGCGCGGCGCACGGCGCGGGCGTCGACGTCGCATCCCTCGGTGAGCTGCGCGAGGCGTTGGGCCACGGAGTACGCGGCGAGGACGTCGTCGTCACCGGTCCCGCCAAGGCGCGCGAGCTGCTCGAACTCGCGGTGCGGCAGGGCGCGTTGATCGCCGTGGACGCCCTCGACGAACTCGACGCGCTGCTCGCGACGGAGACAGTGGCCGCGCTCCGCCCTGCCCGAGTGCTGCTGCGCTGCCTGCCGCCAACCCAGCCGCACAGCCGCTTCGGCATGACCGACGCCGAACTGACCGCCGCCCTCGACCGCTGCGTCCGGGCGGGCGACTCCGTACGGATGGAGGGGTTCAGTTTCCATCTCTCCGGATACGAGGTGGGGCCGCGCGCCGAGCTGGCGGCCCGGCTCGTCGAGCGGTGCCTGAAGGCGCGCGCGCTCGGCCTCGCGGCGGACCGGATCAGCGTCGGCGGCGGGCTGCCGGTCAGCTACACCGACGCCGAGAGCTGGCGCGCGTTCCTCGCCGAGCAGCACGGTGGGCACTTTCACGCGGGGAAGTCGTTCGACTCCGGGGACTTCTATCCGTACCACTCGCCGGTCGCCGGGGCCGGGGCGCTCGCGGCCCTGCTTTCGTCCCGGCCGCAGGGGCACGGGCAGCCGCTCGCCGGGCTGTTGAAGGAGTGCGGCGTCACGCTCCTCGTCGAGCCGGGGCGTGCGCTTCTGGACCGGGCGGGCGGCAGCGTGTTCCGGATCCAGGGGGTCAAGGAACGCGACGGCTATCGGATCCTGACCGTCGACGGGAGCAGCCTGAGCCTGTCGGAGCAGTGGTTCAACAGCGAGTATCTGCCGGAGCCTTGGCTGCTGCCCCGGTCCTCCGGCGACTCCCCGGGGGTCTATCCCGCGAGCGTGGGCGCGGCGACATGTCTGGAGTCGGACCTGCTCACCTGGCGAAAGGTCCCGTTCTGGCGGCGACCTCGGGTGGGGGATCTGCTCGTGTATCCGAACACAGCCGGGTACCAGATGGATTCCAACGAATCGCCGTTCCATGAACTGCCGTTGCCACCGAAGGTGGTCATCGACCGCGTCGAGCGTCCGGAAGGGCGTCCAGCCGTGCGTCCACGCTGGCGGTTCGACCGTCACTTCCTCCGAGCCTGATCGTGACCGACCCGACCCGACTCACCCCAGGAGCTGTGATGCCCGGATCACTTCAGCGCCCCGCCGTGGTCACCCGCGTGTCCGACCTCATCGGCCACACCCCCCTCCTCGAACTCGCCGCCACCGAGACCGGCAGCCGCCTGCTGCTCAAACTGGAGATGTTCAACCCCACCGGCACGGCCAAGATCCGGATGGCCCGGCAGATGATCGCCGACGCCGAGGCCCGCGGCGAACTGCGCCCCGGCGGCCGGATCATCGAGTCCACGTCGGGCAACACCGGGCTCGGCCTCGCCGTCATCGCCGCCGAACGCGGCTACACCTTCACCGCCGTCGTCGACCACCACGCCTGCGCCGACAAACTGCGCGGGATGAAGGCCCTTGGCACCGAACTCGTCTACGTGGCCGACGACGGGACCGATGAACTCGCCACCGCCGCCCGCGAGGAGCTCGCCGAGGACATGGCGCGCGGCCAGGACAACACCATCTTCACCGAGCAGCACAACAACCCCAGCAACGGCGTCGGATACTTCCCCGTCGCCCATGAACTCCACGACGCGCTCGACGGACGTATCGACGTGCTCGTCGGCGCGGTCGGCACGGGCGGCGCCCTCTGCGGAACGGCACGTGAACTGCGTACGCTCATGGCCGACTTCACGACCGTCGGCGTGGAACCCAAGGGGTCCATCGCGTTCGGCGGGCCCGCCCACGACTACTACCAGTCGGGCACCGGCACACCCGAGGGCGCCGAGATAGGCGCCCTCGTCGACTTCGGCCTCATCGACGAGGGCGTGAAGGTCGGCGACATCGAGGCGTTCGCCACCTGCCGGGCCGTCGCCCGCACGGGGCTGCTGATCGGCGGTTCCGCGGGCGGTGTCGTCCATGAGGCGCTGACCCGGCTGCCCGCCCTGCCGCCCGGCACGACTATGGTCGCGCTCGTCAACGACGGCGGCGAGAAGTACCTGGACACCGTCTTCAACGACTCCTGGATGCAGGCCCGCGGCCTCCTCGATCCCGCAGCGGAGCGGGAGATCGAGGAGCTCCTCAGCAAACTCCGCAGGAACCGATGACACCGATGCCGATGCCGACCACCCTCCTGCGCGACAGCCGCGCGCTCGCCACCCTGGCCGTCCCGCTCGTCCTCACCCAGCTCGCACAGGTCGCCCTGACCACCACCGACACGGTGATGATGGGCCTCCTCGGCACCCAGGAGCTGGCGGCGGGCGGCCTGGCGATCGTCATCTTCAACCAGCTGCGCACCATGGGCGTCGGCCTTGTCACCTCCGTCGGCAACCAGATCGCGGCCGCGGCGGCCCGTGCCGAACAGGCGGAATCCGTAAGGGAATCGGGACCAGAGGAAGGAAGGGAGGCGGGCTGCGGGAGTCACGATGAAGTCCGCGGGATCGTCCGCGCCAGCCTCGCCGTGGCCACCCTCGCCGGCATCGCCGGGGCCGTCCTGATGATCCTCATCGGCCAGGCCCTGCCGCTGCTCGGCCAGGACGCGGACGTCGTCGACCGCGCCCAGAGCATGCTCTTCGCCCTGGCTCCCGGACTCCTTCCGTGTCTGTGGTTCCAGGCCATCCGCCAGTTCACCGTCGGCATGCGGCGACCGCAGGCCCTGCTGCAGATCACGGTCGCATCCATCGCCGTCAACGCGGGCCTCAACTGGGTTCTCATACACGGCACTTGGGGCCTGCCCCGGCTCGGCCTGACCGGCATCGGCATCGCCACGTCCACCGTCTATCTGCTCTCCTTCCTCGCCCTCTACGTATCGGCCAAGCGGGACAGCGAACTGGCGCCGCTGCTCACCCTGAGCGTGACCAAGGCCGACCCGGTCACGGTCAAGCGCCTTGTCGGCCTCGGGGTGCCGATCGCGGCGACGTACGGATCGGAAGCGGGATTCTTCTCCCTGACCGCGCTGATGGCCGGCTCCTTCGGGCCCGCCGCACTCGCCGCGCACACCGCCGTCAACCAGCTCGTCTACATCGTCTTCCAGGTCGCCGTCGGCCTCTCCCACGCCGCGTCCATCAACGTGAGCCGCGAACTGGCCCTCGGCCGCGTCGACGACGCGCGACGCATCAAGAACACCGCGCTCGCGTGCGCGGCGGCCGTCATGACGGTCGTCGGCATCGCCTATCTCACCGTGCCCCGCCTGATCCTGGCCCCCTTCATGGACTCAGGATCCGACCGCGCGCTGACCATCGCCACGCAACTGCTCGTCGTCACGGCGTTCCTGCAGTTCTTCGACTGCGCGCAGAACATCGGGGTGGGGCTGCTGCGCGGCCTCGACGACACCAAGAGCGGCTTCCGCATCACACTCATCGGATACTGGGCGGTCGGACTCCCCGCCGCCTGGCTCCTGGCCTACCCGCTCGCCCTGGACACCACCGGCATCTGGCTCGGCCTCCTCACGGGCCTCGCCACCACGGCAGTCCTGCTGCTGCGCAGATACTCGGCGTCATTGGCCGGGCGGGGGGATGCGGTGGCGGCTGGGGCGGTCAGCGGGTAGCACCTGACTCACCGTGCGCGCGGTGGGTCACCCTGCGGCTCCGTCACACGTTGCCGATTCGCCCGCCGCGCGTTCGGCGGCACTGCGCAGCACACAGAATTCGTTGCCCTCCGGGTCGGTGAAGACGACCCAGCCGGTGCCGTCGGGATTGCGGCGGTCCGCCGCCACGGTCGCGCCCGCGGCGCGGAGCCGCTCGACCTCAGCGTCGCGCGGTCCATCGGGCTGCAGGCACAGGTGGACCCGGTTCTTGTGGGCCGCCTTCGGCTCGGGGACCTGGGCGAAGTAGAGGTGGAGTCCGGTGGGGAGGGCGATGGCCGCCGTCGACTCACCGGGAAAGTCGTCGTCGTTGAGCGGATGGCCGACCACCTTGCTCCAGAACTGGGCCAGTTCGTAGGCGTCGACACAGTCGAAGGCGACGTTGAAGAGGGTCGAGCGCATGGGTGGGGCCCTTCGTCGGTGCGGGTCGGTGCGGTCTGCCGGGGGTGGGTGGGAGCCGGTCGTTGCGGGGCATCCGTCCGGCATTGTCAGTGGCGGATGCCAACGTGGCCAACATGACTTCGCCGACGACCGAGCTCCCGCCGACCGCGAATCCGCTGACGCTGGCCGGCATCGACGCCGCGCTGCGCGCCGCGTGGTCCGCCGACACCTGCTCCCCCGACGATCTCGAGCGCAGGCCGTGGAGCGCCGAGAATCCGGCCTGGGGGCACTGCGACATCACCGCGCTCCTGGTCCACGACCTGTTCGGCGGCGTGCTGCTGTGCGGGGATGTGCGGTCCTCGGCGGGGGAACAGCAGGGCCACCACTGGTGGAACCGCCTGCCGAGCGGGCTCGAACTGGACCTGACCCGCGAGCAGTTCATCCTGGGCCAGCAGATCTCGACGCCCCGCACCGTGATCCGCCCACCGGGGCCGCTGCGCCGCCAGGCGGAGTACGAACTGCTGCGGCGGCGGTTCGGCGGGGCGGCGGGGCTTGTCCTGTCCGACGACGGGGAGGCGGGTGGCGGCGACGACCGCTCCTGACCCTCACTCCGCCGACGAGCGCCCGTGAGCCTCATTCCGCCGCCGGGCGGCTGGACTCCCTCGCCTCGATGCGTACCCTCGCCCGCCAGTGCACGGCCGGTGGCGTCTCCGGCTCCCGGACGAGCCGGTCGACCAGGGCGGCGACCTCGGCGGCCGCGGGGAGTTCAATGCGTACGCTGGTGAGCCTCGGGCGCAACAGCCTGCCGAGCAGCAGATCATCGGCGCCGACCACGGCGACGTCCCCCGGGATGTCGAACCCGGCGTCCTGCAGGGCCCGCATCAGGAGCATCGCGTACTCGTCGCGGCGCATACGGCCCGGAGATCTTCGCGGACGACCTGGTCGCGACGTTGCCACGCGGGGCGGAGCTCGCGATCGGGCACTCGCTCGGCGGGATGGCGCTCGGCCTCGCGGTGGAGCGGCTCGCGCCGGCGCGTGCCGTCTACTCCGACCCGGCGTGGCCGCTCGGGCAGGCCGGGTCGGTCGACCCTGCCGTGTTCGTGGAGTTCCAGCAGGCGTCGCGCGCGATGATCGCGGAGTTGAATCCGCGCTGGGAGGACGCGGATGTCGACGTCGAGGTGGCGACGTTGGCGGCATGGGATCCGGGCACCGCGCTCGCCCTCTCCGGGGAGAACGCGGTCGATCGCACGCCGGCCGCTCCCGTCGTCCCGTCCCTGGTACAGGTGGCGGATCCCAGCTTCCTCATCTCCGATGAGCTGAAAGGGGAGTTGGAGCGGCGGGGCTTCACCATACGTACGGTGAAGGGGGCCGGGCACACCATCCACCGGGACGACTTCGAGGCGTTCATGGCGTCGCTGGACGGCTGGGTCTAGGCCTCCGGCGGTCCGGACCCGCCGCTTCCCGGCGAGCAAGGATCCGCCGTCCGGGGGCCAGCGCGCCCCACCTTCGGCGATTTGCGCCGCTTCACCCGTTATGTTCGCCAGATGATCACACCGGCCACCAGGCGGCTGACCACCGCCTGCGCTCTCAGCGCCCTCGCGCTCACCACGCTCGGCGCCTGCGGCAGCGACACCGCCCCCGCCCCCGCCCCGCGCGAGCGGGTCCGCGCCACCGAGGGACCGGCGACCCTCGCCCCCGGCCCCGCAGGCCTCACCCCCGTCTTCAAGAACGCCCCCCGCACCAAAACCGCCGCACCCACCGTCGCCCTCACCTTCGACGCCGACATGACCGCCGATCAGGGGCCACGCGCCGCGGCCGGCGAGCGGTTCGACAATCCGGCGCTGGTGGCGACCCTGCGCCGGCTGAATGTGCCCGCGACCTTCTTCATGACGGGGCGGTGGGCCGAGGAGTACCCGGCGCAGGCGAAGGACATCGGGCGGGATCCGCTCTTCGAGGTCGCCAACCACTCGTACAGCCACTACGCCTTCACCAAGAACTGCTACGGCCTGCCCACCGTCCCCGCCTCCGGCATGCGCGCCGACATGGAGCGCGCCTTCACCGCCTTCCGCAAGGTGGGCATCGAGCGCCCGGTGCCGTACTTCCGTTTCCCCGGCGGCTGTTACGACAAGCAGGCGCTGCGCGCGCTGGCACCGGGCGGCGTCACGGCGGTGCAGTGGGACGTGGTGAGCGGCGACGCGTTCGCCACGGACGCCGACGCGGTGGCCAAGCAGGTGCTCGACGGGGTGCGGCCCGGTTCGGTCGTCGTCATGCACTGCACCCGCAGCGCGGCTCCCGCCACCGAGCGTGCCCTGCGGACGATCGTCCCGAAGCTGCGTGAGCGCGGCTTCCGGCTCGTCCGGGTGTCGGAGCAGATCGGCAGCGCCCGTCCGCGCGGATAGAGCGGATGGAGCGGATGGATGAGTCATTCCGACGTGATGGCAGGATGACTGCATGGTGACGAATCAGCCGTGGACGGGGCTTCACGACGACCTGCTGGCAGCGAAGACATCGGTGTACGACCCGAGCGGTTTCGCCTGCTCACTGCCGGTGCCCGAACCGGAGAGTGCCGAGTACGCGGCCCACGGGTTCACGCTCGACGGCCGCTCGGTCCGGTTTCGCGTGGCCAAGACCACCCCGACGAAGGTGGGACAGTTCGTCACCGTGTGGCAGCGGTCCGCGGAGGGGCCGATCCGGCCCTTCGACGCCGACGACGGAGTGGATCTCTTCGTCATCAGCAGCCGCGACGACGACGGCTTCGGACAGTTCGTGTTCCCGCGCGAGGTGTTGTGCGAGCGCGGCATCGTCTCCCGCGACGGCTCCGGCGGGAAGCGCGGATTCCGCGTCTATCCGCCGTGGGTGACCACGACCAACCGGCAGGCCCGCAGCACCCAGGCATGGCAGGTGAACCACTTCTTCGACCTCGCCCAGGACGGGCATGCCGACCTGACGCGCGCCCGCGCCCTCTACCACCCATCGGTGCCCGGCAGCCCGTCGGCCGAGTGCGTGCTCTGCCGGAAGCCCACCGAGTACCCGGAGTCCCACAAGGGCGTCACGCTGTGCCCCGTATGCGAGTGGCACGAGGCGCAGCGCACGGCCTGCTCGGGCTGATCCCGAGGGACCGCCCGAGCCGCGCCCCCTCCCCCCAGCCCCTCTCCTCATCCCCTACGCGAAGCGAGCCCGCAAGCCGTCGCCACCGCCGCGGCCGCCAGCGCCCCCGCCCCGGCGACCGGCAACAACGGAACCGGCACCACCCCGTCCCGCGACCCCGTGATCAGGTCCGTCAGGACCGCCTGCGCCGGTGAGCCCGTGGTGACGAGCGCGAGCAGCGCGGCAAGCAGCAGCACGGAGATCGCCCACGCCGGCGAACGCAGCAGCGGCCAGTTGGTGACGGCGCCTATCGCGGTGCCGAGCAGGGCGCTCACCAGCATGGCGAGGAGACCGGCGCCGCTCGCCGCGATCCGGTTCACCGCCGTACGGTGATCGGTGCTCGCCGCGTCGCTGATCACCGCGACGACGACGGTGGCCACGACACCGAGCACGGCGCTCGCCAGGAAGGCGGAGAGCAGCGTGGCCAGGTGCGCCCGCCAGGGTCCCGCCGCCGCGGCCGTGCAACTGCGCGCCGACGGCGGCTCGTTGGTGACGCAGATCCGTACGATCCAGGCGGCGACGGGCAGCAGCGCGGCGGCCGCGTACGCGAGGGAGTCGAGGACGGGCTGCCCGCTCTGCACGCCCACGGCGAGGAACGCGGCGTACAGGATGACCGGCGCGAGCCAGCGCTGGGAGCGCAGCAGCAGGGCGGACTGATAGTGCAGCAGGGCGTTCACCGGCCTCGCACCTCGCTCTCGGAGTTGGTCTCCAGGGCCGAAGCCGCAGCGGCCTCGCACCCCGGCCCGGAATCGGCCCCGGACCCTGCGGACACCGACACCACGTGCCACGGCGGACGCGCCCCCAGCAGCGCGCGCAGCGCCACGTCCGAGTGTGTCGCGGCCACGGTCAGGCGCAGCCCGCCCTCCGGGGAGTGCCCGGTGACGGTGCCCGGGGTCGCGGGTGGCGGCGCTCCCGGTGGGCCCTGTGCCTCGATGACGACGGACGGTTCCTGCGGGGCCGTGGCTTCCGAAGTCGCTTCCGGGGTACGGAGGTTCACCTCCGTACCCACGACGGCGTACGTCACGTCCACCGCGCCCGAGAGCCGCCGCGGGTCGTGGTCGACGAAGACGACGGCGCCGCCCTCCGCGACGCGCTCGGCGACGGTCCTGTCGAGTTCGTCGCGGGCCGCGGCGTCCAGGCCCGTCCATGCCTCGTCCAGGACGAGCAGTTCGGGCCCGGCGAGCAGGGCCTGCGCGACGGCGACCTTCTGACTGCTGCCCTTGGACAGCTCCGACAGGGGCGTACGCGCGTAACTTCCGGCGCCGAAGCGTTCGAGCAGCTCCTCCGCGCCGCGCGCGGCCTCGCCCTTCGGCAGGCCGTGGATCCGGCCCAGGTGCGTGAGGTATCCGACGGCCGTGAACGGCAGGGCCGCCGGGAAGCGTTCGGGTACGTACGCCGTGCGCGGCCGGCCGACGACGCGGCCCTCGGACGGGGCGTCGATCCCGGCGATCATGCGCAGCAGCGTCGATTTGCCGGTGCCGTTCGCGCCCTCGATCCGGACGAGCGTGCCCGCGCGTATGCCAAGGCCGACGCCGCGCAGCACCCATGGCCCGCCCACGGCATAGCGCCGCCCCACCCCGTCGAGCCGCAGCGCGAGATCGGCGCGGCCACCGTAAGGATCTTGATCACCTTGCATCCGGACATCCTCGCGCAGGGGCAACGCGCAAGGGGCAACCGGTACGACAAAGCCCCTGCCAGGACCGATCTTCGGCCTGGCAGACTGGTCGGGTGAGCAGCGACCCGACCGCCGGGAACACCGGCACCCAGAACGGCCAGGACACCCGCGACCCCCAGGGCAGCCCCTTCCGCGTGGAGCAGGTCTCGCGCGACGAGGCACCGCAGTTCGTGCTGCCGCTGGTGGCGCGGATCGAGAAGGCCGAGCCGCCGCACCGTACGGACGCCCTGGAGACGGCGGCCCGCGCGGTCCTGGTGATGCTCAGCGACGAGCGGTCCCTCGGTGACGGCCAGTGGGCGCAGGCCATGCGGGACTGGCAGGACGCCCGCATCCGCAAGGTGGTCCGGCGAGCCCGCGGCGCCGAGTGGCGCAGGGCCGAGGCGCTGCCCGGCATCACGGTCACGGGCAAGTCGGCGGAGGTCCGCGTCTTCCCGCCGGTCCCGCTGGACGGCTGGCCCAAGGAGTTGGCGAAGCTCCAGGTGTCGGGCACGGACCTGGACGACCCGGAGCCGCTGCCCCCGGCGGACGCGACCGCGCCCATCCTGTGGATGAGCCCCGATGTCGACATGTCGGCCGGCAAGGCGATGGCCCAGGCGGGCCATGGCGCCCAGCTGGCCTGGTGGGAGCTGTCGGACGAGGAGCGCGCGGCCTGGCGGGACGCCGGTTTCCCGCTCTCCGTCCGCACCCCGGACGCCGCGCTCTGGCGCGAACTCGTGGCGAGCGGCCTGCCGGTGGTGCGGGACGCGGGGTTCACGGAGATCGCGCCGGGCTCCTGCACGGTGACCGCCGACCACCCCGCCCTGCGCTGAGCCGAGGAGGGCCGACATGGCGACAAAGACCGACGGCGAAGGCACCGGCAGGCTCGCCAAGCTCGACGGCCGTGTCGAGCGCGGCAATCAGACCCGGCGGCTCGTCCTGCGCCGCACGGTCGACATCGCGTCGGTCGAGGGTCTGGACGCGCTGTCGGTGGGCCGTATCGCCACCGAGCTGAAGCTCAGCAAGAGCGGGGTGTTCGCGCTCTTCGGCTCCAAGGAGGAGCTGCAGCTCGCGACGGTCCGCGCGGCGGGCCGCATCTTCCTGGACGCGGTGGTGGAGCCGGCCCGGCAGTCCCCGCCGGGCCTCGGCCGGGTGGGCCGCCTTTGCGCGTGCTGGCTGGACTACTCGCGGCAGCGGATCTTCCCCGGCGGCTGCTTCTTCTACGGGGTGATCGCCGAGTTCGACGCCCGCGAGGGGGCCGTGCACGACGCGCTGGTCCGCGCCGACCGCGACTGGACCGACCAGGTCGAGCGCTGCATCGCCGAGGCCCGCGACACGGGCGAACTGCGCCCGGACCTCGACGTCCCGCAGCTCGCCTTCGAGCTCATCGCCTTCATGGAGACGGCGAACGCGCACTCGGTCCTGCACGACGAACCGGATGCCTATCGCAGGGCGGGCGTCGCCATCACGACCCGTCTGCGCGCGGCGGCGACGGATCCGGCGCGGGTTCTTCAACTCCCCTGATCGCTGAATGAATTGATCCCGAGGGCAGCAACTCCAAGAAACAAGTAGCACGACCGTTCGCATAGTTTTATGCTCGTACACATGCCCTCATGGATCAGGATCATGCGATCGCCCTGGCAGGCGGGACCCGAGGCGCACGCGCCGGGCCCGGTCCTGGTGAGCGTCACCGAGTTCACCGCCCACCGGCACTCACAGACCCTCCCGATCGCCCTGTCGGGGCTGCGGCTGCGAAGAAATTGGCCGGGGCTGCCCGGCGCCGTCGGCATGTGGCTCTGGGTTGAACCGTTGCGCAAGCGCTCGGGGTCCGTCTCGGTCTGGATCGGCGAGCGTTCGCTGTACGCGTTCGTCGCGCGCCCCGACCATCTGCGGACCGTCCGTGCGCACCGGGACCGGGGCGCGATGCGCGCCACCGTCTGGACGGCGGACCGGCTCGCCCCTGACGCCCTCTGGGCCGAGGCGAGCGCGCTGCTCACCGGCTCAAGTCCCTGGCCAGAACCGGCAGTTCACACCCCGGAAGGAAAGTGATGACCTCATGACCACCGACCTCGTCGCGCTCGACCGCGCCGCCGTCCAGGAATCGCTCCGCGTCCTGCGCATCGCACGCGACACCGACTGGGAACGCCCCTCGACCTGCGCGGGCTGGACGCTGCGCGATCTGGTGGCGCACATGGCCGCGCAGCACCACGGGTTCGCGGCGGCGGCGCGGGGCGCGGGTGCCGACCGTACGTACTGGATCGCGCCGGATCTCGGCCGCGATCCGTTCAAGGTCTACGACGAGTCGGTACGTCATGTCCTTGCGGCGTTCGCCGAAGAGGGCGTCCTGGAGCGGGGGTTCACGCTTCCCGAGCTCGGCGGGACGTTCACCGGACGTGTCGCCGTCGGCTTCCATCTGCTCGACTACGTGGTGCACTCCTGGGACGTGGCGGCGACCCTGGGCGTCGGGCTCGACCTGCCACGGCCGGTCGTCGGGGCCGCGCTCGACATCGCCCGGCGGGTGCCGAAGGATCCCGGACGCAGGGGCCCCGGTGCCGCGTTCGCGCCGGTCCTGCCCACGCCCGAAGAGGCGTCCCCGCTCGACGAGATGCTGGCCCTCCTCGGGCGCTCTCCCCGGTGGCACGAGCGATGAACATCACGCACGCCTCTTCCGTATCTCCCGGTACCAGGAAGTAGCTTGCCCTCCACGGCAAGTCGACGGGCACGGGAGGCACGGCACATTGCGGCGCATCAATGGCACGGCTCTGATCATCGCGGCACTTGTGGCCACACTGGGCGCGCTCGCGTTCCCGATGTGGTCCTACGCCGACCGTTCGGGCACAGGGCCCGCCAATCTGGCCGCCGGATCCGTGGCAACGCAGTGGGGTCCGCTCTCGGCGGCCGACCGCGATCTGCTCGTGAAGGTGCGGCTGGCGGGGCTGTGGGAGCTGCCCGCGGGCCAGCAGGCGGTCGAGCGGGCACCGACCGAGGCGATCAAGGAGGCCGGCGACCATCTGATCGTCGGCCACACGGACCTCGACAAGCGGGCCCGTTCGGTCGCGGCGCAGCTCGGCGTGGAGCTTCCGAACCAGCCGAACGCCCAACAGCAGGGCTGGCTCCAGGAGTTGACCGAGGCCAGCGGCGAGACGTACCAGCGGAAGTTCGTGAATCTGCTGCGCGTCGCGCACGGCAAGGTGTTCAGCGTGATAGCGCAGGTGCGGGACAGCACCCGCAACACGCTGATCCGGCAGCTGGCCAGCGACGCCAACCAGACGGTCCTCGACCACATCACGATGCTGGAGGCGACCGGGCTCGTCGACTTCGACGACATCGCGAACGGTGGCGCCGCCACCGCCACGGCCAGCCCCACCGGGCCTCCCCCGCCCTCCGGCGGGCTTCCCCCCGAGCCTGCTCCCGCCGGTCCCAGCGGTGATGTGTCGACCACGTCACGGCCCTCGCCCGCACCGCCGGGAGAGGTCAATACGGATCGGCCGGAACCTCAAATGTAGCTCTGAACGTCCCTCTCCAGGGGTTCACCCGCGGCTGTCGGGGTCATGACTCCGACACTCGACCACGACGCGGGGTCATGGCGGAGGAGGGGGAAACATGAAGCACCTGGGGACCGGAATCGGGTGGCGTCCGGAGATCGCGGACGCCGTGGAACGGATGCCCGGCATCGACTGGGTCGAGGCCGTGTCGGAGAACCTGTGCCCCGGGCACCTCCCCGACTCCCTGCTCAGGCTGCGCGAGCGCGGCGTGAGGGTGGTGCCGCACGGCGTCTCGCTCGGCCTCGGCGGCGCGGACCGCCCCGACGAGACCCGCCTCGCCGCACTCGCCGAGCGCGCGCAGGCCCTCGGCTCGCCGCTCGTCACCGAGCACATCGCGTTCGTACGCGCCGGTGGCCCGCTGACGGCCTCGCAGCCGCTGGAGGCGGGCCATCTGCTGCCGGTGCCGCGCACCCGCGACGCCCTGGACGTGCTGTGCGAGAACGTACGCATCGCGCAGGACGCGCTGCCGGTGCCGCTCGCCGTGGAGAACATCGCGGCGCTGATCTCCTGGCCCGGCGAGGAGATGACGGAGGGGCAGTTCCTGTACGAGCTGGTCGAGCGCACCGGCGTCCGTCTCCTCATCGACGTCGCCAACCTCCACACGAACCACGTCAACCGCGGCGAGGACCCGGCCAAGGCCCTGGACGAGCTGCCGGTCGAGGCCATCGCGTACGTCCATGTGGCGGGCGGCTTCGAGCGCGACGGCGTCTGGCACGACAGCCACGCCCATCCGGTCCCTGAGCCGGTCCTCGCGATCCTCGCGGACCTGGCCTCACGGGTGAGCCCGCCCGGCGTCCTCCTGGAGCGCGACGAGAACTTCCCGGAGCCGGGCGAGCTGGAGCGTGAGCTGGACGCGATACGGGAGACGGTGACGGCCTCCGGCGAGCTGCCCGCGGGCGACTCGCAGGCGCGCGGCGACTGCCCGCCCGCCTCCCCCGGCGCCCGTCAGCGCACCGCCCTCGCGCAGACCGCGCTGCTCTCCGCGCTCGTCGCGGGCACTCCCGCGCCTGAGGGCTTCGACCACACGCGTCTGAAGGTGCAGAGCCGCGCACTGACCGGCAAGCGGGCCGATGTCGTGGCGAAGGTGGCGCCCGAGCTGCCGGAGATCCTCGGCAAGACGTTCCGCTCGGACTTCTTCGCGTACGCGCAGACCCGCCCGATGACGGGCGGGTACCGGCGTGACGCGCTCGACTTCGCCGAGCGGCTGCTGCTCGCCGGGCAGCCGGAGGACGCCGAAGCCCGGGGCCGGCTGACCCGCTGGTGGCTGGAGCGGTCCGGTCCCGCGCCGCTGGACGGGCGGCCGGTCACACGTTGGCTACGGGCGGCGCGGTTCGCGCTGCGGCGGGGATAGACAGCGGCATACGGGGGATAGGGAAATACCGTGGAAGTTCTGACGATCTGTTACTTCGTGCTGGTCACGGCCTCGTCGGTGGTACTCGCCGTCGGACTCGCCACGGCGCTGCACGCCGATGTCCGCCAGCCCGACGCCCAGCACCAAGCCGTGTTCGACCCCCTGGAGGCCGCGTTCCTCGCGGGCGGGCCCGGCAGGGTCACCGATGCCGTGATCACGACCATGCACGAGGACGGCCGACTGGCCATCGCCGGACCCGGCATCGTCGGCATCCTGCGGCCCGAGGCCCGTAACCCGGTGGAGGGCGCCCTGCTCCAGGTGCACGCCGCCGCGCCGAGCGGCGCCCTGCACTGGCTGCGGATCGGCGTGATGCGCAGCCCCGCCGTGCAGGCGGTCGGTGACGCGCTGGCCTGGCGCGGCCTGATGGTGCGGCCCGAGGCCCTGGCCCGCTGGCGGGTCAAGGCGAGGCTGCACAACGTCGTGACCTTCGCGGGGTTCTTCGTCGTCTGCATCTTCGGCTTCGCGGGCGCCGGCGACGGGCCGTCGGGCGACTCCGTGACCGGCCCGATGGTCCTGCTGTTCGTCGGGGTCTTCATCGGGGGCCTCACGGGCTCGCTCTGCGCCAAGTCCGCCGGCGGCCGGGTCAGCACCGCGGGACGGGCCGCGCTCGACCAGTACCGCGTCGCCTACGCCCACGCGTACGACGCGATGAACCGCGTGGCCATCGGCGGCCTGAACGGCGTGCTCGACCCCGAGCTGCAGGCCCAGCTGATCGCCGCGTACGGGATCCGGCCGGTGCGGCGCGCAGCCCCCCATTCGCCGTCCTATTCGGGCGGCTCCGGGGTCGTGTGCTCGTCGGGCAGCCCCTCGTGGTGCGGCGGAGGCGGGGGCGGCGGCTCGGCCTGCGGGGGCGGCGGCTGTGGAAGTTCCGGCGGAGGCGGCGGGTCATCCTGCGGAGGTGGTGGCGGCGGAGGCGGGTCCTCCTGCGGCGGCAGCTCCGGCGGGGGCGGTGGCGGCTGTGGGGGCGGCGGAGGCGGCGGTTCCTGACCCCGCCGCCAGGGGCACGGCGGGCGCCCGCCCGCAATGCCCCTTACTCGTACGGCAGTTGACGTACTCCGGGCGGTAACCGGCAGACGCCTCCCCGCGGCGCACTAACGTGCGGTGCCGCAACAGGAGGCGCCATGCGATCCATCAACGGCACCGGCCTCATCGTCGCGGGGCTCGTCGCGACCCTGGCCGCGCTGCTCTTCCCCATCTGGTCGTACGAGGACCGCTCGGGCACCGGCCTGGACAGACTCAACGCGGAGACCGTGTCGACCGACTTCGGCCCGCTGTCCGCGCTCGACCGCGAGTTCATCACCAAGGTGCGGCTCGCGGGACTCTGGGAGCTCCCCGCCGGACAGCAGGCGCAGGAGCGCGGCACCGCCAAGGCCGTGCAGACCGCGGGCGAGCACCTCGTCGACGGCCATACGTTCCTCGACGCGCGGGTGCGCGAGGTGGCGACGCAGCTCGGCCTCGAACTGCCCAACCAGCCGAGCTCGCAGCAGCGTGACTGGCTCGACGAACTGAACGACGCGCGCGGCGCCACGTACGACGAGAGATTCGCGAACATCCTGCGCGCGGCGCACGGCAAGGTCTTCTCGGTGGTCGCCGAGGTCCGCGCGACCACCCGCAACTCGCTGGTGCGCGCCCTGGCCGACGACGCGAACACGACGGTCCTCGACCACATCACGGTGCTTGAGGACACCGGCCTCGTCGACTTCGACGATCTGGCGCGGGACGCCGCGTCGGCGGCCCCCGACCCCGTCACCCGCTCCCCCGCCCCGCCGGAGCCGACCGACTCCCCGCCCCCGGCGACCCCAGTCTCCCCATCGCCCACGTTCCCGCTGCCGCCACCGGTGTCCCGGCCCAAGCCGACGAAGACCGAGCCGCCCCACAAGCCCAAGGAAGGCGAGAAGGGCAGGACCGGGAAGAGAGACAAGCCGGAGAGTCGGGGCAAGGGCCGGCCCGCGCGAAGCGGAACGTTATCCACCGGCGATCTCCCGTCCGCATGGTGAATAAGCCGTGGCGCGGGCCCCGTCCGCTCGCATAGAACACCCGCATGTTCTGGCTCCCCCTGCTCCTCCTCGCCTGGGTCGCGACAGGCCTGTCCTGTGCCCGGCTCTGCCTCGCCGCGTACCGCACGGCCCCGCCCGGCGCGGCCCTGGAGCACCGTCATGAACTGACGCTCTACGAAACCGCCTTCCTCTCCGGCGGCCCCGCTCGCGTCACCGACCTCACCCTGGTGTCGATGGCCCGCGCCCGGCGGCTGCTGCTCGCCCGCACCGGCTGGGCGACGGTGGTCGACCCGGTGGGCGGTGACGACATGGAGCGTTCCGTGCTCGGCGCGATAGGGCCCGCGGGCCAGTCGCCGATAGCGCCGGTGCGCCGGGCCGCGGCCGGCACCGAAGCGATGCGCGCCCTCGCCGACCGGCTCGTCGCGGCGGGGCTCGCGCTGCCGGACGGCACCTGGTCGGGGGTCGCGGGCGCGGTCCGCCAGGTGCGGGCGAGCGCCGCGGTGGTGCTCGCCCTCGGCGCGGCGGCGCTGCTGATGCCCGCCCAGGAGGCGGCCGACCGGACGCCCGGCGATGTGCACATCGCGTTCTGGTTCGCGCTGCCCCTGGCCACCGCCCTGGCCTGTCTGGCCGTCGCCCGCTTCGAGATCCACCCCTACCCCCGCTGGGCGTCGCCCGCCGGGCAGCGTCTGCTGAGCGCGCTTCCGGCGCGCGGCGGCTCCGACCTCACCGCCGTCGCCGTACGCGGCACCCGCGCCCTCGCGGACCCCGATCTGCGCGCCGCGTTCACGCACCGGGATACGGCGCATCGGGGGCATTGACGGAACAATGCGCCGACACCGGCAGGCGGTGCTTTACTTCGCCTTTTACCGAACGAATCATCCCTTTTGTTCGAGCAACACACGGCCGAATGAAGGGATGGAGAGCGATGAGAGCAGCAGCCGCCCTCTACGGAACCGCCGGATCCTTGGTCCTGACCGCACTCGTCGCCGCCCCCACGGGAAGCGCGTCCGCGACCGACACCTTGCCCTACCCGCAGGCGCACGGCACCGCCGTCGCCGTCCAGCGCGCGAAGGCGGCCGGCATCCGCTTCGGCGCCTGCGCCGCGGCGGAGGGCCTGCCGCCGTCCGTCCGCTGCGGCACCGTGCAGGTGCCGCTCGACTACGCGCAGCCGGACGGCAAGCAGATCAAGCTGACGGTCAGCCGCGTCAAGGCCACGAAGAAGGCCGCGGGCAAGCGCGCCAAGGCCGTCAAGCGCCAGGGGGCGCTCGTCTTCAACCCCGGGGGCCCCGGCGCGTCCGGCATGTACTTCCCGCTCGTCGGGGCCATTCCCGAGTGGAAGCGCATCGCCGCCGCCTACGACCTCGTCGGCTACGCCCCGCGCGGTGTCGGCCGCTCGGCGCCGATCTCCTGTCAGGACCCCAAGGAGTTCGTGAAGGCGCCGACCCATTCGCCGGCCCACCCGGACGCCGCGTACAAACTGAAGCGCGTCGCGGAGGCGCAGGCGTACGCGCGCGGCTGCGCCAAGCGCTCCGGGGCGGGCCTGCCGCACTTCAACAGCCTGAACAACGTCCGTGACCTGGAGGTCCTTCGGGCGGCGCTCGGCGAGCAGAAGCTGACGTTCATGGGCGCCTCGTACGGCACCTACTTCGGCGCCGTCTACGCCTCGCTCTTCCCGTCGCACGTGCGCCGCATGGTGTTCGACTCGGCGGTGAACCCCGACCCGGCGCAGATCTGGTACTACAACAACCTCGACCAGTCCGTGGCGTTCGAACGGCGCTGGGCCGACTTCCGTACCTGGGTGGCCAAGCACGACAAGACGTACCACCTGGGCAAGACGCCCGATGCCGTCCTCAGGAGCTATGAGAGGGTCCGCGACGCGCTGGCCCGCAAGCCCGCCGGCGGCAAGGTCGGCTCCGGCCAGCTGCAGTCGGCGTATCTCCAGGCCGGCTACTACGACGACTTCTGGCCGATGCGCGCCTCGGCGCTCTCGGCGTATCTGAAGGGCGACCCGAAGCAGCTGATCGAGCAGGCCGCGCCCGTGCCGAAGGCGGCCAAGGAGCAGGAGAACAGCAACGCGGTCTACACCGCGGTCGAGTGCAATGACGCGGCCTGGCCGACGGACTTCAAGACCTGGAACCGCGACAACTCACTGGTCGCCCGCCTCGCGCCCTTCGAGACCTGGGACAACGCCTGGATGAACCTGCCGTGCGCCTACTGGCCCGCGCCCCGCCAGCGTCCCGTGGACGTCCGCACCGACGAGGGCGAGCTGCCCCCGACGCTGATCCTGCAGGCCGAGCGCGACGCGGCGACGCCGTACGAGGGCGCCGAGGAGCTCAACCGCAGGCTGAAGGGTTCGGTCCTTGTGACGGAGCGGGATGCGGGCACGCACGGCATCGCGGGCGGCCCCAACCAGTGCGTCAACGGCCACCTGGAGGCATATCTCCTGGAGGGCAGGCTCCCTGTGCGGCGCGCGGCGTGCGCACCGCACAAGGAGCCCGAGCCGCTGTCCGGCGCACGGGCGAAGGCTCTTCCCAAAAAGCGCTAGCAGGCGAGCGCTAGCCGGTCACAGCGCGCCGAGCCGCTCCAGCGGGAACGGCGGCTGGGCCAGCGGGCGCACCGCGAGCCGGGTCAGCGGCAGGGCGTTGTCGTCGCCCGCCGTGCGGTTGGCGTGCAGGACGCCGCAGTGGGTGCAGCGGTGGACGAGGACCCATTCGCCGTCTCCGCGTACGGAGATGGCGAGAGGTTCCATCCGGGCGCCGCACTCCGCGGCCCGGTCGCCCGGGGTGTCGTCGAGGTGACGGCTCCACAGGCAGTTCGGGCAGTGGTTGCGGTGGTCGGTTCCGGGTGCGGTCATCGATACGTCGAGACCGCACTGCAGACAGCGGAAGGACTCGGCGCGCGCCTCAGTGCGGGCGCGCCTTGATGTGTTGCGGGACATGGTGAAGGTGACTCCAAAGCAATGCGGAAGGGATCGGCTCCGAGCTGTTCCGCAGGGCCCTGGGCATACACTCACCATCTTTCTGTCTCCGGGTACGACCTTTCGATGAAACGCGCACCGGGCGGGCGCGGCAACCGAATTAACGGTGCCGCGCCCGCCCGGCGCGTGTACGGCGGTGGCGCTTACGCCAGACCCGCCACCAGGTCCGCCACGGACTTGCGGCGGCCGGTGAAGAACGGGACCTCTTCGCGGACGTGCATCCGGGCCTCGGAGGCGCGCAGGTGCCGCATCAGGTCGACGATGCGGTACAGCTCATCGGCCTCGAAGGCCAGCATCCACTCGTAGTCGCCGAGCGAGAACGAGGCGACGGTGTTGGCGCGCACGTCGGGGTAGCCGCGGGCCATCTTGCCGTGGTCGGCGAGCATGCGGCGGCGGTCCTCGTCGGGCAGCAGGTACCAGTCGTAGGAGCGCACGAAGGGGTAGACGCTGATGTAGTTGCGGGGCGTCTCGTCGGCCAGGAAGGCCGGGATGTGCGACTTGTTGAACTCGGCGGGGCGGTGCAGCGCCATGTTCGACCAGACCGGCTCCAGGGCGCGGCCCAGCATGGTGCGGCGGAAGAGGTTGTAGGCCTCCTGAAGCTCGTCGCTCGTCTCCGCGTGCCACCAGATCATGACGTCGGCGTCGGCACGGAGCCCCGACACGTCGTACGTGCCACGGACCGTGATGTCCTTGGCGGCGAGCTGGTCGAACAGCTCCTGGACCTCATCGGCGAAGCCGACGCGATCGTCGGGAAGGACGTCGCGCAGCTTGAAGACGGACCACAGCGTGTAGCGGATGACCTCGTTGAGGTCCTTGGCCTTCTTGCCGGCGTTCGGGCTCTTGGCGGGGGCGTCGTCACTCATGTCTCTATTCTCCTCCGCCGCCGTGCAGACTCTGCACCGGGTTGCTGCTGAGCTCCTCCGCCCACCCGTCGCCCACCACCACCCTTCCAAAGAAGCGCTGCGCGCTGCCCCTATTACTCCAGGTCGCCGCCCAGCTGGTCCACGGCCGCGTACGCGCTCGCGATGCACGCGGGGATGCCCACGCCGTCGTACGCGGCTCCGCAGACGGCGAGGCCGGGCAGTTTGCTCACGTGCTCGCGGATGCGGGCCACGCGCGCGTGGTGGCCGACGGGGTACTGCGGGAGGCCGTCGTGCCAGCGGGTGACGCGGGTGGCGACGGGCGCGGCGTCCAGGCCGGTGGCCGCGTACAGATCGCGCCGGGAGAGGGCGAGCAGGTCGGCGTCGTCCCGCTCCAGGATCGCGCTCTCCCCGTACCGGCCCACCGAAGTGCGCAGAACCAGCAGGTCAGGGTCCTCATCGGCGATCCAGGCCCACTTGCGCGAGGCGAACGTGGACGCCTTGATGGTGTGCCCGTCGATGGGCGGCACGAGAAAACCGCTGCCTTCGGGGAGGTCGGTTTCGCTGCGGCGGTAGGCGAGGGTCATCAGGGCCATGGAGGCGTACTCGACGGCGGCGAGCTCGGCGGCGGCCGCGGGTGCCTCGACGCCCAGGAGCGCGGCGGCGGCGTACGCGGGCACGGCGACCACTACGCAGTCGGCGTCGATGACGCTCTTCTCGGTGCTGACCTGCCAGCCCCCCGCGGTGCGCTTCAGCCCGGTGACGGCCGCCCCGGTGTGGATGACACCGCCACGCGCGCGTACCGACTCCGCGACCGCGAGCGGCAGTTGGCCGACGCCGCCCTCGATGCCCATGAAGACGGGGCCGGTCTGCCGGCTCTTCGCGGCGCGGGCCTGGATCTCGCGTACGCCCTCGGTGAGCGAGGCGTGGCTGCGGGCCGCCTCGAAGAGCTGCGGCACCGCCGAGCGCATCGAGATGCGGTAGGCGTCACCGGCGTACACCCCGCCCAGGAGCGGCTCCACCAGGCGGTCGACGACCTCGCGACCGAGGCGCCCGGCGACGTACTCACCGACCGCGACATCGTCGCCGACCTCGGTGGCCGGCAGCTCGCGGTCCTGCTCGATGCGGTGCAGACCTTCGTCGGAGAGCACCCCGGAGAGGGCCGACGCGTCGCCGGGCACGCCCATGACGTGGCCCTTGGGCATCGGGCGCAGGGCGCCCCGGGTCCAGATCGCGGCGGTCGCGGTGGCGGGCGGCTGCAGCCGGTCGGTGAGGCCGACCTCGCGGGCCAGGGCCACGGCCTCGGGGCGGCGGGCGAGCATCGACTCGGCGCCGAGGTCGACGCGGACGCCGGCGATCTCGCCGGGGAGCAGTTTGCCGCCGAGCCGGTCGGCGGCTTCCAGGACGGTCACCCGTGCTCCGGCGCCGAGCAATCGATGGGCGGCGGCAAGGCCGGCGATCCCACCGCCGATGACCACGACATGACCCGTACCCGTACGTGTGTCCGTTTCGCGCATACCTCCACTCTACGAGCCGCGCGAGTCCCGACCGTGACCCCATCGGGACCTGTCGGCAACCACCGTTCCGCCCCGCTCCGGCGTCAAAGGAGCAGTCAAGGGAGCAACAGCCACCACGACCCTCGGGGGGTACGTCGGGATGAACGCGTCCAGCACGTCCAGGCACCGCACCGTCCAGGCACTCTCGGCCGTGCTGCTCGCGGTCGCCCTCGCGCTCGCGGGGTGCAGCGCGGGCGGTGACAGCGGCGGCGACAGCGACAAGGCGGCGGGCGGCGCGGCGAGGGACCGGGCGGACTCGTCCGACGAGCGTGGCGTGGGCGGCGGCCAAGCGGACGAGTCCGGCGCGAAGAAGCCGCCGAAGCTCACCGGCACCCACATCATCCGCACCGCGACCCTGACCGTCCGCGTCAAGGACGTCCCGAAGGCGCTCGACGAGGCGCGCGCGGTCGCCACGGACGCGGGCGGTGTCGTCGGCGACGAGACGACGGACCGCGACGGCCGCGGCCACGAGCGCTCGCGGATCGTGCTGCGGGTGCCGCAGGACCAGTACGAGGAGGTCCTCAAGTCCCTTGAGGGAACGGGCAAGTTGATCGAGCGCAAGGCCAAGGCGCAGGACGTCACCGACCAGGTCGTCGATGTCGAGAGCCGCATCAAGTCGCAGCGGGCGAGCGTGGCGCGGGTGCGGGAGCTGATGGACAGGGCGACGAAGCTGAGCGATGTCGTCACCCTGGAAGGGGAGTTGAGCTCCCGGCAGTCCGAGCTGGAGGCGCTGCTCGCGCAGCAGTCGTCCCTGAAGGACCGTACGAGCATGTCGACGATCACGCTCTCGCTCAGCGAGACGGCGGTGCAGAAGACGGACGCGGACGACGACGATCCGACGTTCGTGGACGCGCTGTCCGGCGGCTGGAACGCCTTCGTGACGATGCTGCGCTGGCTGGCGGTCGCCCTCGGCGCGATCCTGCCGTTCGCGGCGGTGGCAGCGCTGTTGATTCTGCTGTGGCAGCGTCTTGTGCGACCCCGGCTGCCACAGCCACCGGCGGGCGAAGGCGACGACGACTAAGCGCTCCGCGGGAAGTGCCGCGAGGGTGCCGTCGCTCGTCTGCGGCTTTGGCGAAGTCCGGTGCGGTTCGGGTGCGCCCCGAAGGGGCGCGGGGCTGTGACATATGCGGCTCCGCCGCGTGGGCGCGACCAGCCCCCACCGGCCCGCGGGTCCATCACCGCGATTCCAGCGGAGCGCTTAAGTAGCGTGTCCGTATGAGCAGCGCGAGAGAGCGACTTGTGGTCATCGGGGGCGACGCGGCGGGCATGTCCGCCGCGTCGCAGGCACGCAGGCTCAAGGGCCCGGACGAGCTGGAGATCGTCGCTTTCGAGCGCGGTCACTTCACCTCGTACTCGGCCTGCGGCATCCCCTACTGGGTGGGCGGCGACGTCCCTTCGCGGGACGAGCTGATCGCGCGTACGCCGGAGGAACACCGGGCGCGCGACATCGACCTGCGGATGCGTACGGAGGTCGTGGAGATCGATCCGGCGGGGCGCCGCGTGCGCACCCGGGACCTCGAATCCGGGGCCGAGGACTGGACGGCGTACGACAAGCTCGTGATCGGCACCGGCGCCCGTCCGGTCCGCCCTTCGCTGCCCGGCATCGACGCCCCCGGTGTGCACGGCGTGCAGACCCTCGACGACGGCCAGGCGCTCCTGGACACGCTCGCCGAGACGCCGGGCCGCAGGGCGGTCGTCATCGGCGCGGGCTACATCGGCGTCGAGATGGCCGAGGCGCTGATCCAGCGACGCTACGAGGTCACCGTCGTCAACCGCGGCGCGGAGCCGATGTCGACGCTCGACCCGGACATGGGCCGCCTGGTCCACGAGGCAATGTCGGGGATGGGCATCGAGATGGTGAACGACTCCGAGGTCACCAAGATCCTCACCGGTGAGGACGGCCGGGTCAGGGCGGTGGCCACGGAGGACGCCGAGTATCCGGCGGACGTGGTGGTGCTCGGCATCGGCGTGCGCCCCGAGACGGAACTCGCCCGCGCCGCGGGCCTGCCGCTCGGCGAGCACGGCGGGCTGCTCACCGACCTGGCGATGCGCGTACGCGGCCACGACGGCATCTGGGCGGGCGGCGACTGCGTGGAGGTGCTCGACCTGGTCTCGGGCCGCGAACGCCATATCGCGCTCGGCACGCACGCCAACAAGCACGGCCAGGTCATCGGCTCGAACGTGGGCGGCAGTTACGCGACGTTCCCCGGTGTCGTCGGCACGGCGGTCAGCAAGGTCTGCGACCTGGAGATCGCCCGCACGGGCCTGCGCGAGAAGGACGCGCGGGCCGCGGGCCTGCAGCACGTGACGGTGACCATCGAGTCGACGAGCCGGGCGGGCTACTACCCCGGAGCGGCCGTGATGACGGTGAAGATGCTCGCCGAACGGGGCACGGGCCGGCTGCTCGGCGTCCAGATCGTGGGCCGCGAGGGAGCCGCCAAGCGCGTGGACATCGCGGCGGTGGCACTGACGGCACGCATGACGGTGGAACAGATGACGGCACTCGACCTCGGTTACGCCCCACCGTTCTCACCGGTGTGGGACCCGATCCTGGTGGCGGCACGGAAGGCGGTGGCGGCGGTGCGGGCCTAAGCGCCCCGAAGGGGCGCGGGGAACTGCGCGCCCAGCCACAGCAGACCCGCAGAAAGAGACGCACACACCCCCGCGCGGAGCGCAAGTACGCCCTGATTCGCGCCCCCTTCACTTCCGCGTAACCCAGTTCCCCCGCAGGTCAGAACGCGCTTGCTACGCAAAAGGCCCCGCAACCCGAGCCTCCCGAGTTGGCTGATTCATGGCGGTTCGGCCCGGCACCCTTTCCGGGCCTCACCGAGCCCGCCGAGGACCAGAACATGTAACCGGCACCGATCGGAGCCCCGGGGGCCGCCGACCCCCCTGAGCGGCCACGGTTTCCCGGAACGCCCGGCTCCGAAGTGTCACCACCCTCCCCGCGCACCCCTCATCCACCCCTTTAGAACAGAGCCATCTTTTTTCCGCCAGCTTTCACAGAATCCGCACAGAACCCTCAATCGGGCCGCACTATGTGACGCGTCAGAGCTGCACGGACACACACTGCGACAGGTGACCGTGCCGTTGGGGGCCGGGCCGCTGGGTGGAGACACCCCAGCGGCCCGACCGTGGAGGGGACCACACACCGCATGAATCACACCGCACGAGCGGCGGCTCTCGGCGCCGCCGCTCTGCTTCTCGCGCTCTCGCTGCCCGGCGCTCCCGCGTCAGCCGCCGAGGCGCCCCGCATCGACCTGCGCGTTCTGGTGGTGACCGACGGGGGCCCCGCCACCGCCGCGATCACCGCCGAGCTGGACGGCCAGGGCACTCCGTACACCACCGTCGACCTGCGACAGAGCGGCCGCCCTGTGATCGACGGAGCGTTCCTCGCGGACACCGTGAACGGCCGGCCGCGGGCCAGGTTCCAGGCCGTCGCGCTGCCCAACGACAACCCGTTCGGGGCCGGTTCGGCGGAAATGGCCGCCCTCGCCTCCTACGAGCAGACGTACGCGATCCCGCAGGTGGACGCCTACACCTACGCCCGGCCCGAAGCGGGGCTCCAGACACCGAAGTTCAGCGGTTCGCTCGACGGGGTGCGGGCCCAGGTGACCGCTTCGGGCAAGAGCGGACCGTTCGGCTATCTCGCGGGACAGGTGCCCTTCGAGGACAACTCACCGTCCGTCAACGAGAGTTACGGCTTCCTGGCCGAGCCCGCACCCGGCGCCGACTTCACCAGCTACGTGGACGCACCGGTCCCCGGCGGTTCCGGCCGCGGCTCGCTCGTGGGCGAGTACCGGCACGACGGGCGGCGCGACCTGGTGGTGACCTTCGTCTACAACCAGCACCAGCAGCAGTTCCGGCTGCTCGCCCGCGGCATCGTCGACTGGCTGACCCAGGGCGTCCAACTCGGCTCCTCCCGCAACTACTTCGCCGTCCATGTCGACGACGTCTTCGGCGCCGACGACCGCTGGGACACCGAGCTCAACTGCACTCCGGGCGACGTGGACTGCCCGCCGGGCCAGGGCACGCCCGACCCGATCCGGATGACGCCGGACGACGCCGCCTACGCGGCCCAGTGGTCCAAGGACCGCAAGTTCCCGCTCGACATGGCCTTCAACGGCGGCGGCAGCGAACTCTTCCGTGAGGAGAACGGCGGCTCGGACCCGCTGGCCGACCGGTTCGTCGCCGACCGCGACGACCACCGCTGGATCAACCACACCTACAACCACCCCTTCCTCGGCTGCGTCCAGGACGTCAGCACCGTCCCGTGGACCTGCGCGAAGAACGCGGACGGCAGCACGCGCTACGTCTCGCGCGCCGAGATCTCCGGGCAGATCTCCGACAACCGGGCCTGGGCACAGCGGGCCGGACTCCCCCTGGTCACCGGCGAGTTGGTCACCGGAGAGCACTCGGGACTCAAGGTGCTCCCGCAGCAGCCCGACGACAACCCGAACCTGGGCACGGCGCTGCGGGACAACGGCGTGACCTGGCTCGGCTCGGACAACTCACGGGACCGGGCCCAGCGCCAGGTCGGCCCGTCCCTGACCGTGCCGCGCCACCCGATGAACGTCTTCTACAACGCGGGCCGCACCAGCGAGCAGGTCGACGAGTACAACTGGATCTACACCCGCAAGGCCGACGGCGGCAGCGGCGTCTGCGAGAACTCCTCCGTCGCGACCTGCCTGGACCGGCCCCTCGACCTCACGACCGGCTACCAGGACCACATCGTGCCCGTCGAGTCGACGATCGCGCTCGGGCACGTCCTGGCGAACGACCCGCGGCCGCACTTCATCCACCAGTCGAACCTCGCCGAGGACCGCATCGCGTACCCCGTGCTCGGGTCCGTACTCGACGCGTACGGTGCGCTGTTCGCGGAGAACGCGCCCGTGGTGAACCTGCGGATGGCCGACGTCGGCGGCGAGTTGCGCTCGCGCGCGGCGTGGGACTCGGCCGTCGACGCCGGGCGCGTCACCGGCTACCGGGTCGGTGACACCGTGACGGTTCAGGCGCCGGCGGGTGTGGCCGTGCGCGCCACGATGCCTGCCGGCAGCGTTCAGCGGCTCCTTTTGGGTACCGCACCGTTCGGGTCCGCCTATGCCGGGAGAACCTCGGGCTGGGTCTCGCCTGGCCTCCTCCAGGACAGGGTCACGCTTACGTTGCCGAGCGCTGTCGCCGCGGGCGACGTGGGCGGTTCTCGGGCCGATGTCCCGAAGCCTGCCAGGAAGCTGCCAGTGCCTGACGGGGCTGCACGGTACGTGAAACCTGGCGCCGACAGGCACTGATCACTCCGCATCTTTGCCGTTTGAATCTGCGGGTCCGCTGTGGCTGGTCGCGCAGTTCCCCGCGCCCCTTCGGGGCCCTCCCCGTCGCGTTTCGTACCTCACCCGCGGAGCCCCACCATGCCCAACTCGACCCGTGTCACCCTCCTGACCGAAGGCACCTATCCGCACAGCCACGGCGGCGTAAGTGTCTGGTGCGATCAGCTCGTGCGTGGCATGCCCGATGTCGACTTCGGGGTGCTCGCCGTCACCGGGACCGGTCGCGAGAGTCTCGCCTGGGAGCTGCCGGGCAATGTCGACGAGCCCGTCTCTCTTCCGATGTGGGGCCCGGCCCCGGCGGGGCATCCCCCTCGCGGCCGCCGGGCACGCCAACTCCTCGCCTCCTACGAGCAGTTCCTCACCGCCCTGCTCGACCCCGCCGCCGAGGACGGCTTCGCGCCCGCCCTGCACGAGCTCGCCCGGCATGCCCGCGACGGCGCCCTCGCCCCCGCGCTGCGCACCGACCGTGCGGTGCACGTCCTGGCAGCCGTGTGGAACACCTCGGGGCTCGCGGTCGCCGACGCGCGGCCGACGCTGCACGACGCGGTCACCGCCACCGGGCTGCTCGAACACGCGCTGCGGCCGCTCGCCGCCCGCCCTCCCGAGCGCGGTGTCGCGCACGCGGTCAGCGGCGGCATCGCGGCCCTGCCGGGACTGATCGCCCATCAACTCCACGGAGTACCCCTGCTGTTGACCGAGCACGGGGTCTATCTGCGCGAGCGCTACCTCGGCTACCGCACAGGACCGTACAGCTGGCCGGTGAAGGCCCTGCTGCTCGGCTTCTTCCGGCTGCTCGCCGAGGAGACATACCGCAGGGCCGCCCTGATCACCCCGGGCAACCGCTACAACCGCCTCTGGGAGGAGCGCGGCGGCGCGGCCCCCTCCCTCATCCGCACCGTCTACAACGGCGTGGACCCCGAGGCCTTCCCGCCCGCGGGACCTGAGCCGCACAGCCCCACCCTGAGCTGGGCCGGCCGGGTCGACCCGATCAAGGACCTGGAGACGCTGATCCGCTGCTTCGCCCTGGTCAGGCAGGAGATCCCGGACGCCCGCCTTCGCCTGTTCGGCGGCACACCGCGCGGCGGCGAGGCCTACCGCGAGCGCTGCGAGGCGCTGGCGGCGGAGCTCGGCCACGGCGACGCGGTGGTCTTCGAGGGCCGCGTCGAGCACATCAAGGACGCCTACGCGGCGGGCAATGTGGTGATGCTGTCCAGCATCAGCGAGGGCTTCCCCTTCACGCTGATCGAGGCGATGTCCTGCGGGCGCGCCACGGTCTCCACCGATGTCGGCGGGGTGCGGGAGGCCGTCGGCCCGACCGGTCTCGTGGTGCCGCCGCGCGCCCCTGAGGCCATGGCGCGGGCCGTGCTCGAACTGCTCCGCGATCCGGAGCGCCGGGCGGCGATGGGCGAGGCGGCCCGGCTGCGGGTGATCGAGCAGTTCACGCTCCGGCAGACGGTGGATGCCTTCCGCGCGATCTACGAGGAGCTGGCCACCGGACAGGGTCAACAGGGCGCTTCTTACGAGGTGTTGGCCTACCGCGACATCACCGGCGGGGTGGCCGGATGAGCGGCCCGCTGCCCCTGCGGCCGCGCGGCAGGCGCGTACCCTCGTGGGCCGCGGCGGCCCACGCCGCGCACACCCACGGCCCGAACGCCACCACCGGCCGCACCCACGAGTCCGGCGCCGACGACACCCTCGCCCTGCGCCTGGCCCGCCCGCCCCGCACCACCACCGACGACGACCGGCCGCGCGTGCACCCCCGCGTCACGCTCCGGCCCGCCCGCGCCGACGACCCCGTCGACCGGCTCGCGGCCGAGCTCGCCGAGGACGCGGGCGCCGCCGTCCACCCCTACGAGGTCGCCGCGCTCCTGGAGTCACAGGGCCTGACCGGCGACCGGATCCAGGAGACGTATGGGCACCCCGATCTGTTCTCGCTGGCCGACGCCGTCTTCCGGCGGGTGCCGCGCAGCCATCCGAAGCCGCCTGTGCCGCCCGACCCCTGGCGGCCCGACCATCTGCGCTGCGCCCTGCGCGGACTGCTCTTCGCGCTTCCGGGTACGGCGTATCTGCTGGCGGAGGGCGCCTGGGGGTCGGCCTCCGGGCTGTACGGGCTGATCGCCGCGGCCCTGGTGTCCTGGGCCTGGTCCCAGGCGCTGAGCCACCGGGCGTACGCACGCCTTGCCACGGGGCGGCACGAGGCCGGGCGCACCCTGCTGTTCGGGGCGCCGCTCGGCATCGCCGCCGCTTCCGCCGCCGGGCTGCTGGTCGCGGGGCCCGGACCCGCCGCGCTGTTCGCCGCCGGGCAGTCCTGTTACCTGGCGGCGGCCGGTGTGCTGCTCGTGCTCGGCCGCGAGAAGGTGCTCGCCGCCGCGCTGCTCCCGGTGTCGCTGGCCGCGGCCGCGCTGCCGTGGTGGCAGCCGCCGGGCGCCCTGCGGACGGGTGTCGTGCTGCTCACCGTGCTGCTCGCGGTGGCCGCCGCCGGGCACGCGTTGCGCTCGGCGCTGCGGGCCGCTCCGGTGCCGGGCCCCGCGCCGCATCCGCTGCGCTCGCTCCCGTACGGCCTGTTCGGTCTCGCGGCCGGAGTGCTCACGGCCGTGGCGGGGCGTCAGGAACCGTACGCCGTCATCGTGTTGACCCTGAGCATGGGCCCCGCCGAGTGGCTGCTCTACCGCTACCGCGGACTCGCGGTAGCCGCCCTGCACGCCTCGACCACACCCCGTGGCTTCCGGCTCCGCGCCACCCGCGCACTCGCGGTGTGCGGCGCGGCCTATCTCGCGCCGCTCGCGCTGGGCGCCGTCGTCGTCGGCGCGCCCGCGGTCCAACTCCTGCTGCTCGGCGCCGTGTTGTGGACCGCCCTGCTTCTCCAGGCGTTCGGCGCGGCCTGGTCGTCCGCCGTGCCCTGCCTGGCCGCGGCACTCGCCGCCACGGCGCTCCCGCACACCGGCGCGCTCTCCGCGTCCGCCGCACAACTCATCGGCTGTACGGCCGCGGCTCTGGCTCTCCTTGCCGTCGCCGTCCACCACTTGGGCCGGCCCACGGCACACGCCTGAGCCGACCCGCGCCCTCGGCGCCCCCTTCATCGGGCCGGGCCCCCGCCCGCCGCACACCACCTCCATCACCCTCCGTCACCTGCAAGTCACCGAACCGCCTTCAGGAGCACCCATGCCCTCCGCACCACTCGTCGCCGTCACCGGAGCCGAAGGCTTCATCGGCTCGCACCTCACCGAAGCCCTGGTCGCATCGGGCCACCGGGTCCGCGCGATGGCGCAGTACAACTCCTTCTCGTCCTACGGCTGGCTGGAGACCCTCGCCCCCGACGTGCTCTCCGAGGTCGAGATCGTCCTGGGCGACGTACGCGACCCGGGCTCGGTCCGCGGCCTGGTCGCCGGCGCGGAGACCGTCTACCACCTGGCCGCCCTCATCGCGATCCCGTACTCCTACCAGGCGCCCCACAGCTACGTGGACACCAACGTCACGGGCACCCTCAACGTCCTCGAGGCCGTACGCCACTTGGAGACACCCCGCCTGGTGCACACCTCCACCAGCGAGACCTACGGCACCGCACAGACCGTGCCGATCACCGAGGACCACCCCATCAACACCCAGTCCCCGTACGCCGCTTCGAAGGCGGGCGGCGACCGGCTCGCCGACAGCTACCACGCGAGTTTCGAGACGCCCGTGGTCACCCTGCGCCCCTTCAACACCTTCGGGCCGCGCCAGTCGATGCGGGCCGTCATCCCGACCGTGATCGGCCAAGTGGCCGCAGGATCACGGGAGATCACCCTCGGCGATCTGCGGCCGACCCGCGACTTCACCTTCGTGGCGGACACCGCGCAGGCCTTCATCGCGGCGGGCACCGCGCCCGCCGACGCCGTCGTGGGCCGCACCTTCAACGCCGGTACCGGCGGCGAGATCTCGGTGGGCGACCTGGTGCGGCTCATCGGCAAGGTGATGGACGCCGATCTGGACGTGCGCGAGGACGAGCGGCGCATCCGCCCGGCGGCCTCCGAGGTGATGCGCCTGGTCGCCGACGCGACCCGGCTGCGCGCGGCCACCGGCTGGGCCCCCGCCCACGACCTGGAACAGGGCCTGCGCCGCACCGTCGAGTTCTTCCGCGACCCGGCCAACCTGGCCCGCTACAAGACGGACATCTACAACATCTGACGCCCGCCCGGCACCGCAACTCAACTCGCCCACCGCGCAAGGGAGTTCCACCATGCACGCAGTCATACTCGCCGGCGGCAAGGGCGTCCGGCTCCGGCCGTACACCACCGCCCTGCCCAAGCCGCTCGTCCCGATCGGCGACCAGCACGCGATCCTGGAGATCGTGCTGCGCCAGCTGGCCACCGCCGGCTTCACCAGCTGCACCATCGCCATCGGGCACCTCGGCCACATCATCCGCGCCTACGTCGGCAACGGCGCCCGCTGGGGCCTGCGCGTCGGCTACTCCACGGAGGACAGCCCGCTCGGCACCATGGGCCCGCTCCTGACGATGATGGACCGGCTTCCCGAGCACTTCCTCGTGATGAACGGCGACATCCTGACCGACCTCGACTACGCGGACGTGCTCACCAGCCACCGCGCGTCCGCCGCGCCGCTCACCATCGCGACGTACGCACGCGAGGTGAACATCGACTTCGGCGTGCTCACCACCGACTCGCAGCGCGTGGTCGCCTTCACGGAGAAGCCGAGCATCGACTACCGCGTCTCCATGGGGGTGTACGGGGTCTCGCGCGACACCCTCGCCCCCTACACACCCGGCCTTCCGCTCGGCTTCGACGAACTGGTCCTCGACCTGCTGAAGTCCGAAACCCCGCCGCACGCCTACGATTTCGACGGCTACTGGCTCGACATCGGCCGCCCGGACGACTACGACCGCGCGAATGCGGAGTTCACCACGCACCGCTCGCTGCTCCTCAAGGGGGCGTGACGACACCGTGCGCATTCTCGTCCTGGGCTCCACCGGATACCTGGGCGGGCACATCGCCGAGCGGCTGCACGCCCTGCCGGGCGTGCGGCTGTTCCGCGGCGGCCGCGCCCCTTCGGACGACCTCCGGATCGACCTCGCCCGCGTGACCACCGACGCCCTCGCCGAGCAGCTCGCCCGGGCCGCGCCCGACGCCGTGGTCAACTGCGCGGGCGCGGTCGGTGGCGGAGTGCTTGCCCTCGCCGAGGTCAACTCCCGGGGCCCCGCGGTCCTTTGCGACGCTCTGCGGGCCGCGGCGCCCACCGCCCGCCTGGTGCATCTCGGCTCGGCCGCCGAGTACGGGCCGACGTGCATCGGCGAGCGGACCCCCGAGGACGCCCCCGCCCGCCCGGTCGCCCCGTACGGCGCGACCAAGCTGGCCGGCACCCTCGCCGTCCTCGACGCGGGGCTCGACGCGTTCGTCCTGCGGGTCACCAACCCGGTGGGCCCTGGCGCCTCCCGCGCCGGGCTCCCGGGCCGGCTCACCGCCGAGCTGCGCCATGCGCTGTGCCGTACGCCGCACGGCACGGTACGGGTCGGCGACCTGTCGGCGCACCGGGACTTCGTCGACGTACGCGATGTGGCGGACGCCGTGGCGCTGACGCTGACCACATCGGGGCGGCCGCGCCTGCTGAACATCGGCAGCGGCCGGGCCGTCCCGGTGCGCGACCTGATGCACGGCCTGGTGGCCGCCGCGGGCTTCACCGGGCGCGTGGAGGAGACGCTCGGCAAGGTGGGCCGCTCGGTGGCCGTGCCCTGGCAGTGCGCCGACATCTCCGCGGCGGAACGGGAGTTGGGCTGGACACCGGTGCGCTCGCTGCGGGATTCCCTGACCGCGCTGTGGGCCGCCGACGGATCGTCACCCATCGGGCACGCCGTCGGGGATCCGCGATGACGCTGCTGGTGCCGCTGTACGTCCACCCGGCCGCGGACCCCGCGGCCTGGCAGGCGCTCCTGGCGGCCGCGCCCCAGCTGTACGGCGTCGTCCTGAACGCCGCCGACGGCCCGGGGCAGGCCCCCGACCCCGCGTTCACCTCCGCCTCGCGCGCGCTGCGCGAGGCGGGGGTGCGGGTGCTCGGCTATGTCGACACGGCGTACGGGCGGCGGCCGCTCGACGCCGTCACCGACGACCTGGACCGCCACCGCGCCTGGTACGGGGTGGACGGCTGCTTCCTCGACCGGGTCGCGCCCGGCCGCCGCGAGCTGCGGCACTGCCGGCGTCTGGTCCGTTCGGCGCGGGGGCGTGGCGCGCGGACGGTGGTGCTCAACCCGGGCGTGCATCCGGCGCCGGGGTATGCCCGGGCCGCCGATCTGCTCGTCACGTTCGAGGGCCACTGGTCGACGTATCTGAGCTCGTTCACCGCCCCGCCCTGGACGGCCCGGCACTCCCCCGAGCACTTCTGCCACCTCGTGTACGGGGTGCCGCCGGCGCTGGCCCGCCTCGCCGGACGCACCGCGGTACGGCGGGGTGCGGGCGTGCACTGCGCGGTGCCGGGGGCGGGGCCCAATCCCTGGACGCAGCCGCCGCCGTTCCGCGGCAGCGGGGAGGAGTCGTGACCCGCCGCCGCGCGCTCGCCCCGCTCCTTGCCGCCGTCCTCCTCCTCTCCGGCTGCTCGTCGGCCGCGCGGGACGAAGCGGACCCGGAACCGTGGCGGCCGCGTCCCGGCACCGCCTGGCAGTGGCAGCTCGACGGCCGCGTCGATCCGCGCGTGGACGTGCCCGTCTACGACATCGACGGCTTCGAGAACCGCGCGTCCGACGTGGCCCGGCTGCACAAGGACGGGCGCCGCGTCATCTGTTACGTCAACGTGGGTGCCTGGGAGTCCTTCCGCCCCGACAGCGGCGACTTCCCCGCCTCGGTCCTGGGCCGCCCCAACGGCTGGAAAGGGGAGCGCTGGCTCGACATCCGCCGTCTCGATGTGCTGCGCCCGCTGATGGCGGCGCGCTTCGACATGTGCCGCGGCAAGGGCTTCGACGCCGTGGAGCCTGACCTCCTCGACGGCTACCTCAACCGCACCGGATTCCCCCTGACCGCCCGCGATCAGCTGGCCTTCAACCGGATGATCGCCCGCCTCGCGCACGACCGCGGCCTGTCCGTCGGCCTGAAGAACGACCTGCCGCAGATCCCCCGGCTCGTCGACGACTTCGACTTCGCCGTCAACGAGGAGTGCGCCCAGTACAAGGAGTGCGCCGAGCTCACCCCGTTCGTGAAGGCGGGCAAGGCGGTCCTGCACGTCGAGTACGCCGTGCCCAACGAGGAGTTCTGCGACCGCACACGCCGCCTCGGCCTGTCCTCCATGCGCAAGAGGCTGGACCTGGACGCGTGGCGCAGACCCTGCTGACACCCAACAGAAAAGGGTCACTGCCCGATCGGACAGGGACCCTTTTCAGACATCTTTCAGACGGACGTCAACCAGGCGGACGTCTTTCAGACGGCCGTGCGCGTGTGGACGTGCTCCACGAGCCGCGTCAGCGCGTCCGGGTCCGTCGACGGCAGGACTCCGTGGCCGAGGTTGAAGATGTGCCCTTCGAGCCCGGAAGCGGCGGCGAGCACCTCGTCCGTCTTGGCCTCGACCGCCTCGCGCGTGGAGAAGAGGACCGCCGGGTCGAGGTTGCCCTGCAGCGCCTTGCCGGGACCGACCCGCCGGGCCGCCTCGTCCATCGGCACCCGCCAGTCGGCGCCCACCACGTCGGCGCCCACCTCGCCCATCAGTCCGAGCAGCTCGCCCGTGCCGACACCGAAGTGGATGCGCGGCACGCCGTACGAAGCCACCGCGTCGAACACCTTCTTCGACGCGGGCATCACGGAGCGCCGGTAGTCGGCCGGGGCGAGCGCGCCCACCCACGAGTCGAAGAGCTGCACGGCGCTCGCGCCCGCCTCGATCTGCACCTTCAGGAAGGCCCCGGTGATCTCCGCGAGCCGGTCGAGCAGCTCGGCCCAGAGCTCCGGGTCGCCGTACATGAGCGCCTTGGTGTGCTCGTGGTTACGGCTCGGACCGCCCTCGACCAGGTAACTCGCGAGGGTGAAAGGCGCACCGGCGAACCCGATGAGCGGCGTCGACCCCAGCTCGCCCGTCAGCATCCCGATCGCCTCGGTGACGTAGTGGACGTCCTCAGGCGTCAGGTCCCGCAGCTGCGCGAGGTCGGCGCGCGAGCGGATCGGGTTGGCGACGACCGGGCCGATGCCCGGCTTGATGTCGAGGTCGATGCCGATGGCCTTGAGGGGTACGACGATGTCGCTGAAGTAGATCGCGGCGTCGACCTTGTGGCGGCGCACGGGCTGCAGCGTGATCTCCGTGACGAGCTCCGGCATCATGCAGGACTCCAGCATGGCCGTGCCCTCGCGCACCTTGCGGTACTCGGGAAGTGAGCGCCCGGCCTGCCGCATGAACCAGACCGGCGTGTGCGGCACGGGCTCGCGCCTGCAGGCCTTCATGAAGGCTGAGTCGTACGTCGCTGCGTTCTGCTGGCCCGCGGGGCTGTTGTTGGCACTCACGCGGAAAGTCTCGCACGGGGCCGTGCGCCCCCTGTCCCGAGGGACACCCTGGCTTGACCGAGCCCCCTCTCAGGGGTGTCCCTCCCTGCGCGAAGCGGCGGTTCCCCTTAATCTTCCCCGCATGGCTGCGGCTCAGGGACAACGGTCGGACGGCGCTGGCGAGATGGAAAGTACGGAGGGGAAGGTGGGGGAATCGGCTCCGTTGCCCTTCCGCGCGGCGGTGGACGCACTGCGCGGGGCACGGCTTCGGCCCGAGATCGAGATCGACCCGACGCGGCCTCCGCAGCGCCTCGCCCCGTACGCGTACGCGCTGGAGGCGGCGGTGGTGGACGGCGACGACGACCTGGCGGACGGCCGCCTGGTGCTGCTGCACGACCCGGCGGGGCACGAGGCCTGGCACGGCACGTTCCGCCTCGTCACGCTGGTGCGCGCGGAACTTGAGCCGGAGATGGCGGCGGACCCGCTGCTGCCCGAGGTGTGCTGGTCGTGGCTGACGGGTGCGCTGGGGGCGCGCGGTCTGGTGTGCGGGGCGCCGAGCGGCACGGTCACCCGCGCCGGGTCGCACTACTTCGGCGGACTCGCCCAGCGTCCGCCCGCGTCGCAGATCGAGATCCGGGCTTCCTGGACGCCGGCGCCGCACGAAGGGTTCGGCGGGGTGCCGGACACCGCGGCGCACCTGGCCGCGTGGTGCGATCTGCTCTGTCAGGTGGCGGGGCTGCCGCCCGCCGGGCAGGGAGGCGACGGTTCCGTGGTGTCGCTGCCGCAGCGCCGGGGACCGCAGAGTCCGTGAGCGGAGATGCCCGCGCAGGTGTCCGGGTGACGCCCGGACACCTGCGGGATCGTTTCTGAGCGACTCCGATTCGGGTTGATCTTCGGATGATCGATCATGTGTCCGAATGGTCCGAATTGTTACTCACCAAATCGTGATCATTCTCTAAAGGCGGGCGGGTTTGGTGCCGAAGAGGTGGGTGACCTTGAAAGCACGGTTCGTCCCGGCTTCATCCCCGAGCCGGTTCCGTCCCGCACCCCAGGAGGCCTGGTGTCCGTTCTCCTCGAGCAGCCCGCAAGCCTGGTCGCCTACCGCCCGAACAAGCCGACCGCCATGGTCGTCGTGGCCGACCCACGTGTCCGCTCCACCGTCACCCGCCACCTGTGGGCGCTCGGTGTGCGCGACGTGATCGAGGCCTCGTCGATCGCGGAGGCTCGTCCCCGCATCGGCAACCCCCGTGACATCTGCGTCGCAGACGTCCACCTCCCCGACGGCTCCGGCCTGACGCTCCTCTCCGAAACCCGCGCGGCGGGCTGGCCCAACGGCCTCGCGCTCTCCGCCGCCGACGACATCGGCGCCGTACGCAACGCCCTCGCGGGCGGCGTGAAGGGCTATGTCGTCACCGGTACCCGTACCAATGTCGGTCTCCCCACCCGCCCCGGCGCCGCGCCCATCGGCTCGGCCGCCGCCCGAATGCACCGCCGCCCCCCGGGCGCCCCGAGCCACCCCGGCGGCTACCGCGAGCTGTCCGGCCGCGAGGTCGAGGTGCTCCGCCTCGTCGCCGAGGGCCAGTCGAACAAGGCCATCGGCGTCTCGATGGGGCTCTCCGCCCTGACCGTGAAGAGTCACCTCGCCCGTATCGCGCGCAAGCTCGGCACGGGTGACCGGGCCGGGATGGTAGCGGTGGCGCTGCGCACCGGAATCATCCACTGACTCATTTACACCCCTCGCACACCCGTCGACGGAACGTTCCGTCGACGGGTGCTGTGCATACACAGATACCCTTGACAGGTGACCGACGCCCAAGAGACCGCAGCAGACAGCTCACTGCGAACCACCGGAGGCGGCCCTCCGGACGACGTCGAATCGGCGCCGATCCCTTTGGACGAGCCGCGTGATGGCATCCCCCCGGTGGTCGCCGACGAGACCGCCCTCGCCGAGGTGATCGCCGCGTTCGCGGCAGGCAGTGGCCCCGTGGCCGTGGACGCCGAGCGCGCGTCCGGCTACCGGTACGGCCAGCGCGCCTACCTCGTGCAGCTGCGCCGCGAAGGCGCGGGCAGCACCCTGATCGACCCCGTCGCCTGCCCCGACCTCTCGGGGCTCGGCGAGGCGATCTCCGGTACGGAGTGGGTCCTGCACGCCGCCACTCAGGACCTGCCCTGCCTCCGCGAAATAGGCATGATCCCGACCAGCATCTTCGACACGGAGCTCGCGGGGCGGCTCGCCGGATTCCCCCGGGTCGGCCTCGGCGCGATGGTCGAGGGGGTGCTCGGCTTCGTCCTGGAGAAGGGACACTCGGCCGTCGACTGGTCGACGCGCCCGCTGCCCGAGCCGTGGCTGCGGTACGCGGCGCTGGACGTGGAGCTCCTCGTCGACCTGCGCGACGCCCTGGAGAAGGAGCTCGACCGGCAGGGCAAGCTGGAGTGGGCCCGCGAGGAGTTCGACGCGATCGCCTCCGCGCCGCCCGCGCCGCCGCGCAAGGACCCCTGGCGTCGTACGTCCGGGATGCACAAGGTGCGGCGGCGTCGCCAGATGGCGGTCGTACGCGAACTGTGGACCGCGCGCGACAAGGTGGCCCAGCGGCGGGACGTGTCGCCGGGCAAGGTGCTGAGCGACGGCGCGATCGTCGAGGCGGCGCTTTCGCTGCCGCCGAACGTGCACGCGCTCGCCGGGCTCACCGGCTTCGGGCACCGCATGGGGCGGCGCCAGCTCGAGCAGTGGCAGGCCGCGGTGGACCGGGCCAAGGCCCTGCCCGACTCCGAGCTGCCGCAGCCGGGGCAGGCCGTGTCCGGGCCGCCGCCGCCGCGCTCCTGGGCGGACCGCGACCCGGCGGCCGCGGCGCGCCTCTCCGCCGCGCGGGCAGCGGTCTCGGCGCTGGCCGAGGAGCTGAACATGCCGCAGGAGAACCTGATCACTCCGGACACGGTACGAAGGGTCTGCTGGGAGCCGCCGGCCCAGGTGGACGCGGATTCCGTCGCGGCGGCGCTGGCCTCGCACGGCGCGCGCCCCTGGCAGATCACCCAGGTCACACCGGCCCTGGTGACGGCCCTCACCTGACCGCCGCTCCGCGGCGGATCTCTCCCACCCACCCACCCGATTACCCCGCAACACGGGGCAAGCGGGTGGGTGGCTCGCGTTGCGACGGACGCGCGGCCCGTACGCCCCTGGCGGATGCCGGGTAATCGGGTGGGTGGGCGGGAAAGGATCCGCCGCGGAGCGGCGGTACAGGACAGCCCGCCCTGCGGCAGCCGGGACGCTCGGCGCACCCGCCCGGCGGCAGCCGGGGGGATCGGCGCGCCCCGCCCCGGGGGCCGGAACGCACCGCCCAGCCAGGCCGCAGGCCAAGTGTGACCTTCGCCTCCCCGAGCCGGGACTGGGCAGCCTAGTTACCGACAAGTAGCATGGTTCCCGGAAGCGCGCCGCAGGCGCACCCGCACCCTGGAGGAGAGCCATCGTGCCTCGTACCGTCAGGGACGTCGTCTTCGTTGATGGCGTCCGCACCCCGTTCGGCAAGGCGGGCCCGAAGGGCATCTACCACGAGACCCGTGCGGATGACCTCATCGTGAAGGCCATCCGGGAGCTGCTGCGCCGCAACCCGGCCCTCGACCCCGCCAAGATCGACGAGGTCGCCATCGCCGCGACCACGCAGATCGGCGACCAGGGTCTGACGCTGGGCCGCACGGCCGGGATCCTGGCGGGCCTGCCCCAGTCCGTGCCGGGCTACTCGATCGACCGCATGTGCGCCGGCGCCCTGACCGCCGTGACGGCGACCGCCGGCTCCATCGCGTTCGGCGCGTACGACGCCGTCATCGCCGGTGGTGTCGAGCACATGGGCCGCCACCCCATGGGCGAGGGCGTCGACCCGAACCCGCGGTTCGTGAGCGAGAAGCTCGTCGACGAGTCCGCCCTCTTCATGGGCATGACCGCCGAGAACCTGCACGACCGCTACCCGAGCATCACCAAGCAGCGCTCCGACGAGTACGCCGTGCGCTCGCAGGAGAAGGCCGCCAAGGCGTACGCCAACGGCAAGATCCAGCAGGACCTGGTGCCGGTCTCCGTGCGCCGGACGAACGCCGAGGCCGGTGAGACCGGTTGGGGTCTCGCCACCGCCGACGAGCCGATGCGCCCGGGGACGACCCTGGAGAACCTCTCGGGTCTGAAGACGCCGTTCCGTACGCACGGCCGCGTCACCGCCGGCAACGCCGCGGGCCTCAACGACGGCGCCACGGCGTCGATCATCGCCTCCGAGGACTTCGCCCGCGAGAACAACCTGCCGGTCAAGATGCGCCTCGTCTCGTACGCCTTCGCGGGTGTCGAGCCCGAGGTCATGGGCTACGGGCCGATCCCGGCCACGGAGAAGGCGCTCGCCCAGGCGGGCCTGACCATCGACGACATCGGTCTCTTCGAGATCAATGAGGCCTTCGCCGTCCAGGTGCTCGCCTTCCTCGAGCACTACGGCATCGCCGACGACGACGCGCGCGTCAACCAGTACGGCGGCGCCATCGCGTACGGCCACCCCCTCGCCTCCTCCGGCGTACGTCTGATGACGCAGCTGGCGCGGCAGTTCGAGGAGCAGCCCGAGGTCCGCTACGGCCTGACGACCATGTGCGTCGGCTTCGGCATGGGCGCCACGGTCATCTGGGAGAACCCGAACTTCAACGGAGGCAGCAAGTGAGCACCAACACCGCTGAGCTTCTGAAGGGCGCGGCCGAGCTGTTCCCGGACGAGGTCGTCACGCAGGCGCACGTACGCCACCTCGACCTGCCCGCGGGCGCCGGGCGCTTCGCGCTCATCACGCTCGACAACGGCTTCGACCACACCAAGCCGACCACCTTCGGCCCCGGCTCGCTGGCGAACCTCAACGCCGCCATCGACCAGGTCGAGAAGGAGGCGGCCGAGGGCACGATCGTCGGCGCCGGCATCACCGGCAAGCCGTTCATCTTCGCCGTCGGCGCCGACCTCAAGGGCGTGGAGATCCTCAAGCGCCACGAGGACGCGCTCGTCATCGGCAAGAGCGGACACGACGTCTTCAAGCGTCTGTCCGGCCTCGCCGTGCCGACCTTCGCCTACTACAACGGTGCCGCGATGGGCGGTGGCGTCGAGGTCGGTCTGCACTGCTCCTACCGCACCGTCTCCAAGGCGCTGCCCGCCTTCTCGCTGCCCGAGGTCTTCCTCGGTCTGGTCCCGGGCTGGGGCGGCTGTGCGCTGCTCCCGAACCTGATCGGCGCCGACAAGGCCGTCTCGGTCATCATCGAGAACTCGCTGAACCAGAACCGCCAGCTCAAGGGCAAGCAGGTCTTCGAGCTCGGCATCGCCGACGCGCTCTTCGAGGGTGCCGACTTCCTCGAGCAGTCGCTGATCTGGACGGCGTCCGTGCTCAACGGCACCGTCACGGTGGAGCGCCCCGAGATCGACCGCGCCGAGGGCTGGGACGCCGCCGTCGCGCGCGGCCGTGGCATCGCCGACTCCAAGGTGCACGGTGCGGCCCCGGCCGCCTACCGCGCCCTGGAGATCATCGAGGCCGCCAAGGACGGCGACCTGCAGAAGGGCTTCGACGCGGAGGACGTCGCGCTCGCCGACCTCATCATGGGTGGCGAACTGCGCAGCGGGCTCTACGCGTTCAACCTCGTACAGAAGCGCGCCAAGCGCCCGGCGGGTGCCCCGGACAAGAACCTGGCGCGCCCGGTCACCAAGGTCGGCGTCGTCGGCGCGGGCCTGATGGCCTCGCAGCTCGCGCTGCTCTTCCTGCGCCGCCTCGAGGTGCCGGTCGTCCTGACCGACATCGACCAGGAGCGCGTCGACAAGGGTGTGGGCTACGTCCACGCCGAGATCGACAAGCTGCTCCTCAAGGGCCGCGTCAACCAGGACAAGGCCAACCGCCTCAAGGGCCTGGTCTCCGGTGTCCTGGACAAGGCCGAGGGCTTCTCCGACGCCGACTTCATCATCGAGGCCGTCTTCGAGGAGATCGGCGTCAAGCAGCAGGTGTTCGCCGAGGTCGAGGCCGTCGCTCCGGCGCACGCCATCCTCGCCACCAACACCTCCTCGCTGTCCGTCTCCGAGATGGCGTCGAAGCTGAAGCACCCCGAGCGGGTCGTCGGCTTCCACTTCTTCAACCCGGTCGCGATCCTCCCGCTCCTGGAGATCGTCCGCGGCGAGCAGACGGACGACGCCTCCCTGGCCACAGCCTTCGGTGTCGCCAAGAAGCTGAAGAAGACCGCGGTGCTCGTGAAGGACGCCCCGGCGTTCGTCGTGAACCGCATCCTCACCCGCTTCATGGGCGAGATCCAGAACGTCATCGACGAGGGCACCCCGGTCGCCGTCGCCGAGAAGGCCGTCGAGCCGCTCGGTCTGCCGATGTCGCCGCTGGTTCTGCTCGAGCTGGTCGGTCCTGCCATCGGTCTGCATGTGTCGGAGACCCTGAACCGCGCCTTCCCGGAGCGCTTCACGGTGTCCCCGAACCTCGCCGCCGTCGTCAAGGCCGGCAAGCGCGGTTTCTACGTGTACGACAGCGGGAAGCCGGAGCTCGACCCGGAGGTCGCCGCTCTCCTCAAGCAGGGCGATGTCGTCCTGACCGAGGAGCAGACCCGTGACCGCGTGCTCGACGCGGTGGCGCAGGAGATCCGTCTGATGCTCGACGAGGGTGTCGTCGCCGAGGCGCAGGACATCGACCTGTGCCTGATCACCGGCGCCGGCTGGCCCTTCCACCTGGGCGGCATCACGCCGTACCTGGACCGGGCGGGTGTCAGCGAGCGGGTCACCGGCAAGAAGTTCCTGGAGCAGGGCCTGGCGAGCGTGCCCGCGTAACGCCTGAGCAGTGACTCCTGAACAGTGAGAGGGGTGTCCGGTCGGCTGCCGACCGGACACCCCTTCGCCGTTTCCCGGGGCCTGCGACGTACGGGCGTACGGGTCAGACCCGCGTCCACGCGTCCAGGGCGAGGCCCGGCTCCGCCTTCTGCCGTGCGATGTGCAGCGTGCCGTCCACGCTGATCGCCGCGAGCACCACCCGCCCGCGCGCGTCGAGCGCCAACGCCGGTGATCCCAGGCACGGTTCGCCGGTCTCGGACCACCACAGGCCCGCCTCCTCGCGCTCCGTGGGGAACGCCGCGAGCGCGGGGCGTCCGGTACGGGTGCGGTGGGCGAGGATCGTGCAGTCGTGGCCGTCGATCGTCGCGCGCAGGGCGGCCGTGGGGCCCGGGTCGGGGGTGCCGCTCAGGGGGATCGGGGCGGCGTCGGAGCGGTGGGCCTGGACGCCCGTGGCGCGGGCGTCGGCGGCGTAGTACGTGAGGCCGTCCTCCGCGGTCTCCAGGGCCGTGCCCGAGCCGGGTGCCGGGGCCAGCGGGATGTCGTCGCCGCGCACGAACTCGCCGCCCTGCTTCTCCTGGGCCCAGTGCAGCGTCTTGTCGGCCGCGGGCCCGAAGACCGCCACGCGTCCCGTCGAGGTGGCGACGGCCACGATGCCGTCGAGGACCTGGCGGACCTTGAAGTCCTTCCAGCCCTCCCACTGGCCGCCCTTGCCCTCGCGCCGCAGCCGGACGCTGTTCACGGCGTCCCGTACGAAGACATGGACCGTGCCCGCGGCGTCCACCGCGGCGGTCGGGGCGCCGAGGTGCGGGGCGCGCTCGACGAGCTTGGTGTGCGGGTTGCCGAGCGAGCGCCAGTCCATCAGCGGGCGCCCCGACTGGTACTGGATGGCGTGCACGACATCGACCTCGGGGTCCGCGCCGCCCGGCTTCGGGCGCCGTCGCAGGCCGATGAAGTGCACGTATCCGTCGGCGCCCTGGGCCAGGGTGAGATGGGTGATGTCCGGTGCGGCGAAGAAGTCGGGGCCCGTCCAGTCGGGGCCGCCGGGGCGGGTCTCCGTCCAGCGCAGCAGGCCCCCGTCCGTGCGGGCGTACGCGGTGAGCCGGTCGTCCTTGCCGCGCAGCAGCCAGCGGCCGGTCTCGGGCGTACCGGTCGCGGCGCGGTCGCCGCCGGCCGGGTGGGCGGGCTCCTGCCCGGGCCTGGGGGCTGACCTCTGCGGCATGACTCGGCGCCGACCTTCCTTCGAGCGTTCGCTGGTCGTGGCCTGGGGACTGTCCGGGGTTCGGGGCCGGACATGTCCTGGGGCCGACGGCCCACAAGTCTACGTTTGGTGCGCACGGCCGCCGGTCAGGGCCCGGACCCTTGGTGTGCCAGGGTTGCGCCATGACAACTCTGCTCGTCGTCGACGCGGCGAACGTCGTCGGCTCGGTCCCCGACGGCTGGTGGCGCGACCGGCGCGGGGCCGCCGAGCGGCTGCGGGACCGTCTGGTGCCGTACGCGGATGAGGGCCTTCCCGGCCTTCCGGGCCCGCTGGACGTCGTGCTCGTCGTCGAGGGGCAGGCCCGCGGTGTGGAGTCCGTGCCGGGCGTACGCGTCGACTCGGCGCCGGGCAGCGGGGACGACCGGATCGTGGAGTTGGTGGCGCTGCAGGGCTCCGACCGGGCCTGCGTCGTCGTCACCGCCGACCGGGAACTGCGCCGCAGGGTGACCGATCTCGGCGCGCGGTGCCTCGGCCCGCGCAGCGTGCGTCAGCCCGACGCCGGGCGGGAGTAGGTCCGGGAGTAGACCACCGCGCCCACCACAGCCACCGGGCGAGCACCGCGGCCACCACGGACTCCACGGCCACCGGGTGACCGAACTCCCCGCGCAGCGCCCCGGCCCGCGCAGCGTGCGTCAGCCCGACGCCGGGCGGGAGTAGGTCCGGGAGTAGACCACCGCGCCCACCACAGCCACCGGGCGAGCACCACGCACACCACAGCCACCGGGCGACCGAACTCCCCGCGCAGCGCCCCGGCCCGCACACCGTGCGTCAGCCCGACGCCGGGCGGGAGTGGACCCGGGAGTAGATCACCGCGCCGTCCACCGTCGCCACCGGCGCATAGCCCGCCGCGAGCACCCGGCGCAGCGAAGGCACCCGCTCCGGGGCGAACGGCTTGCCCCGCGAGTCGTCGACGATCAGCGCGGGCGGCGCGGCCGCGAGCTCGGCGCGGAAGACCGGCCAGGCGCCCTGAACCGCGTACTTCTCGCCCACCTGGGGGCCGTTGCGGCCGCCGCTGTAGTTGGTCAGGAGCCCCGCGGTCAGATAGCGGCTCGCGGGGTCGCGGTCGGCGAGCCAGTACGTCTCGGGGTGTATCCCCCAGAGCAGCACCCGGTCGCGCGGGGATGTGCGCGCCCTGACCTCGTCGGCGATCCGCTCGGCGTGCGCCAGTTCGGGGCGCGGCGCCAGCATCCCCCAGGCCAGGAACAGCACACACGCCCCGGCCGTCACGGACACCGCCGTCAGGGTGCGCTCACGGGGCAGGATCTGGAGCGCCGCGGTGCCCAACAGGGCGAGTGGTGGGGTGAGTTGGAGGTAGTAGTGGCCGAAGAAGTGGAAGCCGACCAGAACCGCACCCACCGATGAGGCGAGCCAGAGCCACAGCTCCGCCGAGCCGGTGCGCGCGACGCGCAGGACGCGTACGACGGGCGGGATGATCCCGGCGCAGGCCGCCGCGAGGATCACCGTATTGGTCAAACCCCGGACCAGCACGTGGAGTTCGGACCCGGTGAAGGAGGCGTAGGCGCCCGATCCCGTCACCGTCCAGAAGAGGAAGCCGGCCGGGTCGGTGACGGCGGCCGCAGCGAGGACCGGGCCGCACAGACCAACTCCCAGGCGCAGTACGTCCCTTCGGCCCGCCCCTGAGCTCCAGAGGAGCCACGCCACCGGCACCAGCATCGCTCCCCCGGTCTGCTTGGCCAGGAACGCGCAGGCCACTGCGGCCCCGGCCAGGGCCCACCGGCGCCGGTCGGCGCACCACAGGGCGGCCGCTGTACAGGGCAGCATGAACACCTCGAAGGTGGCCGCCTGTACGTCCTCCGGGTTCAGGCCGACCGAGATCAGGAGATACAGCACGCCGGCCGTGCGGCCCGCCCCGTCGCCCCAGCGGCGCCGGGCGACACACGTGAGGAGGACGGCGGTGGCGAGCTGGGCCGCGACCGCGAGCACCTTCAGCGGGAGCAGGCTCGTGTCGCCGCAGAGCGCGAAGGCCCCTTCGTACAGCCAGGGGACGAGCGGCGGCTTGCGGTCGACGACCGTCTCGTAGAGCGCGCCGCCGTCCGCCAACATCCTTGCCTGGACGGCGAGATAGCCCTCGTCCGGGCTCCACAGCGGCCACCGGAAGGAGGGCACCCGGGTGAGGCAGGCCAGCGCGGCGAGGACCGGGAGCAGGCGCCTGAAGTACGGGCGGCGGGGCGCCGGCGCGTGCTCCGTGCGGGGGCGCGGCACCCAGGGGACGCGTACGGAACGTAGGGACGCGGAGGGCTCGGCGAGCATGGGGTGCACGCTATCCGGCCCCGCAGTCCCCATCAGAGCGGGACATACGGGGCCGGTCGATTGACGGCAAGAGACCGCGGCGGCTACAGAGCGTCTTCGGCCTGGAGTCCGCCCCCGCTCTTGCCCATCCGGCTGTGCGAACGCCCGTACAGGAAGTAGACGACGAAGCCGAGCACCATCCAGATGCCGAACCGCAGCCACGTCTCGCCCGGCAGGTTCAGCATCAGCCACACCGAGGCGGCCACCGAGAGGATGGGCACCAGCGGCACCAGCGGGGTGCGGAAGGCGCGGTGCAGTTCGGGGCGGGTGCGGCGCAGGACGATCACGCCGATGGCCACGACGACGAACGCGAAGAGGGTGCCGATGTTCACCAGGGTCGCGAGCTCGTTGATGCTGGTGAAGCCCGCGATGATGGCGATGACGACGCCAAGGAGGATGGTCGGGCGGTAAGGCGTCTTGAAGCGCGGGTGCGTGATGGAGAAGAAGCGCGGCAGCAGACCGTCGCGGCTCATCGCGAAGAACACGCGCGTCTGGCCGAGCAGCAGGATCAGACACACGGTGGTCAGGCCGACGGCGGCACCGAAGCTGATGGCGCCGGCGTACCAGGGGTGACCGGTGGCCTTGAAGGCTTCGGCGAGGGGCGCGCTGACGGACAGCTTGGTGTAGTGCTGCATGCCGGTGACCACGAGCGAGACGGCCACGTACAGGACCGTGCAGATGAGGAGCGAGCCGAGGATGCCGCGCGGCATGTCGCGCTGCGGGTTCTTGGTCTCCTCTGCGGCGGTGGCGACCACGTCGAAGCCGATGAAGGCGAAGAAGACGACGGAGGCGGCGGTGAAGATGCCCATGACGCCGAAGTTGGTGGGTTCGTAGCCGAAGATCAGCTGGACCATGGGGGCGTCTTCCCAGCCCACCCCGACCTCCGGGGTCACCGCGTCGGGGATGAACGGCGAGTAGTTGTCACCCACGATGAAGAAGAGACCCGCGATGATCACGATCATGACCACGGTCACCTTGATGGCCACGACGACCGCGGTGATGTTGGCGGACAGCTTCATGCCGACCACCAGGATCGCGGTCAGCACCAGGACCAGCAGGAAGGCCAGGATGTCGAAGCTGCCGCCTGGAATGTCGGGGCCTTCCAGGGCATTCGGTAGATGCCAGTTCGCGTTGTCCATCAGGGAGCGCACATATCCGGACCAGCCGACCGCGACGACGGCCGTGCCGAGGGCGAATTCGAGGACGAGGTCCCAGCCGATGATCCAGGCGGGCAGCTCACCGATGGAGGCGTAGGCGAAGGTGTACGCCGACCCGGCCACCGGGACGGTCGATGCGAACTCGGCGTAGCACAGGGCCGCAAGGGCACAGACGATGCCTGCGGCGACGAACGCAAGGGCGGTCGCGGGCCCCGCGTTCTCCTTGGCCACCTTGCCGGTCAGGACGAAGATGCCGGTGCCGATGATGACGCCGACGCCGAAGACCATGAGGTCGAAGGCGGAGAGCGACTTCTTGAGCGCATGCTCGGGCTCTTCGGTGTCCCGGATGGACTGCTCGACAGTCTTCGTTCTGAAAAGGGTGCTTGTCACGGGCGTACCTCCACGCTTGTCGTCCTCGACATGATCGAGACGGGGGGTGTTCCGCAAGCTCCGGCACGGGGGGATTCACGCAAATGGGCCGGTCCCACCACCCGTACAGGGTGGTGGGACCGGCCCATGAGGGACGGTGGTTGACGACCGTCAGTCGCGCGCGGGCTCCCCCGCGTCGACCGAGTCCACGGCCGCGGCCCGCTCGAAGCGCCCGTCCAGCTTGGCGACGAGACCCGTCATCTGGCGGGCGATGTCCGGGGCGGTCAGACCGATCTCGGCCATGACCTCCTTGCGGGACGCGTGGTCGAGGAAGCGCGGCGGGATGCCGAAGTCGCGCAGCGGCACGTCGACGCCCGCGTCGCGCAGGGCCTGGGCGATCGCCGAACCGACGCCGCCCGCGCGGGAGTTGTCCTCGACGGTGACCACGACGCGGTGCTGCTCGGCGAGCGGGGCGAGCGCCTCGTCGACGGGCTTGACCCAGCGGGGGTCGATGACGGTCGTGGTGATGCCCTGCTTGTCGAGGAGATCGGCGATCTCCAGGCACATCGGGGCGAGCGCGCCCACGGAGACCAGGAGGACGTCAGGCCGGTGCGTGGCGGCCTTGCGCAGGACGTCCATGCCGCCGACCTTGCCGACGGCCTTGACGGCCGGGCCGACCGCGCCCTTGGAGAAGCGCACCACGGTCGGGGCGTCCTCGACCTCGACGGCCTCGCGCAGCTGCAGACGGACCTGGTCGGCGTCGCGCGGGGCGGCGATCCGCAGGGTCGGCACGCACTGCAGGATCGACATGTCCCACATGCCGTTGTGCGATGCGCCGTCGGTGCCGGTGATGCCGGCCCGGTCCAGGACGAAGGTGACGCCGCACTTGTGCAGGGCCACGTCCATCAGGAGCTGGTCGAAGGCGCGGTTGAGGAAGGTCGCGTACACGGCGAAGACGGGGTGCAGGCCGCCGGTGGCCAGGCCCGCGGCGCTGACCGCGCCGTGCTGCTCGGCGATGCCGACGTCGTAGACCCGCTCCGGGAACTCCTTGGAGAACTTGTCGAGGCCGACCGGCTGGAGCATGGCCGCGGTGATCGCGACGATGTCCTCGCGCTCGTGGCCGAGCTTGACCATCTCCTCGCCGAACACGGAGGTCCAGTCGACGCCGGAGGACGCGATGGGCAGGCCGGTGTCGGGGTGGATCTTGCCGACGGAGTGGAAGTGGTCGGCCTCGTCCTCAAGGGCGGGCTTGTAGCCGCGGCCCTTCTCGGTGATGCAGTGCACGATGACCGGGCCGCCGAAACGCTTGGCGCGCGTCAGGGCGGACTCCAGGGCCTCGATGTCGTGGCCGTCGATCGGGCCGACGTACTTCAGGCCCAGGTCCTCGAACATGCCCTGCGGGGCGATGAAGTCCTTCAGGCCCTTCTTCGCGCCGTGCAGCGTCTCGTAGAGGGGCTTGCCGACGACCGGGGTGCGCTCCAGGAGGTCCCTGCCGCGGGCCAGGAAGCGCTCGTAGCCGTCCGTGGTGCGCAGGGTGGCCAGGTGGTTGGCGAGGCCGCCGATGGTGGGCGCGTACGAGCGCTCGTTGTCGTTGACGACGATCACCAGGGGGCGGTCCTTGGCGGCCGCGATGTTGTTCAGGGCCTCCCAGGCCATGCCGCCGGTGAGCGCGCCGTCGCCGATGACGGCGACGACGTGGTCGTCCTTCTTGCGCAGCTCATTGGCCTTGGCGAGACCGTCGGCCCAGCCGAGGACGGCGGAGGCGTGCGAGTTCTCGATCACGTCGTGGTCGGACTCGGCCTGCGAGGGGTAGCCGGAGAGGCCGCCCTTCATCTTCAGCTTCGAGAAGTCCTGGCGGCCGGTGAGCAGCTTGTGTACGTAGCTCTGGTGGCCGGTGTCGTAGAGGATCTTGTCCTGGGGGGACTCGAAGACGCGGTGCATGGCGATCGTGAGCTCGACCACGCCGAGGTTGGGGCCGAGGTGGCCGCCTGTCTTGGAGACTGCGTCGACGAGGAAGGTGCGGATCTCGTCGGCCAGCTGGATCAGCTCCTCCTGGCTGAGCCGGTCCAGATCGCGCGGTCCCCTGATGCGGGTCAGCAGCGGCACCCGTGCCTCCTTGCAGTAGAGCTGTTCAAGCGTTGCCCGGATGTTGCCCGGGCCTGATGAGTCTAATGTTCCGCAGTTGACGGCGGCGTCCGGGCCGGGAGTTGTGCGTCACGCGATCGGCGGTAGACAGAGAACTGCCCGGCACCGCGCCATTGCGGTACCGGGCAGCCCCCGATCAGGGTTCGGGCAGGTCAGGCGCGGCCTGCCGTCTTCTGGGTCTTGCGGGTCACGGAGTCGATCACGACCGTGGCGAGCAGTACGCCACCGGTGATCATGTACTGGACCGGCGTCGCAATGCCTTCGAGTGCCAGGCCGTACTGGATGGACGTGATCACCATGACGCCCAGGAGGGCGTTCCAGGTGCGGCCGCGGCCGCCGAAGAGGCTGGTGCCGCCGATGACGGCCGCCGCGATGGCGTTCATCAGGAGGTCACCGGTGCCGGCGCCCTGGTTGGCGGCGGCGATCTTGGAGGCCATGAAGAGGCCGCCCGCCGCCGCGAACGTACCGGCGATCGCGTAGACCGACGTACGGATCAGGGTGACGTTGATACCGGCCCGGCGGGACGCCTCGACGCTGCCGCCGAGGGCGAAGATCTTGCGGCCGTAGCCCGTGCGGCGCAGCACGAAGTCGGTGCCGACCAGGACCACCAGGAAGATCACCAGGGCCAGCGGGAGGCCCTTGTACTGGTTGAACATCATCGCGGCGGCGAAGGCCACGACGGCCAGGACCACCGTGCGCACGACGATCTCGCTCAGCGGCCTTGACGGGACTCCGGCCGCCTCGCGGCGGCGGCTGTCCAGGAAGGAGGAGAGGAAGAACGCCACGACCGCGACGACGGCGAGGCCGTAGGCCGCGGCGACGTCCGTGAAGTAGTACGAGGTCAGCTTGGCGATCAGGCCTTCGGAGTCCAGGTTGATCGTGCCGTTGTCGCCCAGGATCTGGAGCATGAAGCCCTGCCAGAACAGCAGGCCTGCCAGGGTGACGGCGAACGCCGGGGCGCCGATGCGGGCGAAGAAGAAGCCGTGGATGGTGCCGATCACGGTGCCGGTGAGGACGGCGACGATCAGGGCTATCCACTCGGGTGCGCCGTGCGTGACGGCGAGCACGGCGGCGACCGCGCCCGCGACACCGCTGACCGAGCCGACCGACAGGTCGATCTCGCCGAGCAGCAGCACGAAGACGATGCCGACCGCGATCATGCCGGTGCCGACCATGGCGACGGAGATGTTGCTGAGGTTCTCCGCGGTCATGAAGCGCGAGTTCATCGAGGCGAAGATCGCCCAGATGATGATGAGGCCCGCGACGACCGGGATGGAGCCCAGGTCACCGGCGCGCATCTTCCGCTTGAACTCGGTGATGTATCCGGCGAAGCCCTGCTCGCGCACGAGCAGGCGGGGGTCGACGGCGGTGACGGCGTCGGCCGCGGCGGCCGGGGCGTCGACGGGTGCGTCGCCGGGCGTGGAGGTCTTCTCGATGCTCACTTCTGGACCTCCACGTTGCGCGCCGCGCGACGGGTCACGGCATTGTCCGTGGCGCCCGTGATGGCGGAGATGATCTCTTCCTGCGAGGTGGTCTTCACGTCGAAGACTCCGTTGTTCCGGCCGAGCCGGAGCACCGCCACCTTGTCCGCGACGGCCTTGACGTCCGCCATGTTGTGGCTGATGAGGATGACCGCGTGGCCACGCTCGCGCAGCCGCTCCACCAGGTCGAGGACCTGGGCGGTCTGCTCGACGCCGAGGGCGGCTGTGGGCTCGTCGAGGATGACGAGCTTGGGCTCGCCCAGCATCGAGCGGGCGATCGCCACGGTCTGGCGCTGACCGCCGGAGAGCGAGGCGATCGGGATGCGGACGCTGGGGATGCGGATCGACAGCGTGGTGAGGAGCTCGCGGGCGCGGCGCTCCATCTCCACCTCGTTGAGCACGCCGCGCCTGCGCAGCTCACGCCCGAGGTAGAGATTGCCTACGACGTCGATGTTGTCGCACAGCGCGAGGTCCTGGTAGACGGTCGCGATGCCCAGGTTCTGGGCGTCGTGCGGCTTGTTGATCGAGACGCTCTTGCCTTCCCACTCGATGACACCGTCATCGATGGGATGCACGCCGGCGATCGTCTTGACCAGCGTGGACTTTCCTGCGCCGTTGTCGCCGACCAGGGCGACCACCTCACCGGCACGGACCTCAAGCTCTACGTCGGTGAGCGCCTGGACGGCACCGAATCGCTTGGAGACCCCGCGCAACGCCAACACGGGCGTAGCGGACACGTGAACCATCTCCTTCGCCGCCTGACCGGCGGGAGGTTGAACAGAAGAGAACGAGAAATACGAGACGTACGAGAAGTACGAGCGGAGCAGAAGAACGCGAAGACCAGAGGGTGTTTCTGTCCGGCGCCCCGCCATAGCTGCGGGGCTGTTGAAGCGGAGCACCGGACAGGCCTCAATGGTGGTGAAGTCCCGTGGAAAGCGGGGGACTTACTTCAGGCCGACCTTGCCGCAGTCGGCCTTGTACTTGGCCGTGCAGATCTCGTCGACGGAGTAGATCCCGTCCTTGATGACGGTCTCCTTGATGTTCTTGTCGGTCAGCGAGACGACCGGCACGAGCACGGTGGGGACGCCCTTGGTGGTGGGGCTGTCGACCTTCGTCTTGGCGATGGAGTCGAGCTTCTCGCCCTTGCCGAGCGCGACGGCCATCTCCGCGGCGACCTTGGCCTCCGCCGGGTAGGACTTGTAGACGCTCATGAACTGCTCGCCCGCGACGATGCGCTGCACTCCGGCGAGCTCGGCGTCCTGGCCGGTGACCGGCGGGAGCTTGGAGAGGCCCGCGGCCTTGAGGGCGGTGATGATGCCGCCCGCCATGCCGTCGTTCGCGGAGTAGACGCCGTCGATCTTGTCCTTGCCGAGGGCCGAGATCGCGCCCTCCATGTTGGCGTTGGCGTTCTCCGGCTTCCACTCCTTGGTGTCGTACGACTTGCCGACCTTGACCTTGCCCTTGAGCACGGACTCGGCGCCCTTCTTGAAGAGCTTGGCGTTCGGGTCGGTGATCGCGCCGTTCATCATCACGATCTGGCCGCCCTTGGCCTTGTCTCCGAGGGCCTCGAGGAGGGCCTTGCCCTGGACGCGGCCGACCTCTTCGTTGTCGAAGGAGGTGTACGCGTCGATGGGGCCCTCGGCAAGGCGGTCGTACGCCACGACAGGGATGCCCGCGTCCTTGGCCTTCTTGACCGAACCGGCGATCGCCTTGGAGTCCACGGCGTCCACGATCAGCACGTCCACCTTGTTGGTGATCATGGTGTCGGCCTGCTGGTTCTGTACGGTCGCGTCCTGCTTGGCGTTCGCGTAGGTGACCTTGGCCTTGCCGTCGGTCAGCTCCTTGATGTGCTTCTCGATCAGCGGCTTGTCGAACTTCTCGTAACGCGCGGTCTGGTTCTCCGGCAGGAGCAGACCTATGTTCAGCGCGTCACCCTTCTTCGAGCCCGCATTCTCATCCTTGTCACCGCCGGACTCCTTGGCACTGCCACAGGCGGCAAGGGTGACGGCCATGGTGGTGGCGGCAACGGCAACGGCGGCACGACGCATACGCGTGTTCATTTGGGAACCTCCCTGACGTGGCCGCGTCGTTGCGGCCGAGGTGGCTCGAAGTCAACTCGGCCGCCACACCAGCGTCAAGGAGTAAATCCTTAACGAGATGACAACGGTGCCATGCGTTATCTAAGTGAAGGCAGGTGCAGACGCAGGGAGAGACCCGTCCAAAAGGGTCGAATCGCCCATTTCGCTGAGCGCGAGGGCAAGGGCGCCGAGCACTTCCGCTCGCCCACCAAGTGCCCCCGGAAGCACGGAGAGTTGGCGTGCCGCACTGGGGATCGCATAGCGCCCCACGGACTCCCTGATGGGCCCCAGGACCAGCTCACCGGCCTCCGCGAGGTCGCCGCCGAGGACGACCCGGCTGGGGTTCAGGAGGTTGCAGAGATTCGCCACACCGCTGCCGATGTGCCGTCCGACGTCGGCGATCACCCGGCGGCAGCCCGGGTCGCCGCCCCGCGCGAGGGCCACCACGCGCTCCATGGTCAGATCGGTGCCGTGGCTGGACTGCAGCAGCGGCAGGACGTACCGCGCCGCGGTGAAGGTCTCCAGGCAGCCGCGGTTGCCGCAGCGGCAGACCGGGCCCGACTCGTCCAGGGTGATGTGCCCGATCTCGCCCGCCGTGCCGCCGGGGCCGCGGTAGATCCGGCCGTCGATCACCAGGCCGGCGCCGACACCGCTCGCGACCTTGATGTACGCCAGGTCCTTGACCCCGCGGCCGCTCCCCCAGACCAGCTCGCCGAGCGCTCCGAGGTTGGCGTCGTTGTCGACGTGCACGGGCACCCCGAGGCGGCCGCCCAGCTCCTCGGCGGGCTTGGTGCCGGTCCAGCCCGGCAGGATCGACGTCGAGCCGAGCGTCCCGGACTCCACGTCGATCGGCCCCGGCACACCGAGACCGACCCCGGCGATCTTCGCGCGGTCCACGCCGGTGGCCGCGATCAGCCTGCTGACCAGCTGCTCGGCCCGGTCGAAGCCCTGCGCGGCGGACGCGTCCACGTCCAGCGGCTCGGACTCCTCGGCGAGCACCTGGTGGGCGAGGTTGCCCACGGCCACACGCAGATGCGTGTGCCCGAAGTCGACGCCGATGACGATGCCCGCGTCGCCGCTGAGCGAGACGCTGCGGGCCCTGCGGCCCCCTGCCGAGGTGGGCGTGACCTCGACCGTTCCGCCGTCCTTGAGCTCCCGGACGATGTTGGAGACCGTGGCCGCGGACAGGCCGGTCGTCCTGGCGATCTCGGCCTGAGTGAGCGAACCGGCGAGCCGTACGGCGCGTACGACCCGCTCAAGATTGGCCCGGTGCAGCGACGACTGCGACCCCGGAGTCTCCATTGACTCAGCCACCCTTTTCCGTATGCCGATGTACGTAACGGCTTCGTCGCCGCCCGTACAAGTTGTGAACTCCAAGCTCTGCTGAAGGGGTTAGCGCAGTCAAGTCCTTGACGGAAATCTCCCCGGCCCAACAGCCGGACAGGCCGGGTCCAAGTGACCGGGATACACCCCAAACCACCCAGACCCGGCCTGCGGGGGCCGATCCGTTACTTGACCGAGCCCGCCGTGAGACCCGAGACGACATGCCGCTCGATGAAGGCGAAGAGCACGATGACCGGCACGATCGCCACCACCGACGCCGCGAAGAGGTAGTTCCACTCCACGGTGTAGGCGCCGATGAAATTGTTGATGCCGACGGTCAGCGGCTGCTTGTCGGGCTCCGTGGTGAGCGTGAGCCCCATCACGAACTCGTTCCAGGAGGTGATGAAGGTGAAGATCACCGCGGTCACCACACCGGGCAGCGCGAGCGGCAGCGTGACCTTCACCATGGCGCCGAAGCGGCTGGTGCCGTCCACCATGGCGGCCTCCTCCAGCTCCGGCGGGATCGAGCTGATGTAGGCGGTCAGGATCCACACCGCGAAGGCGAGGTTGAACGCCGCGTTGGTGATGATCAGCGTCCAGACCGAGTTGAGCATGTCCAGCTGGTGGAACTCTCGGTAGAGACCGACGAGCAGGGCGGTCGGCTGGAACATCTGCGTGACCAGGACGAGCAGCAGGAAGGCCTTGCGCCCCCGGTAGCGCATGCGTGCCGTGTAGTAGGCGGCAGGCAGCGAGACGAGCAGCACCAGGAGCGTCGCCCCGCCCGCGACCAACAGGGTGACCTGCAGGTTCTGGCCGAGCTCGGACTCCTTCCATACGTCGATGAAGTTCGCCCACTCGAAGTTCTGGGGCAGGTACGTGCGGTCCCGCAGCTCGCTCTTGGGCCGCAGGGCCGTGATCACCATCTCCAGGTACGGCGCCAGGAAGAGCGCCGCGAGCGCCCAGGCGACGACGGTGATGACGAACGTGCGCGGCCGGAAGGTGCGCTTGGGCTTGGGGGGCTTGGGGGACTTCTGCGACCCGGTCCGGGTCGCCGTCGCGGTGGCCATCAGTCCTCCTCGTTCCACCGGCTGACCTTCAGGAAGATCAGCACGAGCACCACGACCATCGCGAAGTTGACCACCGACATCGCAGCGGATTCACCGATGTCGGTCTCCTTCAGCTTGTACATGAACACCATCGACGTGGAGGTGTCGTAGCCCGGACCGCCCTGCGTCATGGCCCAGATGATCGGGAAGGAGTTGAAGACGTTGATGAGGTTGATGACCACGCCAACGAGGAACGCGGGCCGCAGCATCGGCAGCGTGATGTGCCGGTACGTCTGCCAGCCGCCGGCCCCGTCGATCCGCGACGCCTCGTAGACGTCCTGCGGGACGGTCTGCAGTCCGGCGAGCAGCGTGTACGTCGTGAAGGGCAGCGAGACGAAGACGGCGACGGCCATCATCCACGGCCAGGCGGTGTCCGAAGACCCCAGCCAGTCCTTGGACTTGTCGATGAGACCGAGGTCGAGCATCACCGTGTTGAGCACGCCCGCGGTCTGGTTGAGCATCCACTTGAAGCCGATGGCGGTCATCAGGACGGACGCCGCCCAGGGGGCGATGAGCGCCCAGCGCGTGATGCGGCGGCCGGGGAACTTCTGGTTGAACAGCTGGGCGAGGCCGAGCGAGAGCAGCATCGTGACGCTCACGACGACGACCGTCCAGATGGTCGTCCAGAAGAGCACCGAGCCGAAGTCGCTCTCCTCGAAGAGCTTCTTGAACTTGTCGGTTCCCGCGCTGCCGCGCACGACACCGGCGATGGACACATTGAGGAACGAGGTGCGGATCAGCTCGACGACCGGCCAGACGACCACGGCGAGGATCAGCAGGATGACGGGCGCTATCCAGGGCAGCGGGCCGAGCCTGGCGATGCCGCTGCGCCGGCTGACCGGCCTGGGTGCGCGCCCGCCCCGTCCCCGGCCGGTGTCGGCCGGGGGCGGAGGGGCCTTCAGTGACACAAGGACTCCTTGTGAACGGAGCGAACGGGGGTCGGCTGTCTGCTACTTGGCCGCGGCCGCCGCGTCCTCCGCCTTCTTCTGCAGATCACCGAGGACCGACTTCGGGTCGTCGGCCGCCGCCTTGCCGCCGGTCTTCTTCATCTCGGCGGAGATGACGTCCCACGAGGTGTCGCCCAGCGGGTAGAACTTGGCGTTCGGAAGCACCTCGAAGAACGGCTCCAGGTCCTTGTGCTTGCCGTTGCCCTGCATCTCCTTGAGGGTGTCCTGGGTGACCGGCATGAGGTTGTACATCTCGTCGAAGGCCAGCATCTTCTTGGAGTACGTGAAGTCCAGGAACTTCTTCACGCCCTCCTTCTCCGCGCCGCCGTCCTTGAACGCCATCATCCAGTCGGCCACGCCGAGGGTGCTGTCCAGCGGGCCCGCCTTGCCGGGGATGGGGGCGACGCCGTAGTCGACCTTGCCGTCCTTGGCCATCTGGATGAGGCTCGGGTGGCCGTTGAGCATGCCGACCTTGCCGGCCGCGAAGTCCGCGAAGGCCGTCTTGCGGTCGGTGGAGGCCGGGTTGGAGTACGTGAGGCCGGGCTTGACCAGGTTCTTCTGGAGCCACTCGAAGGTCTCGACGTTCTTGGCGCTGTCGAGCGTGTACTTGCCGCTCGCGTCGGTGTAGCCGCCGCCGTTGCCGAGCTCCCACATCATCGTCTCGCCCTGGGTCTCCTCGGGGCCGAGCGGCAGGGCGTAGGGGGTCTCGGCGGCCTTGGAGTCCTTGATCTTCTTTGCGGCCGCGGCGAGTTCGTCCCAGGTCTTGGGCGGCGTCTTCACACCGGCCTTCTTCAGGACGGCCTTGTTGTAGAACATGACGCGGCTCGATGAGACCCACGGGATGCCGTACTGGGTGCCGTCGACCTCGCCGGCCTTGGCGAAGGTCGGTATGAGGTTCTCCTTGGTCTTGGGAGAGAGGACCTCGTCGGCCTTGTAGAGCAGGTCGTCGGCGACCTTGTCGGCGTAGCCGCCGGTCTGCAGCAGGTCGGGCTGGTCGCCCGCCTGGATCATGTTCTTGACCTGCTTGTCGATCTCGTTCCAGTTGATGACCTGGACGTCGACCTTGTAGCCCTTGTTGGCCTTCTCGAACTCTTTCTTGACGTCGTTCCAGTAGATCTTGGAGGCGTTGGAGGCCTTGTCGCCGTAGTCGGCGGCGACGATCTTGATGGTCTTGCCGTCGCCGCTGTCGCTGTCACCGCCGCAGGCGGTAAGTCCCAGTGCCATCGCGAGCGTTGCCGCACCGGTGGCGATTACTCGTTTCCTCATGCTGTTCAACCCTTCGACATCGGTGTCGACTTGAACGCGGGCAAAGGACCCCCCGCGGCGCCGTGGCGCCGACATTACTCACGGCCGGAATTGGCGCGACAGGCCTAGACCACTTTCGTGGCCAAGCTGAAATCACCCGCTGTCGGGGTCACTTGAGAGCGCCCGCGGTGAGGCCCGCCTGCACCTGTCGCTGGAAGACGGCGTACACGACGAGCACCGGAAGCATCGCGATCGTCAGGCCCGCGAAGAGCGCCCCCCAGTCGCCCCGGTAGCCCTGCGTCACGGCCAGGTTGGCGAGGCCTTGGGGCAGCACATAGCTGCTCTCCTCCTCGTTGTTGAGCAGCAGCGGAAGCAGGTACTGGTTCCACTGGCCGAGGAAGTTGAAGATGCCGATGCTGACCAGGCCCGGCTTGGCCATCGGCAGCATGATCTGGAAGAACGTGCGGGTGTGCGAGGCCCCGTCGACCATCGCCGCCTCCTGGACGCCCGTCGGCAGCGTACGGAAGAAGGAGGTGAGGAAGAAGACGGTGAAGGGCAGCGAGTAGGCGATGTACGCGATCATCAGACCTGGCCGGGTGTCCAAAAGGCCGAAGTTCTCCATGACCGCGAAGAGCGGGACCAGGGCGAGGATGACCGGGAACATCATGCCGCCCGCGAAGAGCAGGAAGATGAACCGGTTGCCCGGGAAGGTGAATCGGGCGATCACATACGCGGCCATCGACCCGAGCAGCATGGTGCCGGTGAGTGAACCCGCCAGGATGATCAGCGAGTTGAGCGCGTACTGGCCGATGCTGGCCTCGGTCCACGCGTTGCTGAAGTTCTCCCAGTGCAGGGAGGACGGCCAGCCCATCGGGTCGCTGAGGATCTCGACCGAGGGGCGCAGCGCCGTGAGAGCGACCCAGACGAGCGGGCCCGCCGCGAGCACCACCCACAGGACGAGGAAGGCGTGCGAGAAGACGTTCAGCGTGGCGCCGCCCGCCGAACCCCCGTCCCTGCGGGGCGAGTCGGTGGTCTCTTTGCGGGGCGCGGTGGTGTTCGTGGTCATGATGCAGTGGCTCCCGCGGTCTCAGTATTCGATCCGGTCGCGATTCCCGATCCTCATGACGATCAGCGAGAACGCCATGCTGAGGACGAGGAGGACGACGCCGATGGCGGTCGCATAGCCGTACTGGCCGTCCCGGAATCGCTCGTAGAGGAAGACCGGAGTCACCTTCAGCACATGCTCGGGCACCATCACCAACACGATGGCGAACGAGTCGAGTGCCTGAATCCCCATATAGATCCAGCCGGTGCGCACGGTGTCCCAGATCAGCGGAAGCGTCACGCTGAAGAAAGTCCGCCCCCGCCCCGCGCCGTCGAGCAGCGCGGCTTCGTAGATGTCCCTGGGGATCGCCCCCATGGCCGCGGAGAACAGCACGACATAAAAACCGACGAAGCTCCAGGAGAGCACGACGAGTACGGCGATGAGGGCGAGGGAGCGGTCGCCGCCGAGCCAGGCGGGCCCGTCGATGCCCACCTTGTCGAGCCCGCCGTTGATCAGCCCGCTGTTGGTGTTGAGGACACGCCCCCACACCACGGCGATGATGGCCACCGACAGGACCTGCGGAAAGAAGTAGACGACTTTATAGAACGACGATCCCGCGACCCCTGCGATGGCCTGGCCCTTACGGTGCCGGCCGCCCGACGTGATCATGTAGGCGAAGAACATGCCGAGTACGAGCGTGACGAGCGGGGCGATGACCGCCAGGGCGACGCTCATCTCCAGGGAGTCCCAGAAGCGCTCGTCGTCCCACATCTTGGTGAAGTTGTCGAAGCCGATGAAGTTCGCCACCGGTCCGCCGGACCAGTCGGTGAACGAGTAGTAGATCGCCTGCACGAAGGGTGAGATGACGAACAGGGAGTAGAACGCGAGGGGCAGGCCCAGGAAGCCCGCGATGAAGCGGTACTTGTCGAGCGTGCGGTAGCGCCGGTCGTAGCGCACGCTGTCGGGCGTGAAGCGGGGCGGCAGCACCACCGCCAGGAGGAACAGCAGCTGGTTCGGCGCCTTGGGTGGGCCGCTCGGCGCCGCCGCCTCCTTCGAAGGTTCCGAAGGTGGGGGATCGTCCACCCGGGTGTCAGTCGTCATGCCCCTCCGCCCCGCCTCACTCACGTGCCCGCGTTCCCGGTCCCGTGCCTCTCGGATACCCCTCAGGCCTTCTTGACCTTGCTGACGTCCGGGTCCTTCAGGATCCGTTCGGACGCCTTCTCCATGGTGTCCATCGCCTGCTTGGTGCCGATCTGGCCCAGCATGAACTTGGCGATCATGTTGTTGAAGTCCTCGCGGAACAGCTCGTTGTACCAGTCGTAGAACTTGGGGATGACGACGTTGTCGCCGGCCGCCTCGATGGCCGCCTTCGCGCTCGCCGTGCCGGACGGCAGCTTCTGGCCGTCGACGGCGCCCTTGACCGCGGGGATCGAGCCGACCTCCTTGAACAGGTTCAGGGCGGCCTCCTTGCTGTACATCATCCGCAGCCACTCAAGGCCGCCCTGCACGTTCTTGGCCTTGGAGGGGACGATGAACGGCTCGCCGGCCGGGGCGTAGAGCGTGCCGAACGGCATCTTGTCGCTCGAATCCAGGGACGGCGTCGCACCGACCGTCATCTGGAAGTCCTTCGGGGTGGTGTCCTTGGCCTCGTTCTCCACCCACGAGCCATTGGGTACGAAGAGGCACTTGCCGCCCTTGGTCCAGGCGGTCTGCATCTCCGTGTGCGCCTCGGTGCCGTCGAAGCCGGTCAGCACGTACTTCTTGGATACGAGCTCTTCCCAGGCCTCGAACACATCCTTGACGGCGTCGTGCTTCCAGGCACCGGGCTCCAGATAATCCATGGCATCGATGACGTCACTCCCACCACGCTGCGCGAACATGGCATACATGCTGAAGAACATGTAACGGGGGTGACCGCCGGGGTAGCTCCACCCATGGATCCCCTTGCCCTTGGCCTTCTTGCAGACCGCGAGCATCTCGTCCCAGGTCTTCGGGTACTCGGAGTCGAGCCCCTCTTCCAGCAGCTTCTTGGAGTACCAGTTGCCGTAGACGGTCACGGCGATGTTCAGCTGGTAGCACTCCTTGCCGCCGAACTGGCCCATCGTCTCGACCACCGGCACCAGGGTGTCGCGCACCTTGACGTTCGGGTCGTCCCACGAGGGGGCGTCGAGCACCTCGCCGAGGTCGGCGACCTGCTTGTTGTGGACCAGCTTGCCGATGTTCATCTGGTCGGCGCCGGAGTTGTTGACGACGTCCGCCGTCGGCTTGCCGCGGACGATCTTCGGCTGCAGCTGGGTGGCGATCTTCGTGGTGGCCTTCTGGTCCGCGTCGGACTTCGGGTACTTCTCCTGGTACATGTCGGTGACGAACTGGGCGTACTTGTCGCCGTATCCGCCATTGAAGATGTAGACCCCGAGCGCGGCATCGGCTTTGACGCCTAGCGGGTTCTTCTTGGACTTCTCGCCCTTTTCGGCCTTGTTCTCCTCGCCGCCCCCGCTGGCGCACGAGCTCAGCGCGCCGACGGCCGGCACCGCAAGGAGGCTGGTCGCTGCCGCCTTCTTCATCACGTCACGACGGTTGAAGCTGGTGGATCCCATGCTCAAGTCCTCGCCTTCTCCAGGACTCAGGCGGTGTGCGGGACCCCGCCGGCTCACTGGGGCGAAGGGCCCGACACCGCGGGTCAGTTGAAGCTTGGGTGGTACTGAACGTGCGGCAACTCCATGGCAAGGGCTTGCACCCGCCACCACTCAGGGTGCCGATAGGTATAGTCCACTCTTCGGCAGCAGAGCAAGATCGAACACAGGCTCGGCCAGCAGTCTTTCCCGAGTTGAGACCTCGCGGAGACGTGGGGTGGTTCGTTCACGGCGTGAGCAAATTCGGCCGTGGGCGCCGTCGGGGGGCGGGGGCTTCGGTGGGCCGGTGGTTGACTGGCACCGGGGCCGCCCGGTTGTCCCGAGGTTGGCGGTTCCGGGCCGGGAGTCAAGGGCGCTCCTTCGTCGCGTCGGCTGCGCCGATTCCGCTTCGCTCCACCCTTGACACCCACCCCTCCACCGCGAGAAGCAAATTGACCGGGCGGCCACGAAGCGGGGCTCACGGGGACGGGTCCTTGGGGCGTCCGGCTTTCCTGCCGGGTGCGGACTGGTTCGTAGCAGCGCAGCCGGGTGGGAGGGTGCGCGGCCGGTCCGGGGATGGGTGCCGGTCTCGTCAAGCGTCTACCGACCGGATCTTCCGGCGTGGACGTCGCTTCCTGGATGAGTGGGGGGGTGGGGGACCTACTTTGGGAAAGTTGCGTTCTGGCACAAGGGGGCGCGCGCCGCCACGAAACACAACTTCGCCGAAGTAGCTCCCCCACACCCCCCTCTCCCGGCCACCCCGGGGATCGGTGCCGGTCTCGTCAAACGTCTACCGGCCGGATCTTCCGGGGCGACCCTCACGGTCATGGGCAGGTGGGGCGACCTACTTTGGGAAAGTTGCGTTCTGGTACAAGAGGGCGCACGCCGCCACGAAACACAACCTTGCCGAAGTAGCTTCCCCACACCCCCTCCCTCCCGGCCAGCCCGGAGACCGGCACCGGTCTCGTCAAGCGTCTGACGACCGGAGCCGGATCTTCCGGGGTGGCCGTCGCTTTCTGGATGAGCGGGCGGGGTGGGGGGACCTACTTTGGAAAAGTAGTGTTCTGGCACAAGGGGGGCGCGCGGCGCTGCGAAACGCAACTTTGCCGAAGTAGGTTCCCCACACCCCCCCCGGCCAGCTCAGGTCCGACCAACCGTCGAGGGCCGCGAGTTGTATTCATGGGCTGCGCCCGGCCAAATGAGACAACAGCCCCGCTCACCAGCCCGCCCGACCAGTCAACACCTCGACACCTCGGCGGCTCAGCGGCTCGACACCTCGGCGGCTCAGCTGCTCGGCGACTGCGCGACTGCGCGACTGCGCGCCACGGTGGATCGGGGGACGCGCCGGGCCTGGCCGGGCCAGCCGCTCGGGGCATTTCTCACCGGCCGCCACCCGCTCGACGAGACCGGCGTCCGCGCCCGCACCGGCCGCACACCCACACCATCGCCCTGCACCCACACCGTGACGTCCACCCCGGAAGATCCGGTCGCCAGACGCTTGACGAGACCGGCACCCATCCCCGGACCGGCCGCGCACCCTCCCACCCGGCTGCGCTGCTACGAACTAGTCCGCACCCGGCCGTGAAGCCGGATGACCCAAGGATCCGTCCCCGTGAGCCCCGCTTCGTGGCCGCCCGGTCATATGGCTTCTCGCGGTGGAGGGGTGGGTGTCAAGGGTGGAGCGAAGCGGAATCGGCGCAGCCGACGCGACGAAGGAGCGCCCTTGACTCCCGGCCCGGAACCGCCAACCTCGGGACAACCGGGCGGCCCCGGTACGAACACCACCACCGGCCCACCAAAGGCCCCCGCCCCCCACCAAGCCCTCCAACAGCCTTGACACCACCACCCACTTGACGCCCTACTGGACCTTGCGCAGTGAACTGACAACGTTGTCTAACTCGCAGGGAGGGATTCGAGGATGGGACACAGACCTCGGCACAGACACCGTCCAGGTCACCGGAACCGTCTCGGCCACCGGCCCCACTCAGCCGCGCTACTGGCAGCCACCGCCTTCTCGCTCGTCGCGACAGCGCAAGGCGCGGCCATCGCGAAGCCGGAGGAACCGCCCAAGGCAGCCCAGGAGTTCGTCTCCTCCTTCGAAGAAGGCGACGCCCAGCCCGACTGGCTGAACACCGTGGAGACAGGACCCGACGGCAAGAAGCGCACCGCCGGCGTCAACGGCGCGTTCAGCTCCGGCATCCCCGGAAGTGTGAACGACCACGTCACCGAGGTCCGCGCCAGCGCCGAGAACGCCGGCGGCGGCGAGGTCAAGGAGAACCTGGTCGACGGCGAACCCACCAGCAAATGGCTGACCTTCGCACCCACCGGCTGGGCCGAGTTCGACCTGGACGAGCCCGCGAAAGTCGTGACGTACGCGCTGACCTCGGCGAACGACCACGCCGAGCGCGACCCGAAGGACTGGACCCTGCAGGGCTCCACGGACGGCAAGGACTGGAAGGTCCTCGACACCCGCAAGGGCGAGTCCTTCCCGCAGCGGCACCAGACGAAGAAGTACGACTTCGAGAACGCGACCGCGTACTCCCACTACCGACTCGACGTCACCGCCAACAACGGCGCGTCCGACGCCCTCCAGCTCTCCGACGTCCAGCTCTCCGTCGGCGGCAGCGAGGCACCCGCCCCCGAGGACATGCTCTCCCTCGTCGACCGGGGCCCCAGCGGGTCGCCGACCGCGAAGTCGGGCGCCGGGTTCACCGGCAAGCGCGCGCTGCGCTACGCCGGCACCCACAAGGTGGACGGCCGCGGCTACTCGTACAACAAGGTCTTCGATGTGAACGTCTCGATCCACCGGGACACCGAACTTTCCTATCGCGTCTTCCCGTCCATGGCCGAGGGCGACCTCGACTACGACGCCACGAACGTGTCCCTGGACCTGGCCTTCACCGACGGCACCTATCTGAGTGACCTCAAGGCCATGGACCAGCACGGCTTCCCGCTGAGCCCGCAGGGCCAGGGCGCCGCGAAGGGTCTGTACGTCAATCAGTGGAACAACGTCGTGTCGCGGATCGGGCAGGTCGCCGGCGGCAAGACCGTCGACCGGGTGCTCGTGGCGTACGACTCCCCCAAGGGGCCTGCGAAGTTCCGCGGGTGGGTGGACGACGTATCGCTGAAGGAGAAGGCGCCGCCGAAGCCGAAGGCCCATCCCTCGGACTACGCATCGACCACCCGCGGCACGAACTCCAGCGGCGGCTTCTCCCGCGGCAACACGTTCCCCGCCACCGCCGTCCCGCATGGCTTCAACTTCTGGACGCCGGTGACCAACGCGGGGTCCCTGAGCTGGCTGTACGACTACGCGCGCGGCAACAACGGGGACAATCTGCCGACCATTCAGGCGTTCAGCGCAAGCCATGAACCGAGCCCCTGGATGGGTGACCGGCAGACCTTCCAGATGATGCCGTCCGTCGACAAGGACACCCCGAGCGCATCACGGACCAAGCGGGCGCTGCCCTTCAGGCACGAGAAGGAGACGGCACGCCCGCACTACTACGGCGTGACCTTCGAGAACGGCCTGAAGGCCGAGATGGCGCCGACCGATCACGCCGCGATGATGAAGTTCACCTATCCCGGTGACGACGCGAGTGTCATCTTCGACAACGTCTCGGAGAAGGGCGGCCTCACCCTCGACAAGGAGAGCGGTGTGGTGAGCGGCTTCTCGGACGTCAAGTCCGGGCTTTCGACGGGCGCGACGCGGCTGTTCGTGTACGGGACCTTCGACTCGCCCGTGACCGCCGGCGGCAAGCTCGACGGCGGCGGTGGCGGTGACGTCACCGGCTATCTGCGCTTCAAGCCCGGCAAGGACCGCACGGTCAACCTGCGCCTTGCGACCTCCCTCATCAGCCTCGACCAGGCCAAGGCCAACCTCGACCGGGAAATCCCGTCCGGGACGTCGTTCGACCGCGTCAAGGACCGTGCCCAGAAGCAGTGGGACGACATCCTCGGCAAGGTGGAGGTGGAAGGCGCCAGCGAGGGCCAGCGCACCACGCTGTACTCCAGCCTCTACCGGCTGTACCTGTACCCCAATTCCGGCTTTGAGAAGGTCGGTTCGAAGTATCAGTACGCCTCCCCCTTCTCGCCGCAGACCGGGCCTGACACCCCGACCCACACCGGCGCGAAGATCGTCGACGGTAAGCCGTACGTCAACAACGGCTTCTGGGACACCTATCGCACGACGTGGCCTGCGTACTCGCTGCTCACGCCGAAGAAGGCGGGTGAGCTGGTCGACGGCTTTGTGCAGCAGTACAAGGACGGCGGCTGGACGTCGCGTTGGTCGTCGCCGGGATACGCCGACCTGATGACGGGCACCTCGTCGGACGTCGCGTTCGCCGACGCGTACGTCAAGGGAGTCGACTTCGACGCCGAGGACGCGTACGACGCCGCCCTGAAGAACGCGACGGTGGTGCCGCCGAGTTCGGGCGTCGGCCGCAAGGGCATGGAGACCTCGCCCTTCCTCGGCTACACCCCGAGCGAGACCCACGAGGGCCTGTCGTGGGCGCTTGAGGGCTACCTCAACGACTACGGCATCTCACGCATGGGCGACGCCCTCTTCAAGAAGACGGGCAAGAAGCACTACAAGGAGGAGTCGGAGTACTTCCTCAACCGTGCCCGGGACTACGTGAAGCTCTTCGACGACAAGGCGGCGGGGGGAGGCTCCGCACCGGGCTTCTTCCAGGGCAAGGACAAGAAGGGTGAGTGGCGCGTCCCTTCGGACAAGTTCGATCCGCGCGTGTGGGGTTACGACTACACGGAGACGAACGCCTGGGGTTACGCCTTCACCGCCCCGCAGGACTCGCGCGGTCTGGCCAACTTGTACGGCGGCCGCTCCGGCCTCGGCGACAAGCTGGACACGTACTTCGCCACTCCGGAGACCGGCTCCGCCGAGTTCGCAGGATCCTACGGAGGCGTCATCCACGAGATGACCGAGGCACGCGACGTACGCATGGGCATGTACGGGCACTCCAACCAAGTCGCCCACCACGCCGCCTACATGTACGACGCGGCCGGTGAGCCGTCCAAGACGCAGGAGAAGGTCCGCGAGGTCCTCTCCCGCCTCTACACGGGCAGCGAGATCGGGCAGGGCTACCACGGCGACGAGGACAACGGCGAGCAGTCGGCCTGGTATCTCTTCTCGTCGCTCGGCTTCTATCCGCTGGTGATGGGCAGCGGTGAATACGCCATCGGGTCGCCGCAGTTCACCAAGATGACCGTGCACCTGGACGGCGGGCGCGACCTGGTCGTCAAGGCGCCGAAGAACAGCGCGAAGAACGTGTACGTGCAGGGCCTGAAGGTCAACGGCAAGAAGTGGACCTCAACTGCCCTTCCGCACAAGGAGATCGCGCGGGGTGGCGTCCTGGAGTTCGACATGGGCCCCAAGCCGTCGGCCTGGGGCACGGGCAAGAACGCCCAGCCGACGTCGATCACGCAGGACGACAAGGTGCCGTCGCCTCGCGGTGACGCCATCAAGGGTGACGGCGCGCTCTTCGACAACTCGTCGGAGACGGACGCCACTTCGGCGGCCGGTTCGGTGGAGCTGCCGGTCGCCAAGGCGACCAAGGCCGTGCAGTACACGCTGACGTCGTCGTCCGACAAGGCGAAGGCGCCGCGCGGCTGGGTGCTCCAGGGCTCCGCCGACGGCGAGAAGTGGAAGGAGCTGGACAAGCGGTCCGGTGAGTCCTTCGCCTGGGACCACCAGACCCGGGTCTTCACGGTCGACGATCCGGGGACGTACCGGCACTACCGGCTCGTGCCGGACGGGGCCGCGACGCTCGCGGAGGTCGAGCTCCTGAGCTGACCAGGCTCTGCGGGGTATCCGCGTAACGCGGGGGCGGGAGTGGCGAGTTCACTCCCGCCCCCGCTCACGTTCGCCGGGGTTTGTCCGCCGAGAAGAGCCACGTCTCGAACAGGTCCGAGAGGTCCTGCCCCGACTCCTTCTCGCACAGCGCGATGAACTGCTCGGTGTCGGCGTTCCCGTGCCGGTGCTCGCGCGTCCAGGTGCGCAGGATGGCGAAGAAGGTTCGGTCGCCCACCGCCTTGCGCAGCTGATGCAGCGTCATGGCGCCTCTGCCGTACACCGGCGAGTCGGAGACCCGGGTGGCGTTCGGCGGGTCCGCGACCGGGAAGTCCCAGATGCCCTCGCTCTCCGGGTGCGTGCCGTCGTAGAAGGAGTCGAAGGTCTCCTGGGCGCTGCGGTGTCCGTGCTCCTCGTCCCACAGCCACTCGGCGTAGGTGGCGAAGCCCTCGTTCAGCCACATGTCCTGCCAGGCGCGGGGCGTGACGGAGTTGCCGAACCACTGGTGGGCCAGTTCGTGGACGACCAGGCGTGCGTCCGGTGCCTCTTCGAAGTACGGCTTGGTCTGCGTCTCCAGGGCGTAGCCGAGGCCGGGGAGGTGGTCGACGACGGCGCCGGTCGAGGAGAAGGGGTAGGGGCCGAAGCGGTCACTGGCCCAGTCGACGACCTCGGGCACCAGGTCGGGGACGTCGACGGGCCCGTCCGCCTCGTCGGGGTCGACGGCCGTGTAGACGGGCAGGCCGTCGTCCGTCGTGCTGGTGGAGATGTCGAAGACTCCGGTGACGACGGTCGCGACGTAACTCGCCATGGGCTCGGAGTTGTGCCAGCGGTAGGTGGTGCGCTTCCCCCGCTGCCGTGTCTCGCGCAGCGTTCCGTTGCTGACCGCCGTGTAGTCGGACGGCACGGTGACGTCGATGTCGTACGTCGCCTTGTCGGACGGGTGGTGGTTGCCGGGGAACCAGGTCATGGAGCCGGTGGGCTCGCCGAGAGCCGCCACGCCGTCGTCCGTCTCGATCCAGCCCTCGTCACCGCCGTCGTCCGCCGTGAGCATCCGGGGCGTCCCGCCGTACCGGACGGTGGTCTTGAAGGTCTCCCCCTTGCCGATGGGCCGGGCGGGAGTGAGCGTCAGCTTGTTGTTCTTCTTCTCGCCCTTCGTCCTGCTGAAGCGGGCGTCGGAGCCGTCGATCTCGGCGTGGCGCACGCGCAGGCCCGCGAAGTCCAAGGTGAAGCGGGACAGGTCCTGGGTGGCTCGTGCGGTGATCACGGCGGTGCCCGTCAGGTGGTTGCCCTCCGGGGTGTAGTCGAGGGTCAGGGCGTAGTGCGTGACGTCGTAGCCGCCGTTGCCGAGCGCCGGGAACAGGTGGTCGTCGACGCGATTGCCGCTTGCGTCGAGCATGACGAGGTCTCGCACGGTGCCGTCGCCATCGTCGCCGTCCCACCAGGTGCGGAAGAGTTCGGCGAGCACCTTGGCCTCGGCCGACCTCGCGGAGAGGTCGGTCTGCACCTCGACGTCGTACGCGCCCTCGGCATCGGCATCGGTGAGCTCGACCGTGTACACGGCCTGCGCGTGGCGTGCGGTGCGGGACTCGCCGGTGTCACGGGCCCAGGAGCGGAACTGCTCCAGGAGGCGATGGTGGGACTCCCGTACGGCAGTGTCCGGGTCGCCCGGGGGCTTCGTGTCGCACGCCGACAGGGCGAGGCAGACAGCTGCCGCGCACAAGAGCGCGGCGGGGCGGTTCATGGTCGGTCTCCATCCGGTCGTCCACAGGGGAAGAGGGGCGGGGACACCCCGAGGTTGCCGCCGCCCCTCGCGCCCCGCGCTCAAGGGGGCTTCGCCTGCGGTTACGCGGGCGCCACGAGCTGGTTCTCCGAACCGATGCCGGAGGCGTTGCCGTCGGCGTAAAGGGTCAGTTCTCCGTCCGACCAGCGCACGATGGTGTCATCGGCCCAGGGGTTGTCGGTGAAGTCGCCGCCGCTGACGACCAGGGCGTGCTTCCACAGGCCGTTCGGGGCCTGCCACTTGTTCTCGCCCCAGGAAGAGCCGGTGCCGGTGAAGTCCTGATACTGCGTCAGCTCTCCGTCGGACCAGCGCACGATCAGGTCCCAGGTGTCGTCGCCCGAGTAGTCGCCCGCGGTGATCTGGGTGGCGTGCTTCCACGTACCGGCCAGTGAGGTGCCCGGCGAGACCACCTTGATCTCCTTGCCGAGCTTCTTGTTGTCGCCGGTGTTCTGGTAGAGCGTGACTTCGCCGTCCGACCAGCGCACGACGAGGTCGTCCTGCCACTTGTTGCCGCCGAAGCGGCCCGAGGTCATCGCCTCGGCGTGCTTCCAGGTGCCGTTCGCGGCGGCCAGCTGGTACTCGCCGTGGAAGCCCTTCTCATCGACCGACGGGTAGAGCGTCACCTCGCCGTCCGACCAGCGGACGATGAGGTCGGAGCCGTTGTCACCGGTGAAGTCGCCCGCGACGACCTGCTTGGCGTGGTCGCGCCACAGGGCGTTGGGTCCCTGGACCTTGAACTCCTTGTCGAAGTGGTTCTTGGCCTTGCCCGCACCGCGGTAGATGCTCAGCTCGCCGTCGGACCACATGACGAACATGTCCATCCGGTCGTCGGAGACCGGGCCGTCGAGGGCGAAATAGCCGTTGGCTATGGACCTGGCGTGCTTCCACGTGCCGGCGCCGGGCAGCACTGGGTCGGCCATGGGCGGCGGGTTGATGCTCGCCGGCTGCTTGCCCGCCTTCGCGGCGTCGTAGATCCGCTTCACGTCGCCGTCGAAGTACGACGAGTACGAGGTGTTGGCGCTGTGGCCGCCGGTCATCCAGCCGCCGGTGACGCCGATCAGCTTGGCCGACTCGCCGCCCGCGGTGATGAAGGGGCCACCGGAGGTGCCGCCGACGTAGCCGTCGCAGTGGATCTCGGTGAAGGTGCCGCCGCGCCAGAGCCGGCCGTCCTTGTCCTTGGTGTTGCCGCTGGTGTACTTCTTCGTCGGCGTGGTGCAGCTGAGCGGGTCCTGCTTCGGCTTGTAGTTGCCGCCGCCGTACAGATACGGGTAGCCGATGGCGTGCGCGGTGTGGCTGAAGCCGGTGTTGAAGCCCATTGGGATGGCCCCGACGACGCTCTCGACCTCCTTGCCGTCGCTGCGCGGCTCGGTGGCGAGGAACGCGACGTCGACGTCGGTGAAGTTCTCCTCGCTCTTCTTGGACCCGGTGTAGCCGGGGTCCTTGAAGATGTGGCCCTTCTTGATGGGGTACATGCCGTGCGGCATCGGGCTCTTCGCGCTGTGCTGCGGCACGAAGACCAGGTTCGTCTTCTGGTCATTGCTGTCGAAGCAGTGCGCCGCCGACGCGACCAGGTTCTTGCCCGGGGACGGGACGACGGTGCCGCCGCAGAAGCGGTAGTCGTAGCGGTCCGGGTAGTCGTTGCCCGCCTTCTGCGCCCAGTAGAAGGTGCCGACTTCCTTGATGCCCTTGAAGGTGTGCGAGGGCGAACGCAGCATGCCCTCGCGCGGAGCCGCCTCCTCCCTGTCCCCCTGGGAGTCCCTCTTGGCGTCCTCGGCCGCCGCGGCCTCGCGGGCCTGCTGCTCCTCGACCGGCTTGGCCTTGGCCATGCGCTCGGGCGTCCAGAACTCCTCGAGCTCGCGGGCCAGGTCCTGGTCAGGGTCCTGGGACGGCGACTTCGAGGTCTCCGACGGCGACTTCGACGGGGTCGGGGTCGCCGACGGGGTCGGAGTCGCGGACGGAGTCGGACTCGCCGACGGGGTCGGCGTGACCGTGGTGGTGGGCGTCGGCGTCGGGTCCGGGGCGGACCAGGCCGGTCCCGCGGCGGCCCAGAGGGCGGCCGCGGTAGCAATCGCCGTCAGGGTGCGTTTCATTCTCACAGTGGTGTTCCCCCACAAAAAACGGACCCCACTCATCCGGGGCCCGATTGGTACAGATCAATCAAGAAGGTACGTTACGCATAGATCGAACGATGTGTCGATTGGGGCGGTACTTGCTGCTTGCCCTGTAAGTGTTGTATTGCACCAGCTGGTTGATCGGAGAGATGCAGTGGGGAAGAGGACGCGTGCGGGAGCGCTCGCGGCGGGGGCACTGCTCCTGACGGTGGGGTGTTCCGGAGGAGATGGGTCGTCGCGGAAGGACGACCCGGACAACCCCAATCCGCTGCTCGGGTTCCGTACGTGGCTGAAGACGAATGACTCGAAGCGCGACGACACCCTTGCGAGCCATGCCCGGAACGTCAGCCTCGACTACCGGCCCGGTGAGCGCAACGGGGTGGTCAAGGTCCTCACCGACTACGGCCCCTGGGGCGAGGCAGAGGACCAAGTCGGCCCGCTCGCAAAGGCGTTCACGGAATGGTGGGACGAGGATCCGGCGGCCGGGAGCGCGCGCTTTCTCGGGCAGGGCGGAAAGACGGCGAAGAAGACCACACTGTACGACGGTGACAAGCCGTCGAACCTCCTGGAGGAATTCCGCTCCTGGGCCGCCAAGAACTCCCCGAGCGGCGAACGCCTCGCCCCGCACATCACCCAACTCGCCATCGGATACGGGGCGAAGGGATCCGGCGCCGTCACCGTCTCGACCAACTACCTCACGTACAAGGACAACAAGACCCAGCAGAATATCGACGCCCTCAGCAAGGCATTCGCCGACTGGTGGGACGGCGATGAGGGTGCGGAAACCGTCACCGTGACCAGCGAGGACCAGGGCAGCCACGCCGAGAGGGAGCTGTGAACGGGACACGCCGCGCGGCTGGGTACTCGAAGGGTCCAACGACGGTGAGAAGTGGGACCAGTTGGACAAGCGGTCGGGTGAGTCCTTCGCCTGGGACAAGCAGACGCGGGCGTTCAGCGTGGACGATGCGGGCGAGTACCAGCGCTACCGCCTTGTCCTCGACGGCTCTGCGACGCTCGCGGAGGTGGAGCTGCTCGGCTGAGCGGCCTGACCCCACCAGCGGCATTCCGCGCCCCGGTTCGTCGGCTTCACCGCCGATGAGCCGGGGCGCGCTCGCGATGTCACTGGTGCGGAGAGTCGAGCAGCCACTTCGTCGTCAGCGCCTGGACATCGGCGCGGCTGCGATCGCCGTGGGCGGCGAAGATGAACTGGTCGGCGATGTACAGCGAGAAGGTGATCCGGCAGCGCGCCTCGACCTCGTCCTCGTCGGCGCAGAAGGCACGGAACAGCGAACGCAGGTAGTCCATATGGCGGTTGTCGACGCGCCGGACGCGCTCGGCGACCGCCGGATCGCGCCGGGCCCAGTCGCGGATCGCCAGGTCGGTCGTGACGTCCGTGTCGAGCCCGTCCCCGGTGTCGACGATCGCGAACAGGTGGCGCAGCCGCGCCTTCGCATCGCCGCCCTGCTTCTCCACGCGCGCTTCGATCTCCTCGGTGACCTCGCGTTCCCAGCGGTCGAGCATCTCGTCGAACAGGGTGCGCCGATCGGCGAAGTATCCGTAGAAGCCGCCCTTGGACACGCCGAGGGCCTTCGCGATGGCCTCGATCTGGACGGCGTCCGGGCCGCCCTTCGCGAGCGCGCTCAGCCCCTCGTCGATCCATCTGTGCCGCGGGGTGCGAGCCACCGCCATGACCTGCTCCGTTCCGCTCGGGCCACCCATCTATACGGCCCCGTATAGATGGGTGTTACGCTCTCATCTATACGGCATCGTATAGATGAGGACGAGGCGAGGGGGAGTCATGGTCCTCATCTATACGGCATCGTATAGATGAGGACGAGGCGAGGGGGAGTCATGGTCCGCAGTGTGGTCCCGGGGGTACTGACGATCGCGCTCGCGGCGATCGGCCTGATGCACTTCGTCTGGGTGTTCACCACCTGGCCGATGAAGGACGAGATGACCTTCACCAAGACGATCGCGGGTGTCGACGACGGCAAGATGCCCTCGGCGTCGAGCACCGTCCTCGTGGGCGTGGCCCTGATCGGTGCCGCCGCACTCACCCTCATGGTCAACGAGTCCATCCCGGCGATCGGCCCGGACTGGCTGCGGCTTGCGGGCATGTACGGCCTGACGGTGATCCTGCTCGCGCGCGGCCTGGGCGGGTACTTGATGAACGCCGGAGCCGCCGCCGAGTTCCAGCGCATGAACAGTTTCCTGTACTCGCCTCTGTGCGTGGCCCTCGCCGTCCTGGGCGGCATCGTCGCGGTGGCCGCGACCAGGCGCTGACCCCTGCCGGGCGAACTCGCACCACACGGTCTTGCCGGGTTCGCGCGCCACGACCCCCCACTTGTCAGCCAGGGCCGCCACGAGCAGCAGGCCGCGCCCCGACTCGTCGGCACCTTCGTCACCGCCGGCGAGTCGGGGCCATCCACCTCCGCTGTCGTGCACTTCGACACGGAGTACGTCACCGGAAAGGCTCAGGCCCAGCCGAAACCCTCGCCCCGGCGGGACGCCGTGCAGCAGGGCGTTGGTCACCAACTCGCTGACGCAGACGGTGATTTCGTACGCGCGTGACCCGCGGATCCCCCAGTCGGCGAGCGCGGCGCTCGCGAAGGCGCGGGCGGCGGGGGCGGACTGGCGTTCGCGCCGGTAGAGGCGTTCGCGTGGAGTTTCGTCGTTCACGTGACGAGAGTCACGCTCTGTGGCCATCATGAAGCAGTACGTGAACCCGTACAGCTGAGCTGTACGGGTTCGCTGTGTGAACGCACGGCCACTGGTGGGGAGTTGGTCCGTATGAGCAGCCCAAAGCGACGGTCACGGAGAAACGCATCGGCGATGCGGATGGTGGGCGCGCTGCTCGCCGTCCACCGCGAGGCGGCCGGGTACACACAGAGGTCACTGGCCGAGCGGTTCGTCATCAGTGAGGAAGCGATTGCATCTATTGAGCAGGGGCGGAGGCCCCTGAAGATGGATCTCGCGGTGCAGTTGGACGAACTCCTGGGGACCAACCGGACGTTGGAGACCGCCGTCGACAATATGCCGGAGGTGGATTTGGTCCCGAGGTGGGCGGAGGAGTATCTGGACTGCGAGCGGGAGGCGATTGCGATCTCGTGGTACGAGGGACTGGTGCTCCCCGGGCTGCTCCAGACGGATGCGTATGCGCGGGCGGTCTTCCGCAGCCGCGTCCCGATTCTCGACGAGGACGAACTCGAGCAGTTCGTCGCGATGCGGGTGGAGCGCCAGGAGATCCTGCACCGCAAGGTCCCACCGACCACCAGCTTCGTGATCTGGGAGGCAGTGCTGCACGACCGACTCGGCGGCCCGACGGTCTACGTCGAGCAGCTGCACCGCCTGCGCGAGTACGCCGAACTCCCGGGCATCGTCTTGCAGATCATGCCGTTCGGGCGCACCACTCATGCGGCCCTCGACGGCCCGTTCGTGCTGCTTGAGACACCTGAACACCAGCGGCTCGCCTACACCGAGACCCAACGCGGAAGCCAACTGGTTGCTGATCCAGACGAGGTGGCGATCCTTACCCACAAATATGCGATGCTGCGGACACAGGCCCTCAACCCCGAGCACACCACGGGTCTGTTGGACCAACTGCTAGGAGAGCAATGAGCGGCAGCACGGCGCTTGAGTGGTTCAAGTCCAGCTACAGCGGCAGCGAAGGCGGCGCCTGCCTCGAAGTCGCCTACGCCTGGCGCAAGTCGAGCTATAGCAGCGAGCAAGGCGGCGCCTGCCTAGAATTCGCCGCCCACCCCACCGCCGTACACATCCGCGACTCCAAGAACCCGGACGGCGGCCCGCAGCTCACCGTGGCCCCGGATGCCTGGACCGCCTTTCTGGCCCTCCCCCGGGACCGCGCCTGACGACGTGCGCTACTACCTCTACGTCTCCGGCACCAAGCTGGCCATGCTGTACGAGCAGATCCCGCCCAAGCTGCTCAAGCGTCTCGCTGTCGAGGCGAAGGTCGATCTGAAGGTGCTGAGCCTCGCCGTGCAGTCGTCGCGCGCCGATACGACGAGCACGTACGAGCGGCTGGACATCGTCGAGTCGTACCTGGAGCGGGAGTTCGACGTCAGCTGGATGACGGAGCCGAGACCCTGGTTCCGGGGTGATCTGGGGCTGCGGATCGCGGGGTACGGCTCGCCCGCCGGGCCGACGTTCATGACGGGGCGCGAGGGCGACACCGTCGTCGCACTCATCGGGTCGGGGCACCATCTCATCGGGCAGCGTACGGCTCCCGACACGATCCAGGCGGCCTACTCGAATCTGCCGTCGCTGTTCCAGCTCGCGCGGGAGAGCGCCCCGGCGCATGGGCGTCACGCCGACGAAGAGGAGGCGATGCGCCAAGTCCTGCTGTTCTCCGAGTCATTGACGGTGCCGCCCGTATACGGCGAGTTCCTCGCCCGGCGGCTGCTGCACGGAACCGTCACCGGACGGGACGGCCGGGAACTGCGGATCGTCATCGGCACTCCGCTGTACGTGGCGATGGCGGACGAGGACCAGGAGCAGGGGCGGGGAGCCTGAGTGGAGCCGGACACGGCACGTCCCGACCTGGTCCGGATGCGGCTCGCCGGGGACGTGGAGGGCCTGTCCCTGGCCATGCGGTCCGCCGAGTTCATCACGGCCCTGACGGCCGTCGAGCTGATCGGGGACATCGGTGGCCCGGCTGCCGCCGACGCGCTCCTCGACTGTCTGGAGCGGCCGGGCAGCTACGTCCGCCATCTCCATCTGTGGGTCATCACCCCCTTGGCGAAGCTCGGCGAGCGCCGCGCGGTCCCCTTGCTGCTGCGGCGGCTGCGCGACGGTCTTGTGGAGAACTCCGGTCAGGAGCAGACCCTGTTCCGGGCCCTTGGCACCCTCGGCGGGCCCGAGGTCGTCAGGGAACTGATCGGTCGGCTGGCCGAGCCGCGCCCTTCGAAGCCGGTGCTCGACGCGGTGGCCGCGCTGCGCCCGCCGGAAGCCGTGCCCGCGTTACTGGCCGCGCTCTGGACGCTGCTGCCCGGTGACGAGATGCATGCGGTGAAGGTGCTCGGCGCGATGCGCGATCCCCGTACGGGAGCGGCGCTGCTGTTCCTCGTGAAATCGGAGAGCACCTCTCCCGAACTGCGCAGGGCCGCCGTCAAGGCACTCACCGAACTCCCCGAGGAGTCCTGGCCCCCACCGGCCGGCTGGATCCCCGAGATCATGCTGCGGCGCGCGCTGCGCGATCCGGACGCGGCGACCGCGGCGCCCGCGGCCGAGCTCCTCGCCCGGACCAAGACGGGGCGAGACGTGCTGCGGGGCGACCTGATGGACTCCGTGCCGGGGCGGCGTGCCAAGTACCGGACGCCCGCCTGCGTCGCTGTTACGGTCTGCGCCTTCATCCAGGACCGGCCCGACCTCTTCGGCGAGACACACGACTACCGGGACGTACCGACCCTGATCAAGCTGCTCGACCCGGCGGCCGTGCCGACCGTGCGCAGGGCGGCGGCCTCGGCGCTCGGGGCACTCGGCGGCGCGGAGGCCACCGCGGCGCTGCTCGCCGCGCTGGGCGACGCGCGGATCGGCGGGGCGGTCGCGGGGGCGGTGGCCCGTCTGCCGCAGCCGCCCGTCCGTGAGCTGCTCGCGGTCCTCGGCGGGAAGGGCGGGGACAGTCAACGCCCGTACGCCGCGCTGGCGTTGGGCCTGCTGGAATGCGCCGAGGCCGCGCCCCTACTCCTTGCCGCCCTGGACGACGAGAGCGCGCCGAAGCTGCGTACCGCCGCCGCCGACGCCCTCGGCGCGCTGCGCCACGGACCGGCCGCCGAACGCCTCGCGGTACTGGCGGCGGACGGGGAGGAGTCGGGCACGCTCCGGGCCCGTGCCGTGCACGCGCTGGGGCTGATCGGCGTACCGGAATCGCTGCCGGGGCTCCTGGCCGCCGTACGCGACCCGTCGCATCCGGTGCGGCTCCAGGCGGCGCAGGCGCTTGGCGGGTTCCCGGGGCCCGAGGCGGCCCGGGCGCTGGGGGCGCTCGCCGCCCAGGACCCCGACCGCGACATCGCGCGGGCCGCGGTCCTCGCTCTGGGCGGGATGGGCGCCGTCGCCGCACCCGTCCTCGCCTCTCTGACGCAACCGCTCCGGCAGGACGTCGACGTCGACCGTGAGGTGATCACCGCGCTCGCCCGGTGTCCCGGGCCCGAAGCGGTCGCGGGGCTCATGCAGTTGACCGGGCCGGACCTGTCGGAGGGCCTCCACGTGATGGTGGCCGAGGCGCTGGGTCGGGTGCGTGCACCCCAGAGCGCCGCGGCGTTGGGCGCGCTCCTTGCCGATGACCATCCGTACCACTGCCGCCATGCCGCCCTGCGGGCCCTCGCCGCGCTGGGCACCGAGGAAGCCGACGCATACGTCCTCGCACACTGCCGGACGGCCGACCGCAGCACCAAGGTCTGGCGTGAGGCCCTGACCGCCATCGCGGAACGCCGCGATCCCCTCCGGCGGCGGGCGTGGCGCTGACCGCCCGCACGCGGCCGGCTGTCGGCGGGAAATAGCGCGCGGCCGTCAACTGCTCCCCGCCGCCGCCCATTCACCGACCCCTCACGCACTCCCGCCCAGCGCAAGGCGCAACGGATCCCGCGTCCCCGCTCCCTCCGCGAAGGCCGCCGCGTAGGCCCGCTCGCCGAGGGTGCGGCGCACCAGGCGCTCGGTCTCGACATGGGCGTCGTGCAGCGGCCGCAGGCCCGTCAGTGCGACGCCGGTCATCCGCAGGAGGCGGTCCGCCGCACCCATCAGGCGGGCGGCCCGGCCGTGGTCCCCGGTGGCGGCGACGGCCCAGGCCATGGCCTCCACGCCCCACACGGTGCCCCAGCGATCGCCGATGGACCGCTGCCGGCGCAGGGAGTCGCGGAACAGTTCCGCCGCCCGGTGCGGGTCGCCGTGCCGGAGTTCCGCCAGCGCCATGCCCCACAGCGCCCAGGAATGCGCCCAGCCCGCGCCATGGGCGTCGGCCTCGGTCACGTACTCACGTCCTGCCGCGAGCGCGGGCTCCCGCTCGCCGAAGAAGGACTCCGCCATGGACCAGAGCATGGTCGCCATGTGGGCGTCGCCCACTTGCCCGCCGGCCCGGAAGCGTTCCCTGGCCCTTGCCAGGAGCGCGATGGACCGTACGTCCGCGTGGATGAGGAAGGCGAAGACGCCCTCCATGTAGGAGAGCACGCCCAGTGCTTCGGCGTCCGTGATGTCCCCACCCAGCCGCACGGCCTCGGCCAGGAAACCCTCGGCTGCGGACTGGTCCCCCTGGCACAGTGAGATCCAGGCGGCGAGCGCCAGGCAGCCGGACCGCAGCGGGGCGGGCGCTTGGGGTGCGAGGTCGAGCGCGCGGGTCAGCCAGTGCCGGCCCTCCCCCAGCGAGCTGCTGAAGAACCAGTACCGGGTGCGGGTGAGGTTCGCGGCGATCCCGAGGCCGGCCGTGGCGTCGCCCTCTCCCGTGACGCAGAAGTCCAGGGCCGCCCGCAGGTTCGGCGACTCCAGGCGCAGCCGGGACAGCCAGGCGACCTCGTCGGGCCCGCACCACTGCTCCGCGGCCCGCGCCGCCATGTCCGCGTAGTACGCGCAGTGGCGCCGCCGCAGCGCGATGTCCCGGCCGAGCTCCCGAAGCCTTGACTGCCCGTACTGGCGCAGGGTCTCCAGCATGCGGTACCGGGCCCGGGGGCCTGTCGTGTCGACGGTGAGCACCGACTTGTGTGCCAGCGCGGCAAGGACGTCCACGATGTCCTCGCGGGCCATGTCCTCGCCCGGACAGACCGCCTCGGCCGCCGCGAGGTCGAAGCCGCCGGAGAACACCGACACCCCTGCCCACAGGCTCCTTTCGCGCTCGTCGCACAGGTCGTGGCTCCAGTCGACGACGCCGCGCAGGGTGCGCTGGTGCCGGGGTCCGGTGGGCGCCCCGGTGTCGGAGAGGAGCCGGAACCGGTCGTCGAGACGCTCCAGGATCTCCTCGGCCGAGAGCGTGCCGAGGCGCACCGCCGCCAGCTCGACCGCCAGCGGAATGCCGTCCAGGCGGCGGCACAGGCGGCCCACGGCCTCTTCGTTGCGTGCGGTGATCCGGAAGTGCGGGGCACAGGCCTCGGCGCGGTCGGCGAGGAGGCGTACGGCTTCACAGCGCGTCAACGCCGTTGGCGCACCCCGGTCCTGAGGGACCGTCAGGGGCGGAACCGGCAGCAGGTACTCCCCCGGGACGCGCAGGCCCTGGCGGCTCGTGGCAAGGACCCGCAAGCCCGGGGCCGCGGCAAGGAGCGTACTCAGGAGGTGGCCCGCCGCCTCGGCGACGTGCTCGCAGTTGTCGAGGACCAGCAGCAGCTGCCGTTCCCTCAGGTGCTCGACGAGCACCGCCGTACCGGGGCGCAGTGACTGGTCGGGGATGCCGAGCGCGTCGGCGACCGCACGGTCCAGGAGCTGCGGCTCGGTCAGTGGCGCCAGGTCCGCGAGCCAGGCACCGTGCGGGAACGCCCAGGAGGCCTCGGCGGCCGTGCGCAGCGCCAGGCGCGTCTTGCCGACTCCGCCGGGACCGGTGAGCGTGACGAGCCGGGCGTTCTCAAGGAGTTTCCGCGTTCTGCGCAGGATGCTCTCCCGGCCGATGAACGTCGTCGTCTCGGCGGGCAGGTTCCCCTCGGCCCGTGGCCCCGCCGGCGACGCCGGTGCGGTCAGGGAGAGGTCCGCGGTGAGCACGCGCTGATGGAGCTGCCACAGCTCCGGACCCGGGTCGACGCCCAACTCGTCCTGCAGCAGGGCGCTGACGGTCCGGTAGCAGTCCAGGGCCTCGCCCTGCCGGCCCGAGCGGTAGAGGGCCAGCATGCGCTGCGCCCAGAAGCGCTCCTGCAGCGGGTGGGCGGCGGTGAGTTCGCGCAGGCGCGGCAGTACGTCCGTGTGCCGTCCGAGCTGGAAGTCGGCGTCGGTGCGCAGTTCGAGCGCGCCGATGCGCCGCTCGTTCAGCGCCGGAACGACCTCCAGTCTCAGCCGCTCCGACGGCACGTCCGAGAACGGCTCCCCGCGCCACAGCGCCAGCGCCTCGCCGAGGAGCGCCGAAGCCCGCTCGGCCGCCTGGGCCGCCGCGGCGGCGCGGGCCCGGGCGACCAGGGCATCGAACCGGTGCAGGTCCAGGGCCTCGTCGGGCACGTCGATGAGATAGCCGCCCGCGCACGTACGGATCGGCCCGCCGTTCAGGGTGCGGCGCAGCCGCAGCACGTAGTTCTGCAGGGCGTTGCGGGCGCCGTCCGGCGGTTCGTCCCACAGTCTGTCGATCAGGGTGTCGGCGGAGACGACCTTGTTGGCGTCCACCAGGAGCGATGCCAGAAGGGCCCGCTGTTTGGCCGCCCGCATCACCACGGGCCTCCCGTCGAACAGCACTTCAAGCGGCCCCAGGAGCCGGTACTCGAACTCCGCGATCCTCACCCCAGTCACGTTGAGTAATGATCGCAGTACGAGGGGTGAGTGTCGAGTGACTATGGAGTGAGCGGGATGACAGGGCCGCTCGGAAGCATCACAGGAGTGCGGACGGCGGTGCACTTCCAGTGCACCGCGACGCAGATCCAGAAGGAGACCGACCCATGAACAAGCCTCGCCGTCTTACCGGGCTCGCCCTCAAGCAGCTCGCAGCGATGGTGGCCGTCACGCTGCCGGTGTTCGCCGTCACGACGGGTGCGGCGGCGGCGCAGCAGGAACCGGCCGCGGCCGCCAAGGTTCTCGACTGCACCACGGACACCGACGGCTACTGGGGTCACGCGCACTGCACCAACAACACCGGTGTCGTGACGGCCTTCCGTGTCACGGTGGTCTGTGGGGGATGGCCGGACGCCACCGGAGAATGGAAGACCCTGAATGCGGGCAAGGCCGATACGTCGAGCGCTCGCTGCCTCGGCGGCTCGGGTGTCGGCAGCGTGAACTGGGAGGAAGGGTGACCTTCCGCCGGCGGGTCATGACCGCCCACGGGAAGTAACTCGACAGCGCGATGTCGCCGTGCCTAAGATCCACGGCGACATCGCGTGTCGGTCACCGGCTGGGTGAGGCATGGAGGTGTCAGGAGATGCCTTCTGGAGGCATTCCTTGTCGGTCGAGCTGAACCACACGATCATCCACGCCCGGGACAACCGGGAGTCCGCTGAATTCTTCACGGACCTTCTGGGCCTTGAAATCACTTCTGAATGGGGCCCGTTCATCGCGGTGGCCCTGAGCAATGCAGTCACGCTGGACTTCGCCACCATCCCCGCGAAGGACATCGCGCTGCAGCACTACGCCTTCCTCATCTCCGAGGAAGAGTTCGACGCGGCGTACGAGAAGATCTCGACGCGCGGCATCGAGCACTGGGCAGATCCGCAGCAGAAGCTGCCGGGCGAGTTCAACACCAACGACGGCGGCCGGGGGGTCTACTTCCTGGACCCGGCGGGCCACGCCATGGAGCTGATCACCGTCCCGTACGGCGGCTTCCCCGGTTCATGACGGGCAGCTCTTCGCCTTGTCCCCCCGGTACGTCCGGTACAGCGGCAGCTTCTCCTTGTCGTCGGACCGGGCGACCGGCGGGAACTCGATGATCGGGACGGGCTTGCAGACGGCCCACTGGTTGTTCTCACCCGGCCCTGTGAACCCGTAGGTGCCGCCCGCCCCGACCAGACAGCCGGTGCACGCCCCTCCATTGATGGTCGAGATGGTGAGCGTGCTGTACACGTCCTTGGTGGAGGGCAGCAGGGCCGGATCGGGGGTGTGCGCGCCACCTTCGTTGATCTCGCCGTATGTACGGTCGACAGCGGACGCGAGGAGAGCGAACCCGTCGTGGTACATGGCCGCGTACCCGTCCTTCAAGGGCTCGGCCCCCAGCTCGTGTTCGCTGTCGATCTTCTTGAAACGCGCGAGGAAGGGGGAGAAACCCGAGGGCGCCTCGCCGGTGGCCTTCGCCCAGGCGGGGTCGTAGGCCGAGGCGTCGACGATCGTGGCGTTGGCCCTGTGCAGACTGCGTGCGGCATCGGCGGAGGTGAGCGTCGGCTCCAGGCCGATGCCGACCTTGAGGATCCGCAGCTTGCCGCCGCCGCGGTCGCAACCACCCTCATGGGCAAGGCGGTTGATGAAGGCGGGCAGGTCCTGGTCGCGTCCCGCGAAGAAGACGGTGTCCGCCTTGTCACGGCAGATCCTCGCGACGGCGTCGGCGAAGCGCCGCGGGATGCCCTGATCGTCGCCCGACGAGCCGATGTAGTGGGAGTTGTGGTTCTTCAGGTCGTAGGTCTTGCCGAAGTGCCGGTCGAAGACCTCACGCAGGTTCTGGGAGTACACGTCGCCCTCGCGGCTGTCCCAGAGCAACAGGCCCTTCTTCTCCTGCGGATAGCGGTCGAGGTAGCGGGTAAGGGCCTTGGCGAACTGTTCGTTGTTGGGCGATGTCTTGAAGAAGTACCGGGAGTTCATGGAGGCGGCGGTGATCACCGGGCCGACCGTGGGGATGCCGCGCCGGGTGAGCTCGGCGACCGCCTCGCGGGTCTCCGTCGTACTGCTCGGGATGCCGGTCACCCCCACGAGCGGGGCCCGCGTGTCCCGCGTCAGCTCGGCGAGACGGTCCACGACGGGCTTCCACTCGCTGAGGTCCTTGCCGTCGGGGGCGAAGAGCAGCTGGTAGTGCGGCCCGCTGGCGCTGTTCGCCTCCAGCTGCGCCGCGTGGGCACCCGCGAGGGCGCGCCGGATCATGTCGCCGGTCATCGCGCTGGACTCGTCCGACGTGAAGGGCATCATCAGGGCGATGCGTACGTAGGGAGTGCGCGCCTTGCCGCCCGACGGGTTCTCCCAGCCCTGCTCCACCCTGGCGTTCTCGTCCGCCACGGCCTTGATGAGGCTCTTGGTCTTCTCGTCCGCGTCAAAGGCGTGGTCGGTGACGCCGACACACTCCCCGGCGATCTGCTCCAGGCCGTCACCGCACGGGCCGGGGCGCGAGCTGTTCCAGGTGACGGCGCCCGCGACGAGGGCGATGACCACCACCGCGGCCACGAGCCATTCGAGGGGGCCCCACTCCTTGGGCGGGTGGTTGAACATCATGACCCCTCACTGGCGGGGACGGGCAGGACCTTCCGTCTGCGGGCGGCCACCGGCCAGTCGCGGGCGGCCCTGCCAAGGGCTGCGTACCAGGTGCGGTGGCGCCGGGAGAGGAATCCGAGTTCGTCGCCCACCGCCTGGCACAGGGTCTCGGCGTCCGGGTCGATCGCCGCGTCGGCGTACGGCTCGGACAGGTACCACAGGGCGTGCAGGAGCCGGTTGATGCTGCGGCCCGCCTCGTCGAGGTGGGTGTAGCGGGCGGCGTACTCCCCCAGGGCGATCTCCACCCGGTGGTCGCTCCAACCGCCCGCACCGTCCTGGGAGTTCACGGACGATCCGCCGCCCGCCGACGGCGGAGTCGGGGCGGTGGCACAGTGCCGCAGGCAGAACAGCCAGTGCTGGACGCTCTGTTCCGCCTCCTCCGCACCGAACTCGTCCGCCAGCATGTCCACCACCTGTGCGGCGTTCCCGGCGGCCAGACTGTGCCGCAACGCGTCCGCTTCCTCGGTGTCGGAGCGCTGCACGTGGTGCAGATGCAGGAAGCGGTGGATCTGGTGCCAGCTGTGCGGATCGTCGGGGGGCGGCGAGGTGCGGCGCGCCTCGTGGACGAGGAGCGACTGAAGCAGCCGGCTCTCGACCAACGGCGCCTCGACGGGGACGGATTGCTGCCACTGCCGCTCCACCAGGTACTGTGCCGCCGCATTGGCGGGCAGCTGCTCGGGCCCGTCGAGACGCAGGTCCTCGGCGAGTGCCTCCGCGGTCGCGTTGTCCCGGGCCAGGCACAGCACGAGGAGCCGGTCGCGCTGGCGCCGGTCCGGCAGCAGATCCTCAAGCAGCACCTGGGTGACCGGGCGCCCCTGCGCGGTGGGCAGGTCGAGCAGGTCCCTGGGGGTCACCGTGCGGTTCTGCCGCGCCGCGTGCACCACGGCGTCGCACAGCGCGGTACCGGCCGCCGGGTGGCCTCCGGTCAGCGAGTGCAGCGCCGATGCCAGGTGCGGGTGGAGCAGCCGCGCCGACGCCCGGTCGAGCATCGACAGGACGTCGTCCCTGCCCAGCGGCGTCAGCGGCACGACGAGCAGCCCGGCGGACGGATCGTGTCCGGTGCGCTGCCAGATGGCGGCGGCCTGCTTGCGCCGCGCGCCGCCCACGGCGGGCAGCAGGTCCGCCAGTTCGCGGCGCACCGCCTGCGGCGCCTCGTCCTGCGGTACGTCCCCGAGACGGGTGGCGACGACGGTGATCCGGTCTCGGTGGGGCCGCTGCGCGACGGCGCGGTGTTCGAGGAGCAGGTTCAGGAAGCGCTGCCCCGCGGGGGCGTGCGCCTCGTCGAGGAGGATCAGTGGCCAGGGCTCACGGTTCAGGTGCCGTACCAGGCCGTAGGTGTCGGCCACTTCCTCCAGGAAGGCGGCCATCAGGGTGTTCTCGACGGCGTGCTGGTAGTCGCCGCCCCGGTGGAAGCGCCGGCCGAGCTCCAGCAGGGCATCGGGTTTCCCGGTGACGCCGTCCGGCGTGGTGTGCCGCTGCCCGTACCAGTTCCGGGCCGGGGCGAGGCCGCGCAGGGACTGGAGTTCACGCAGGATCGCCGCGGTGACCGGCTGCGAGCCGTCGTCGTCCTCCACCGCGATGCCGGCGGCGGCCGCGCCCGCCGCCTCGGCCACGGAGGCTTCGACCCGCTCCGACCACTGCCGCGCCACGTCCCGCTCGTCCCCGGCCAGAAGACCGCAGGCGATCAGGAGCCGGGCGTGCCGGGCACACATGGCGTCCCGCCCGTCCGCGTCGCCCAGGCACCAGCCGGTGACCGCGAACAGGCCCGGCAGCAGGACGGGGAACAGGCCGAGCCCGGGTGCGAGCGCGCACACGATCCGTTCGAGGACCTGCACGAAGTCGGCGGCCGGCGCGGCGGGCACGCCCCCGGACTGTGCGGGGACGGCGGCGGACGCCCCCGGCGTCACGACCCGCACATGGGCCAGCGGGAGCCGCTTGTGGTAGTGCCGCGCGAGCCCGTCCAGGACGGCGCTGCGACCGAGTCCGTGCTGCCCGGTGAGCAGGACGACGGGCACGTCGTCGCCGAACTCCCGTTTTCTGCGCGCCCGTTCGTCGTAGGCCAGGCCGGTGAGCGACGGAATGAGTGAGCCCAGCAGAGGACCGCGACCGTACAGCGGTGGCGTTTGCGGCTTGCCCATCCGACGACATCCTGCTTCCGCTGGGGGCCTTCGGCCGCGCTCGGGGCGAGTCGCAGCGCTCCCCCGGTCAGCAGCCGCTGACTACTGCTCCAACTCCCTGTAGAACAGTGGAACTTACCCCCTTTCCGTCAGGGCTGTGGGTAGATCTCGAGGTCGACCCGGTCGGGGACGTTCGCCGCCGCACGGACCTCTCCCGGGTAGGCGAGCCTGACCCGTCGCAGCCCGGACAGGCCGGCCAGATGAGAGAGATCGATGTCGGTGCCCTGGGTGAGATGGATCTCCACAAGTCCCGGCAGCCTCCGGGCGATACGCCGCAGCGAGACGGGTGCGCCCGGCTTGGCGTACACATAGAGATGCGTGACCTGCGAGACCTGCGCCTTCGGGTCGAAGAGCAGCGTGCTCAGCTGCTCGGGCGAGAGGGTCACCGTGCGCAGCGCGGGCAGCTGGGCGAGCAGGGCGCCCCAGCCGTCCGGCAGTAGCCGGTCGCCCGCTTCGTGCAGGCGCAGCTCCTCCAGCGCCTGGAAGTGCGCGATCTCCGACAGCTCGACCGTACCCATCGGCAGCGCGAGGACCCGCAGATCCCCGAGGCGTGACAGATCGGCGAGCCCGCGCCAGGGCACTTGTAGCCCCAAGTGCAGGGCGCTGAGGCGCGGGCACTGGGCCAGCTTCGCCAGCGGTTCGAACTGCGGGAGGTCTTCCAGTACGAGGGTGTGCAGCTGGGGCAGCCGGGTGAGCGGCGCGGGCTCCCTGAGGTTGCGGCAACCCTGCAGGGTGAGGCTCTCCAGTGCCGGGAAGTCCGCGAGCAGACCGAGGTCGTCCAGCTGGAGCGCGCCGCGCAGCCGCAGCTCGCGCAGGCGCCGGGGGTCCAGCGCCGCGCGGATGGCCGTCGGGGCGAAGTCGCCGTGAATGCCGACGCGTTCGCATCCGGGCAGGGTCGCGAGGGCGTCGAGCTCGGCACCCGAGCGCACGGTGACGGGCTGCGACGGATCCGCGGTCAGGAGCGGCCGGATGATCTCCTTGGCGTAGACACCGGTGTCGAACCGGTCCCAGTGTCCGAGGAGTTGGGCCCGCACCACGGGCTGTCGGGTGCCGAGGAACTCCGTCAGACGCGGGATGGCGGCGTCACCGCCGATCTGGCAGATCGCGTGGACGGTCGCCAGCTCCTCGTCGCCCTTCAGTTTCCCCGCCCTGGGCAGCAGGCCGAGCAGCAGCGGCCCCGTGCGCGCGAGGACCCTGGCCTGGCGCAGGCTGCGCGGCGGCAGCATGCGCGCCGCCTCGGTCTCGATGGTCCGCCGCACGACGGGGTCGAGACGGGTGGCCTGCTCCAGCGAGGCGAGGGCGAGCAGCCGCAGTCTGGCCTGTACCGTCGCGTCCTTCTCGCGGTTGCCGCGGTCGTTGAGCCGCATGAGCAGATCGGCGCGTCCGTTGTGATCGCTCTGCGCCACGGCCATCTGCACCACGTCCTCCCACTCTTCGGCATGGGCGTTCTTCACCAGAATGCCGAAGTCCCGCTCTTCGAGCACCGCCTTGGCGCCGAGATAATCCTGAAAGGTGCGGTGGACGAAATCCACGGCACCCGAGGCGGGTTCACGCAGCAGTCCGGTGCGTACGAGGAGATACCGCAAGGCGTGCTCGGGGTCTCCCATCCGCTGGAGGCTCGGCACCTGGGGTTGAAGCCTGCGGAGCAGCTCCACGGCGTCCGTACGTTCGATCTGGGTGCGTTCGTTGCGGATGAGCCAGTACGCGAGGCGTTTGAGGGGTTCGGCGGCGGCCTCCTCGCTGAGCTCGGGGGGCACGCCGCGCTCCTTGTCGCGCCGTTCAAGCAGCATGGACAGGGCCGCTTTGTAGAGGGCGGACCGCCCCTCGGGCAGAAAGCCGTTGCGCTCCCTGTGCAGGGCGCAGATCAAGCTGCACATCAGCGGGTTGGTGGCGAGCCTGCTCAATTCCGGGTGTGTGCGCAGGGATTGGATCAGCTCGTCGTCCGTTCCTTCAGGCGCTTCGGCCGCCGTGTGCCACCGCTGGATGAAGCGCCACAGATCGTCGGGGCGCAGCGCGTTCAGGGTGAACTCGTGGAAGCCCTCGCGCTCCAGCCAGCCGGGGGCGAGCGCGGAGGGGCGGGTGGTGGCGAGCCACAGGTTGCCGGAGAAGGCGGCGAGGAGCCGGCGCAGCCAGTCCCTGGTGCGTGTGCGGTCGGCCTCGGGAATCTCGTCGAGGCCGTCGATGAGCAGGACCCCGCGGCCGTTCTGCAGCACGCGCGCCGTCCAGCCGTCGGGTTCGGTGCCCACCAGCGGGCAGCCCATCCGGCGCAGGAAGTCGTCGGGCAGCGGCAGTTCGGTGCCCTCGCGGACCAGGGTGCGCAGCGGGAGGACGAAGGGAACGCGCCCCAGGAGCTGCGGCAGATGCCCCGGCACCGTCTCCTGCCGCGCGGTGGTCAGGGCCAGCCACTGGACGAGCGTCGTCTTGCCCGTACCGGCGAGCCCTTGCAGCAGGACGCGCCCGTGACCGACGAGGACGGTCTCGACGCTCTCTTCGAGTTCCGCCGCCCTTCCCTCGCGGGCCGCGTCGGGTTCGTCGTCCACGGCGGCCGTCGCGACGGCCCGCAGGCTCAAGTAGGCGCTCTCCAGGGGCCACTCCTGGCCGCCGGGGTCGCGCAGATCGACTCCGTAGAGGGTGAGGCTGCCGTGCCGCTCAATGACGTAGGCGGCATATTTCTCCTCGAAGCGGGCGTCCGCCGCCATCCAGTCGTCGCCCGATACGCGGCGCAGAATGACCTCCAACTGGTCGCGCTGGCGCCGCAGTTCGTGGAACTCCTCGAGTTGGGCCCGGGCCGCGAATCCGGGCCGCTGGGTGAAGAACCGCACGAGGTGCACGCAGGCCGTCCGCAGGAGTACGTCGTGGAAGAGCGCCGCGTCGCGGGTGAGCAGCCTGCGCGTGTCGGGCCCGGCCTTGCGGGACAGTTCCCTGGCCAGTTCTTCGGGCCCGAGCACGAAGACCTGCACGTCGTCCATGTCGAGCTCGCCGAGGGCGAAGAGGGTACGGGTCAGGGCCTGCCCGACGGCGTCGTGCTCGTCGTCCGCGATCGGCCGCTCGTGCGGCCCGGCGGCCCGTACCGCCCGGCGCACCAGCTCCCGGGCGAGCCGGTGCATGTCGTCCTTGCTGAGCGCGGGGTGGTCGCCCGCGAAGGACAGCAACCCCTTGATCCGTACGGGCCGTTCGGTGTACTCGGCTCCCGGCGCCTTGGGCGGCGGCAGCAGCAACCGCTTCAGCAACGGCACCACGACCGAGGACGCGACCTTGATGCCCACTGCTCCAGCGTCCACTGCAACCCCCGTCGCCGCCGCGCGTTCCCTGGCACACAAAGCGTAGGGCCCGCACCCCCCGGCAAGGGAAGTGCGGGCCCAACTGCCCTGGGGCGAGACCTACTTGCGGATCAGCGAACGCAGCACGTACTGCAGGATGCCGCCGTTGCGGTAGTAGTCCGCCTCGCCGGGGGTGTCGATGCGGACGACCGCGTCGAACTCCACGCCGGTGTCGGTGGTGACCTTGACCGTCCGAGGCGTGGAGCCGTCGTTCAGCTCGGTGAGGCCCGCGATGGAGAAGGTCTCCTCGCCGGTCAGGCCGAGGGAGTCGGCGGACTGGCCCTCCGGGAACTGCAGCGGGACGACGCCCATGCCGATGAGGTTCGAGCGGTGGATGCGCTCGTACGACTCGGTGATGACGGCCTTCACGCCGAGCAGGCTGGTGCCCTTGGCGGCCCAGTCGCGCGACGATCCTGAGCCGTACTCCTTGCCGCCCAGGATGACCAGCGGGATGCCGGCGGCCTGGTAGTTCTGCGAGGCGTCGTAGATGAACGAGACCGGCGCGTCGGCCTGCGTGAAGTCACGCGTGAAGCCGCCCTCGGTGCCCGGCGCGATCTGGTTGCGCAGGCGGATGTTGGCGAACGTGCCGCGGATCATGATCTCGTGGTTGCCGCGACGGGAACCGTACGAGTTGAAGTCGCGGCGCTCGACGCCGTGCTCCGACAGGTACTTGCCGGCCGGGGTGTCGGCCTTGATCGCACCGGCCGGGGAGATGTGGTCGGTGGTGACCGAGTCGCCCAGCTTGGCGAGCACGCGGGCGCCGGAGATGTCCTGGACCGGGGCCGGCTCCATGCCCATGCCCTCGAAGTACGGGGGCTTGCGGACGTAGGTCGACTCGCCGTCCCACTCGAAGGTGTTGCCGGTCGGGATCGAGAGCGCCTGCCACTGGGCGTCGCCCGCGAAGACGTCCTGGTAGGACTTGTTGAACATGTCCTCGCCGATGGAGTTGGCGACGACGTCGTTCACCTCGGCCTCGGAGGGCCAGATGTCCTTCAGGTAGACGGGCTTGCCGTCCTGGTCGACGCCGAGGGCGTCCTTGGTGATGTCCACCTTCATCGAACCGGCGATGGCGTACGCGACGACCAGCGGCGGGGACGCCAGGTAGTTCATCTTGACGTCGGGGTTGATGCGGCCCTCGAAGTTCCGGTTGCCGGAGAGGACGGACGTCACGGCCAGGTCGTGGTCGTTGACGGCCTTCGAGACCTCCTCGGGCAGCGGGCCCGAGTTGCCGATGCAGGTGGTGCAGCCGTAGCCGACGAGGTTGAAGCCGACCTTGTCCAGGTACGGGGTCAGGCCCGACTTGTCGAAGTAGTCGGTGACGACCTTGGAACCCGGGGCGAGGGTCGTCTTGACCCACGGCTTGCGGGTCAGGCCCTTCTCGACGGCCTTCTTCGCGACGAGCGCGGCGGCGACCATCACGTACGGGTTCGAGGTGTTGGTGCAGGAGGTGATCGCGGCGACCGTGACGGCGCCGTGGTCGATCTCGTACGTCGAGCCGTCGGGGGCCGTGACGGTGACCGGCTTCGACGGGGCGCCGTTGGGGTGGTTCGCCGGGGAGTCGGAGGCCGGGAAGGACTCCTTGCCCGCCTCGTCGTCGTCCGCGACGTAGTTGCGCACGTCGACCGCGAACTGCTGGGCGGCGTTGGCGAGGACGATGCGGTCCTGCGGGCGCTTGGGACCGGCGATCGACGGGACGACCGTCGAGAGGTCCAGCTCGAGCTTCTCGGAGAAGTCGGGCTCGGCGGCCGGGTCGAGCCAGAGGCCCTGCTCCTTGGCGTACGACTCGACGAGCGCGACCTGCTGCTCGTCACGGCCGGTCAGGCGCAGGTACTTCAGCGTCTCGTCGTCGATCGGGAAGATCGCGGCGGTGGAGCCGAACTCCGGCGACATGTTGCCGATGGTGGCGCGGTTGGCGAGGCTCGTGGCCGCCACACCCTCGCCGTAGAACTCGACGAACTTGCCGACGACGCCGTGCTTGCGCAGCATCTCGGTGATCGTGAGGACGAGGTCGGTGGCGGTGGTGCCGGCCGGCAGCTCGCCGGTCAGCTTGAAGCCGACGACGCGCGGGATGAGCATGGAGACCGGCTGGCCGAGCATCGCGGCCTCGGCCTCGATGCCGCCGACGCCCCAGCCGAGGACGCCGAGGCCGTTGACCATCGTGGTGTGCGAGTCGGTGCCGACCAGGGTGTCGGGGTAGGCCTGGCCACCCCGGACCATGACCGTACGGGCCAGCTTCTCGATGTTGACCTGGTGGACGATGCCGGTGCCCGGGGGGACGACCTTGAACTCGTCGAAGGCGGTCTGGCCCCAGCGCAGGAACTGGTAGCGCTCCTTGTTGCGGCCGTACTCCAGCTCGACGTTCTGGCCGAAGGCCTCCGCCGTGCCGAACTTGTCGGCGATCACGGAGTGGTCGATGACCAGCTCGGCCGGGGCCAGCGGGTTGATCTTCGCCGGGTCGCCGCCGAGCTCCTTCACGGCCTCACGCATGGTGGCGAGGTCCACGACGCAGGGCACGCCGGTGAAGTCCTGCATGATCACGCGGGCCGGCGTGAACTGGATCTCCTGCGACGGCTGCGCCTGGGAGTCCCAGTTGCCGAGCGCGCGGATGTGGTCGGCGGTGATGTTCGCGCCGTCCTCGGTGCGGAGCAGGTTCTCCAGCAGCACCTTCAGGCTGTAAGGGAGGCGCGCGGAGCCCTCGACCTTGTCCAGCTTGAAGATCTCGTACGACTCGTCGCCCACGCGCAGCGTGCTGCGGGCGTCGAAGCTGTTCGCCGACACGACAGTCTCCTTCATATATGTGCGCGTTCCGTCACATCCTGCCGCCACGACTCCTCGTCGATCCGCTAAGGTAAGGCTTAGTTAGGTAACCCTTACCGGGGGGCGGCTTATGGTGCGCCTCGGCAGATATCTCGATGTCGAGATAACTCTAGTACATCACCCTGCGCCGCGACGAGGCGCGGGGTCTCAGACCTGCCGGGACAAGCACCTGGCCGGGCGCTTCGGCCTGCCCTCCTTCGATCAGGTCGACGAGCAGGGACACGGCCGTGCGTGCCGTGCGTTCCGGGTCGAGGGTCACCGTCGTGACGGGCGGCTCGGTCTCCGCGTACCCCGGATCCTCGCTCGCGCACACGAGCAGCAGATCGTCCGGGACCCGCAGGCCGTGCCGGGCCGCCACGGCGAGGAGCTGGCGGCCGCCGGGGTCGTAGACGGCATGGACGGCGTCGATCCGTCCGAGCACCTCGTCGAAGGCATGACCTTCATCGTCGTACTCATCGAAGGGAACCACCAGCGGGGGCAGTGAGCGCCGGGCGCACCACGCCTCGTACGTCTCGGTCACCACGCGCGCGTAGTGCTCACCGCCGCTGCCGGACTGCAGGGCGATACGGCGGGCGCCGGCCGCGGTGAGGTGGTCGAGGACCTCGTGGGTGGTGGCCACGTGGTCGTTGTCGACCCAGCGGTCCGTGGGGTGCGGGTCGCCGGGGGCGCCGTCGAAGACGAGCGGGATGCCGCGGGCGCGCAGGGCGCGGACCATGGGGTCGCCCGGGGTGCTGTCCATCACGAGCATTCCGTCCACGGCGATGCCGTGCCAGGTGTCCTCCGTGACACGGTCCGCCGGGAGGGTGGTGAGGGCGTAGCCGCGGGCGTGGGCCGCGGTGGTCGCCGCCGCGACGGCTCGGGAGAAGTAGGCGACTTCGGTGTAGTTCCAGGCTTTCCGATACGTGGTGACGGCCACGCCGATGGTCCGTGTGCGGGGCGTCGCGGCCCCGCTGTAGCCGAGGGCCGTGGCGGTCTGCCGTACCCGGCGGCGGGTGGACTCGCTCAGGCGGCCCGTGCCGTTCAGGGCGTGCGAGACCGTCGCAGTCGACACCTCGGCTGCGCGGGCTATGTCGGCGAGGGTTGGCCTGTGCACGCCGGGGATCCTACGGAATCGGTCGTGGGCGGGGGGTTCTGGTTAACGCGTTACTCGCGGAGTCTCGCTCCCGCCAAGCCACCCGATCACCCCGGAGTGCCCTATGACGTCTCCGCAGTTCTCTCCCCTCTCCCGCCGCGGCCTCCTCGCCTCCGCAGGGGCCGCCGGGCTGCTCGCCGCCGTGGGGGCGCCCGCCGAAGCAGCACCCGCCGCCGCACCACGCCGCTCCGCCGCGCTCGTCGTGCACAACTCCCGTGTCTTCAGCGGAACCCGGGGTCACGCCCGCGCGCAGGCCGTCGCCGTCGGGCGGGACGGGAAGATTCTCGCCGTCGGGAGCGATGGCGCCCTCAAGCGGTTCATCGGGCGGGACACCCAGGTGGTGGACGGGCGTGGCGGCACCCTGATGAGCGGGATCCACGACGGGCACGCGCACCCGACGGGCGCCGCCGACCGCTCCCTGAAGCCCTCGCTCGCCGGGGCCGAGCAGACCGTCGACGAGCTGCAGAAGACCCTCACCGGGTTTCTGAAGGACTCCGCCGACCAGGAGCCGGACGGGTGGCTCGTGGTGGAGGACTGGAACCCGGTGGGCCTGCTTCCGCACGGCACCGCGCCGCACCACTCGATGCTCGACGCCCTGCCGACCCGCCGGCCCATCGCCCTGGTCGGCGGCGACGGGCACAACGTCTGGGCCAATCAGCGGGCCCTCGACATCGCGGGGATCACGGCCGCCACTCCGGAGCCGCCCGGCGGAAAGATCGTCAAGGACAAGGACGGCAAGCCCAGCGGCGTGCTCAAGGACGACGCGCAGCCGCTGGTGACCCGGCACATCCCCGCGCCGGACCGCGAGCAGCTCATCGCCGCCGCGAAGAAGACCTTCGCCGAGGCCGCCGCGTCCGGGATCACCACCTTCATGGAAGCGGTCGTCGGCGAGAACGAGTTGAGCCTCTATCAGGCGCTCTCCGAGCGCGGCGCGTTGCCGCAGCGCATCGTCCCGGCGCTGCGGATCGACTCGGACCTGGCCAAGGACCCGGCGGCGGCCCTGGCGTTCGCCCGCAAGCTGCGGGACGACTTCGGCGGCGTACGCGGACTGCGGTTCGGCACGGTCAAGGTGTTCCTCGACGGGGTCATCGAGTACCCGGCGCAGACGGCCGCGATGCTGGAGCCCTATACGGACAAGGACGGGAAGCCGACCGACAACCGCGGTGAACTGTATGTGTCCGGCGCCGATTACGGCCGGCTGACCGCCGCCTTCAACAAGGACGGCTGGCAGATGCACGCGCACGCCATCGGCGACCGCGCCGTGCGCACCTCCCTCGACGGATACGCGTACGCCCTGCGCAAGACGGGGATCCGTGACGTCCGCAACACCACCGCCCACCTCCAGGTCGTCGACCCCGCCGACCTGCCCCGCTTCGCCAAGCTCGGCGTCATCCCCTGCCTGCAGCTGCAGTGGGCATCGCCGAGCACCTGGACCATGGAGGCGCTCCTGCCCTACATCGGTGCCGAGCGCCACCGTTGGCAGTATCCGGCGCGCAGCCTGGAGCGGGCCGGGGCGCGGCTCGCCGGCGGCTCGGACTGGCCGGTCGATCCGCTCCAGGTGTGGAACCAGGTGCGGACGGCCGTCGACCGGTACGGCGCCGAAGGCGAGGGCGATGGGGACCTCTACCGCGAGGAGGAAGGCATCAGCCGTACGTCGTCCCTGCTCATGCACACGCTCGGCACCGCGCGCCAACTCCGCATGGACCACCTCACCGGAACCGTCGAGCAGGGCAAGTCGGCCGATCTGGTGCTGCTCGACCGGGATGTGACGCGGTGTCCGGTGGCCGATATCAGCTCCACCGAGGTGCGCCTGACGTTGACCGGGGGCACAGTGGTGCACGATGCCGAATCGTCGGCCGGGCGCGCTGCCGCCGCCCGGGTGACGCGGGCGGCGGCGGGTCCGAGGCCGGACGCGCAGGCCGCGGTGCACGGCGGGCGGCACGGTTCGTGCGGCTGCGGCTGACGCGCGTGCCGGAAAGGGCGTAGCACAAAGGCGTAGGACAAAGGCGTAGGACATGGCCATACGGGGACGACACGCGAAGGGCGTACGAGACGGGGAACTTCCGTACCCAATCAGCCGTTTCCCGTATGGCCTACCCCAGCGCGTGCACCATCTCATATCTGAGATAACCTGCCCGCATGGCAGACGATTACCTCGTACGCATCGGCAAGCTCATCCGTGACGCCCGGCAGCACCGGGGCTGGACACAGTCGCAGCTCGCCGAGGCGCTCAGCACAAGTCAGAGCGCCGTGAACCGCATCGAGCGGGGCAACCAGAACATCAGCCTTGAGATGATCGCCCGGATCAGCGAGGCGCTCGACAGCGAGATCGTGTCGCTCGGTTACGCGGGGCCGATGCACCTGCGCGTGGTCGGCGGGCGCCGGCTCTCCGGCTCCATCGACGTCAAGACGAGCAAGAACGCCTGCGTGGCGCTGCTCTGCGCGTCGCTCCTCAACAAGGGCCGCACGGTCCTTCGCCGGGTCGCGCGCATCGAGGAGGTCTACCGTCTCCTCGAGGTCCTCGGCTCCATCGGCGTACGCACCCGCTGGATCAACGACGGCGTCGACCTGGAGATCGTGCCGCCCGCGCAGCTCGACATGGAGGCGATCGACGCCGAGGCCGCGATCCGGACCCGCTCGATCATCATGTTCCTGGGTCCGCTCCTGCACCGCATGGACCACTTCCAGCTGCCGTACGCGGGCGGTTGCGACCTCGGCACCCGCACGATCGAGCCGCACATGATCGCGCTGCGCCGCTTCGGGCTCGACATCGCGGCGACCGAAGGGCTCTACCACGCGCAGGTCGCGCGCGACGTCACCCCCGACCGCCCGATCGTGCTGACCGAGCGCGGCGACACCGTGACCGAGAACGCGCTGCTCGCCGCGGCACGCAGCGCGGGCACGACCGTCATCCGCAACGCCTCGTCGAACTACATGGTCCAGGACCTGTGCTTCTTCCTGGAGGCGCTCGGCGTGCAGGTCGAGGGCATCGGCAGCACGACGCTCACCGTGCACGGCGTGCCGAACATCGACGTGGATGTCGACTACTCCCCCTCCGAGGACCCGGTCGAGGCGATGAGCCTGCTCGCCGCCGCGGTCGTCACGGAGTCCGAACTGACGGTCAACCGCGTCCCGATCGAGTTCCTGGAGATCGAGCTCGCGGTCCTGGAGGAGATGGGGCTCGACCACGACCGCACGGCGGAGTACTTCGCCGACAACGGCCGTACGCGCCTGATCGACCTCACGGTCCGCCCCTCCAAGCTGGAGGCGCCGATCGACAAGATCCACCCGATGCCGTTCCCCGGCCTCAACATCGACAACGTCCCCTTCTTCGCGGCCATCGCGGCGGCGGCGCAGGGCAAGACGCTGATCCACGACTGGGTCTACGACAACCGCGCGATCTATCTGACCGACCTCAACCGCCTCGGCGGGCGCCTCCAACTCCTCGACCCGCACCGCGTGTTGGTGGAGGGCCCGACCCGCTGGCGCGCCGCCGAGATGATGTGCCCGCCGGCGCTGCGGCCCGCCGTGGTCGTGCTGCTCGCGATGATGGCGGCCGAGGGCACGTCCGTCCTGCGCAATGTGTACGTGATCAATCGCGGGTACGAGGAGCTGGCCGAGCGGCTCAACTCGGTCGGCGCCCAGATCGAGACGTTCCGGGACATCTAGGGGCGGGCCTTCTGGTTGTCCTGCTGATCGTTGCCCCGCTACGACTGGGCAACGATCAGCAGCCGTGCCTGGAGTCGGGCGTGGGCGCGGTGCTGGGGTGGGCGCATGACAGACCGCAGCACCATCCCCGGCACTCGCGCCCTCGTCGTCTGCGCCGCACTCGCCCTCTTCGGGGCGGGGTGCGGCGACGGGTCCGCGACGGCGGACAAGTCGCCGTCGGCCTCCCGGGACGGCAATCCCGTGTCGACTCCGTCCGCGGGCGGCCCGCCGCCGTCCGGCGGCAAGGGCTCCAAGGACCCGGACGACATCAACGGGGACGGGCATCGCGATCTGCTCCTGCCGGTGCCGTCGCGCGACAAGAACGGAGAGCCGCGGACCGGTGTCGTCTTCGGCTCCGCCAAGGGGCTCGACCCGTCGACACACGCCGTGTACCGCTATGCCCCGGGCTACGTCACCACCGTCGACCTGGACGGTGACGGCTATCCCGACTTCGTCTCCACGACCACCGACGACGTGCCGGACGACGTGTCCGACGATCCCGGCGCGACCATGCGGCAGGAGCAGCCGACCGTGGACTGGGGCGGCCCGAGCGGGCCGAAGGCCGCTGCGAAGCCGACCCGGATCCAGATACCGGGCGGTCTCTCCGGCAGCGGTCTGACACGGCCGGTGCGGGGCGACTTCGACGGGGACGGGCACCACGACATCGCGGCGCTCCAGCAGAACGGGTCCGTGACCCTGCTGTACGGCCCCTTCACCCGCTCCGGTGCCCCGGCCCGCTCCGACTCCCGGCCCGGCAAGGGGAGTTGGCTCGCCGCGGACGACATCGTCCCGTCGGGCAAGCCGCGCGCCACCGGTCTCCTGGTCCACGAGGGCGACGACGGCGAGCAGTCGGCCGGGGTCCTCTACCCGGCGCGCAACGGAAGCGGTCTCTCCCGCACCCCCGTCGAGCTGCGCGAGGGCAACTCGGTGGCGTTCGGCGACTACGACGGTGACGGCGCCCGCGATCTGGCCATCGGTGACGACGGGAGCCGCAACGACGAGCCGGGCGCCGGCGTGGAGGAGCCGGAGGTGGCCCACTCGTACGCGGTCTACCCCGGCAAGGGCGGCGCCCCGATCGCGTACAAACTCCCGAAGAGCCGCAGCCCGTACGAAGGGCCCCACGACTACACCTCCGCGGACCCGGACGGCGACGGCAAGGACGGCCTGTTCATCGCCACGGCCGACGGCGCTCTCCTGATGGAAGGCGAGGGCGACCGCACGAAGGTGCTCCGTGTGGGGCCCGCTCGGGCGAACGGCAAGAAGATCCCCACGAAGTGGCGGTACGCGCGCCCCTACGCCGCCGCCGACTTCGACGCCGACGGCAAGGAGGAACTGGTCCTGAACTGGAGCGCGGACGGGCTCTTCCGGATGTACAGCGAGGAGCCGACGCACTGGTGGATCACGGAGGGTACGTCGGGGCGGGACAGGGCGGCTTTCGCGACGACGTCCTTCCCCGCGCCGACTCTTGGGTGACGACTCGCGGTCTGCCTGCCTGCCGGCTCAGTCCAGGACTGCCACTCCCTCCAGCTCCACCCTGCACTCCTCGTCCCAGAGGCGGACGGCACCGATGACCGCCATGGCGGGGTAGTCGCGGCCCGCGAGCCTTCGCCAGATGTGGCCCAACTCGGCTGCCTGGACGCGGTAGTCGGCGACGTCCGTGGCGTAGACGGTGACGCGGGCGAGGTCGGCGGGGGTGCCGCCGGCGTGGCGCAGGGCCGTGAGGAGATTGGTGAGGGCCCGCTCGAACTGCTCGGGGAGGGTGGCGCCGACGATCTTGCCGTCGGCGTCGAGGGCGGTCTGCCCCGCGAGAAAGACGATGCGGCTGCCGGTGGCGGTGACGGCGTGGGAGAAGCCGGTGGGCGGGGAGAGCTCGGCGGGGTTGAGGCGGCGGAGGGGCATCTTGGGGCTCCTTTGGGTTGCGGCTGAGAGTCGTCTGCGGTCCGTTGCGCCTGCGGCGGGCTTCTTTCCCCAATCCCACCCCTTCCCAAAACTGGGGGCTCTGCCCCAGACCCCCGATTGCCCGGCAGGTGTCTGTCTTTTTCAGCCCGTCGAGGGGGTCCCCCCTGCTCTTTAAGAGCTTGGGGGAGTTTGAGGACGAACTCGGCGGAGCCGGTGATTGACCGAGCCATGAGCCCGACGGAGTCGGAAAGTTCGGGAAGGGGCGGGATTGGGGAAAGTCACCCGTCTGTAGCCGCACCCGCGTACAAGTCCTTCGCGATGATCCCCCGCTGCACCTCACTCGCCCCCTCATAAATCCGCGGCGCCCGCACCTCCCGGTACAGATGTTCCAGAAGATGCCCGCGCCGCAACGCGCACGCCCCGTGCAACTGCACCGCCGCGTCCACCACGAACTGCGCCGTCTCCGTGGCCAGCAGCTTCGCCATCGCCGCGCGGCGAGCCACGTCCGGCTCACCGCGGTCGTACGCCGCCGCGGCCGCGTACACCATCAACCGAGCCGCCTCCGTCCGCGTCGCCATCTCCGCGACCTGGTGCGACACCGCCTGCAGATCGCTCAACTTGCCGCCGAACGCGTCCCGCCGGGCCGTATGCGCCAGCGCCGCGTCCAGCGCGGCGTCGGCCATGCCGACAGCGAACGCGCCCACGCTGGGGCGGAAGCGGTTCAGCGTCGTCATGGCGACGCGGAAGCCGCGGTCCGGCTCGCCCAGGAGGTCGTCAGTCGTCACGCGTACGCCGTCGAAGGCGAGGGCGCCGATCGGGTGCGGGGAGAGCATGTCGAGGGGGGTGCCCGAAAGACCCGCCCGGTCGGCGGGGACCAGGAATGCCGTGACGCCGCGCGCGCCCGCGTCCTGGGTCGTACGGGCGAAGACGGTGTAGAAGTCGGCCTCGGGGGCGTTCGAGATCCAGCACTTCTCCCCCGTAAGACGCCAGGACGACGCCCCGTCCGGCGACGCCCGCAGCGCAAGCGCCGCCGCGTCGGAGCCCGCGCCGGGCTCCGAGAGCGCGAAGGCCGCCACCGCCCGCCCCTCGCGGGCCGGGGTGAGCCATCGGTCCCGCTGGGCGGTGGAGCCGTACTCGGCCACCGGATGCGCGCCGAGCCCCTGCAGGGCAAGCGCCGTCTCCGCCTCCGTGCAGCCGTGGGCGAGCGACTCGCGGAGGAGACAGAGGCCCAGGGCTCCGCCGCCCGCGGGTCCGTCGCCCGCACCGAACAGGCGGTCCAGCAGGCCCAGTTCGCCGAGCGCCGCCACCAGCGGGCGGTTCACCCGGCCCGGCTCGCCCTTCTCCACCAGGGGCCGCAATCGCTCCGCGGCCAGCGCACGCAGCTCCGTACACCAGGCGATTTGTTGTGGATTGAGCGAGAATGCCGTCATGCCGGGCCCCTCCTCTATCGCGAACCGTTGACTGTCGTCACCATCACGATACGCTCGTTGTGCGAGCTCACCACAAGCCCGAACGGCAACCCGAACGGCAAGGGGGCGACCCGCTGTGGACGCCAAGAGTGCACCCCGACTCCACCCATCGGCTCACATCGACACCTTCGCCCGCGACCATCTCCCGCCGCCGGCGCAGTGGCCCGCGTTCGTCCACGACCGGCCCGAACTGCACTACCCCCGGCGTCTCAACTGCGGCGCCGAGCTCCTGGACCGTACGGTGGAACGGCTCGGCGCGGGGCGCACCGCGTTCCGTTCGGGGTCCGGCGAGGCCTGGACGTACGGCGAACTGCAGCGGCACGTCGACCGGATCGCGCACGTCCTGACGGCCGAGCTCGACGTGCTGCCGGGCCACCGCGTCCTGCTGCGCGGGCCCACCACGCCCTGGCTGGCGGCCTGTTGGCTCGCCGTGATGAAGGCGGGCGCCGTCGCGGTGACGGTGCTGGCCCAGCAGCGCTCGCAGGAGCTGGCCACGATGTGCGAGATCGCCGAGGTCAGCCACGCGCTGTGCGATGTCCGCGTGGTCGACGACCTGGTCAAGGCCGGGATTCCGGGGCTGAGCGTCACGACCTTCGGGGGCGAAGGGAGTGATGATCTGCTGGCCCGCGCCGGCCGGCAGCCCGATGTGTACGAGCCCGTGGACACCTCCGCCGACGACGTCGCGCTCATCGCCTTCACCTCCGGCACCACCGGGCGCCCCAAGGGGTGCATGCACTTCCACCGTGATGTGCTCGCCATCGCCGACACCTTCGCGCGGCACGTCCTGAAGCCGGGGCCCGACGACGTCTTCGCGGGCAGTCCGCCGCTCGGTTTCACCTTCGGGCTCGGCGGGCTCGTCATCTTCCCGCTGCGGGCCGGCGCCTCGTCGCTGCTGCTCGAACAGGCGGGCCCCAAGCAGTTGTTGCCCGCCGTCGCCGAGCACGGCGTCACCGTGCTCTTCACCGCCCCTACCGCGTACCGCGCCATGCTCGACGAGCTGGGCAAGCCGGACGCGTGCGACATCTCCACGCTGCGCCGGTGCGTCTCCGCCGGGGAGAATCTGCCCGCCGCCACCTGGCAGGCGTGGCACGAGCGCACCGGGCACCGCATCATCAACGGCATCGGCGCCACCGAGCTCCTGCACATCTTCATCTCGGCCGCGGACGAGGAGATCAGGCCCGGCACCACGGGGCGGCCCGTGCCCGGGTGGCACGCGCGCGTGGTCGACGATTCGGGGGCTCCGGTACCGGACGGCGAGCCGGGTCTCCTTGCCGTGCGCGGGCCCGTCGGCTGCCGGTATCTGGGCGACGAGCGCCAGTTGCAGTACGTACGTCATGGGTGGAACGTCACCGGTGACACGTACGTCCGTGACGCCGACGGCTACTTCCGGTACGTCGCTCGCGCGGACGACATGATCATCTCCGCCGGGTACAACATCGCGGGACCGGAGGTCGAAGAGGCGCTGATGCGGCACCCGGACGTCCAGGAGACGGCGGTGGTGGGGCGGCCCGACGAGCTGCGCGGCCAGATCGTCGTCGCGTACGTCGTGGCCCGTGCGGGCACGGCCCGCGACCCCGAACGGCTGCGCGCATTCGTGAAGAGCGAGCTTGTGCCCTACAAGTGCCCGCGCGAGATCGTCTTCCTGGACGCGCTGCCGCGTACGGCGACGGGCAAACTCCAGCGGTTCCGGCTGCGGGAGTCCGGGCACGTAGAGTGATCACGTGTCCGAGCAGCACACTCCCCGGTCCCTGATCGTCACCTTCTACGGCGCCTACGGGCGCGCGGCCCCCGGCCCGGTGCCCGTCGCCGAGCTGGTCAGGCTTCTCGCCCCCGTCGGCGTGGACGCCCCGTCCGTGCGCTCGTCCGTGTCCCGGCTCAAGCGGCGCGGCCTTCTCGTGCCCGCCCGGACGGCGGCGGGCGCCGCGGGGTACGCCCTCTCGCCCGACGCACGGCAGCTCCTGGACGACGGCGACCGCCGTATCTACGCGAATCGCCCGGCCGCGCGGCAGGGCGGCGGCTGGGTGCTCGCCGTCTTCTCCGTACCGGAGTCGGAACGCCAGAAGCGGCATGTGCTGCGCTCCCGCCTTGCCGGACTCGGCTTCGGAACGGCCGCTCCGGGGGTGTGGATCGCCCCGGCGCATCTCTACGAAGAGACCCGGCACACCCTGGAGCGCCTCCAACTCGCCGTGTACGTCGACTTGTTCCGCGGGGAGCACCTGGGCTTCGCGGCGACATCCGAAGCGGTGGGCCGGTGGTGGGACCTGGCGGCGATCGCCAAGCAGCACGAGGCGTTCCTCGACCGGCACGAGCCGGTGCTCCGCTCCTGGCAGGGCCGCACGGACACTCCCCCGGACACGGCCTACCGGGACTATCTCCTTGCCCTGGACTCCTGGCGGCGGCTGCCGTACGCCGATCCGGGCCTGCCGGCGGAGCTGCTGCCGGACGGGTGGCCGGGCGAGCGGTCCGCGGAGGTGTTCGCGGCGCTCGACGAGCGGCTGCGGGAGCCGGGCGGCGAGTTCGCGGCGCCCGCCCCCTCAACTCCCCAGCGTTAGGCGGGGCTTGGGCCCGTCCGTACGCCCGGTCTGCGGGCGGCGGCTGCCCGCCCGGTAGGGCAGCGGCCAGCTGACGCCCGGTCCCGAGTACCCCTGCTCGGCCGCCGCGTGCAGCGTCCAGTGCGGGTCGTAAAGGTGCGGGCGTGCCAGCGCGCACAGGTCCGTACGGCCCGCCAGGATCAGGGAGTTGACGTCGTCCCAGGAGGAGATGGCGCCGACGGTGACGACCGGGATGCCGGTTTCGTTGCGGATGCGGTCGGCGAACGGGGTCTGGTAGGAGCGGCCGTACGCGGGGCGCTCGTCGGAGACGACCTGACCGGTGGAGACGTCGATGGCGTCGGCCCCGTGCGCGGCGAAGGCGCGGGCGATCTCGACCGCGTCGTCCGCCGTGGTGCCGCCGTCGGCCCAGTCGGTGGCCGAGATGCGGACGGTCATGGGCTTGCCACTCGGCCACAACTCCCTTACGGAGTCGAAGACTTCGAGGGGGAAGCGCAGCCGGTTAGTGAGTGATCCGCCGTACGCGTCGGTGCGCCGGTTGGTGAGCGGCGAGAGGAAGCCGGACAGCAGATAGCCGTGCGCGCAGTGCAGTTCGAGCAGATCGAAGCCGCACTGTTCCGCTCGCCGCGCGGCGGACGTGAACTGCTCGCGGATCTCGTCGAGTCCGGCGCGGTCCAGCTCGTGCGGGCGCTGACTGTTCTCCTTGTACGGGAGTGAAGAAGGCGCCACCAGCGGCCAGTTGCCGTCGCCGAGGGGGTCGTCGATGCCTTCCCACATCAGCTTCGTCGAGCCCTTGCGACCGGAGTGGCCCAGCTGGACGCCGATCGCGGTATTCGGCGCCTGCGCGTGCGCGAAGTCGGTGATCCGCCGCCAGGCGTCGGCCTGTTGATCGGTGTAGAGCCCGGCGCAGCCCGGCGTGATGCGGCCCCGCTCGCTGACGCACACCATCTCGGTCATGACGAGTCCCGCGCCGCCCAGCGCCCTTGCCCCGAGGTGGACGAGGTGGAAGTCGCCGGGGACGCCGTCCACAGCGGAGTACATGTCCATCGGCGAGACGACCACGCGGTTGCACAGGGTGAGTTCGCGCAGCCGGAAGGGTGTGAACATCGGCGGTGTGCCCTCGGGGCAGCCGAACTCGCGCTCGACGGCCGCGGTGAAGTGGGCGTCGCGCAGCCGCAGATTGTCGTGGGTGACGCGGCGGCTGCGGGTGAGCAGATTGAACGCGAACTGCCGCGGCGGCTGGTCCAGATGGTCGGGGAGCCGCTCGAACCACTCCAGGCTCGCGCGGGCGGCGCGCTGCGTGGACTCGACGACGGGGCGGCGCTCCGTCTCGTACGCGGCGAGGGCCCCGGCGATGTCGGGCTGCTCCTCCAGACAGGCGGCGAGCGCGAGGGCGTCCTCGACGGCGAGCTTGGTGCCGGAGCCGATGGAGAAGTGGGCGGTGTGGGCCGCGTCGCCGATCAGCACCGTATTGCCGTGCGACCAGCGCTTGTTGACGACCGTGCGGAAGGTGGTCCAGGCGGATTTGTTGCCGCGCAGGGGCCGCCCGCCGAGCGCGTCGGCGAAGATCTTGGCGCAGCGCTCGGTCGACTCCCGCTCGTCGAGCTCCGCGAACCCGGCGGCCTCCCAGACCTCTTCGCGCATCTCGACGATGACGGTGGAGGCGCCGGGCGCGTAGGGGTAGCCGTGCAGCTGCATCACGCCGTGCTCGGTCTCGGCGATCTCGAAGCGGAAGGCGTCGAAGGCGAAGTCGGCGGCGAGCCAGATGTAGCGGCAGCGGTGCGTCTCGATGCTCGGCGCGAACACGTCCGCGTACGCGTCGCGGGTGAGGCTGTGCACGCCGTCGGCCGCGATCACCAGGTCGTACGCCGTGGAGAGCTCGGCCGCGGGCGGCGCCTCGGCGCGGAAGCGCAGGTCGACGCCGAGGTCGCGGCACCGCTCGTGCAGGATCTCCAGGAGGCGGCGCCTGCCGAGAGCGGCGAAGCCGTGCCCGCCGGAGGTGTGGCGGCCGCCCCGGTGGACTATGTCGATGTCGTCCCAGCGGACGAACTCGGCCTGCAGCGCGGCGTACACGACGGGGTCGGCGTGCTCGATGCCGCCGAGGGTCTCGTCGGAGAGGACGACTCCGAAGCCGAAGGTGTCGTCGGGGGCGTTGCGCTCCCAGACGGTGATCTCGCGCCGCGGGTCGAGCCGCTTGAGCAGGGCGGCGGCGTAGAGCCCGCCGGGCCCGCCGCCGATGACGGCGATGCGGTGCGCCGCGGGCGGCGTGGGCGGTGTGGGCGGTGTGGGCGGTGTGGACCTCAAGGCGGGCGCATGAGTGGCCGCCTCGGTCCGCGTCGGCCCGCCGCCCTTCGGCGTCCCCACGCTCATCGCCCCTGCCACTTCGGCGGCCGCTTCTCAGTGAAGGCGGCGTGGAATTCCTTGTAGTCCTCGCCGTTCATGAGCAGCGCCTGGGTCGCCGCGTCCAGCTCGACGGCCGCCGCGAGCGGCATGTCCAGTTCCGAGGTGAGCAGCGCCTTGGTCTGCGCGTACGCGAGAGCGGGACCGTCGGCGAGGCGGCGGGCGAGGGTCCGCGCAGCCTCGGCGGCCTTGCCCTCGTCCGTCAGCTCGCTGATCAGGCCGATCCGCTCGGCTTCGGGGGCACGCACCGGTTCGCCCAGCATGAGTAGCCGCGTGGCGTGACCGAGGCCGACGACGCGGGGCAGCAGGTAGGCGGCCCCCATGTCGCCGCCCGACAGGCCCACCCGTGTGAAGAGGAAGGAGAAGCGTGCCGAGGGGTCGGCCACCCGGAAGTCGGCGGCGAGCGCGAGGACGGCGCCGGCACCGGCGGCCACGCCGTGCACGGCGGCGATCACGGGGAAGGGGCACTCGCGGATCGCGCGCACGACCTGCCCCGTCATGCGGTTGAAGTCGAGCAGCTGCGCGGTGTCCATGGAGAGGGTCGCGCCGATGATCTCGTCGACGTCACCGCCCGAGCAGAAGCCCCGCCCCTCTCCGCCGAGCACCAGGGCGCGCACGGATTTGTCGCGGGACAGCTCGGCGAGGAGATCGCGCAGGTCGGCGTAGGCGCCGAAGGTGAGGGCGTTGAGCTTGTCGGGGCGGGCGAGCGTGACCGTGGCTACCCCGTCCTCGACCTCGTACCGCAGGTGCTGCCAGTCGGGGGTGCGGTGCGCGGAGCCGGTGAAGGGACTCATCAGATGCGGCCTCCTCGGCCTGGGGCTGGAGTTCGCTGCCCTTCGAAGTTATCACCGATCCGTGACTGTCGTCATGAGTGCGCGATAAGACTGCCGCCTCACCCGCCCCACCGGGAACGAAAGTCACGATATGCGCGTCTTTTCACTTGGAGCACCACAGGGCCGGACGTCCCGTGATATGCCCTACCGACGGCCCTGTCGACATAGTGATTAAGATTCGTACGGTTGAAAGCAGGACCACCTGCTGCCTGAACGGACCACCCGCCTTGCACGAACCTCCCGCTCCCGCCTCGTGGCGCATCGCGCTGCCGCACACCACGGCAGCCGTGCCGATCGCCCGCGCGCTGGTGCGTACGGCCCTCGCGGAGATCGAGTCGGCCGCCGACACCGACACCGCGGAGCTGCTCACGGCGGAGCTGGTGGCCAACGCGGTGGAGCACACGGCGGGGGAAGAGCCGATAGAGCTTGTCATCGAGCTCCTGCCGAACGGCTGCCAGGTCGAGGTGCACGACTCCAACCCGCTGCCGCCCGGCAACCTCACGGACCCCACGCCGGACTCGGAGCCCGACCCCTGGCAGGAGCACGGGCGCGGACTGCTCCTGATCCGCACCCTCAGCTCGTCCTGCGGTCACCGCCCCACCGACTCCGGCAAGGCGGTCTGGTTCACACTGCCTGCGGCGTAGGCACCTCGGCCTCTGCCTTGGCCTTCGCCTCTGCCTCCGCTGCCGCCCTGCCGAGCCGCGAGTGCCCGCGGCCGTACAGCGCGTACACCAGAGCGCCCACCACGAGGAACACGGCGAACTGCACCCACGTCGTCCAGCCCGTGCCCCAGATCAGATAGAGGCAGAAGCCCACGCCGAGCACCGGGCTCACGGGGTACAGCGGCACCCGGAAGGTGCGCTTCAGCTCGGGGGCCGAGCGGCGCAGCGCGATCACCGCGACATTCACCACGATCATGATCGCCAGCGTGCCGATCGTCGTCAGGTTCACCACCGCGTCCAGCGACGAGAAGGCGGCGGGGACGGCGAAGACCGCCGCGACGATCCAGGTGTTGGCGACCGGCGTCGAGGTCTTCGGCGAGACGCGCTCGAAGACGCGCGGGACGAGCCCGTCCCGGGACATCGACATCAGGATGCGGGTCTGCCCGTACATCACGGCGAGTACGACGGACGCGATCGCCACGACCGCGCCGAAGGCGATGATGCCGCCGCCGACGGCCGAGTCGGTGACGTGGTCGACGACCAGCGAGAGCGCGGCGGGCTTGTCGGCGACCGCGTCGCCGCCGAGCGCGCCGATCGCGCCGAGCGCCACGGCGACGTACAGCAGGGTGACGACACCGATGCAGATCATGATCGCGATCGGGATGTTCCGCCGCGGGTTCTTGACCTCTTCGCCGGCCGTGGTGATCGCGTCGAAGCCGATGAAGGAGAAGAAGGCGAGCGAGGCGCCCGATGTGATGCCGGCGACGCCCGCGCCCGCGAAGGGCGTGAGGTTGCCGTCCTTGAACGCGGTGAACGCGATCGCCAGGAAGAGCAGCAGGATCCCGATCTTGAGCACGGCCATCGCGGCCGTCGCCCCCGCGCTCTCGCGGATGCCGCGCACGAGCAGGGTCGCGGCGAGCAGGATCACGACGATGGCGGGCAGGTTCACGACGCCGCCCTCGCCCGGTCCCATGGAGAGCGCGTCGGGCAGCTGCCGGCCGGTGAGGCTGTCGAGCAGCTCGTTCAGGTACTGGCTCCAGCCGACCGCCACGGCCGAGACGGAGACGCCGTACTCCAGGAGCAGACACCAGCCGACCAGGAACGCGGTGCGCTCGCCGAGCGATCCGTACGCGAAGGAGTAGGAGCTGCCGGAGACCGGTATCGCGCCACCCAGCTCCGCGAACGAGAATGCGGTGAAGATGCAGGTCACGGCCGCGAGGACATACGAGACGGCGACCGCGGGGCCGGCCTCGGCGACGCTGTCGGAGAGGCCGACGAAGATGCCGGTGCCGACGATGGCGCCGACACCGAAGCAGACCAGCTGGAAGAGGCCCATGGTCCGCTTCAGACCGTGCCCCTCCAGGTCTGCGCCCGATTCGGCGACGAGGAGTTCGGGGGACTTGATGCGGAGCCCTGCCGGGCCGGTCGAGCGCATGCGGTGGTTCTCATTTCGGTGGTGCTGAGCACGGCGAATGGGGTCTCCCCTGCTCGAACGGAGTTGAGAGCTTGGGGAAGGGCCGCGAAAAGTGGGGCCGGGGGATGGTGTTCCCCGGCCCCACTGAAGGAGCGAGTGGAGCTGGTGGTGCTGGTGGAGCTGGTCGTACGAGTGGCGGATCAGGCCAGCGTGGCGACGAGAATCGCCTTGATCGTGTGGAGCCGGTTCTCCGCCTCGTCGAAGACGACGGAGTGCGCCGACTCGAAGACCTCGTCGGTGACCTCGAGAGAGCTTAGACCGTGCCGCTCGTGGATCTCGCGGCCGACCTTCGTGCCCAGGTCGTGGTAGGCGGGCAGGCAGTGCAGGAACTTCACGTCGGCGTTGCCCGTGGCGCGCAGGACGTCCATCGTCACGGCGTACGGAGCCAGGGCCGTTATGCGCTCGTCCCAGACCTCCTTGGGCTCGCCCATGGAGACCCAGACGTCGGTCACGACGAAGTCGGCGCCCGCGACGCCTTCGGCGACGTCCTCGCTGAGCGTGATCCTGGCGCCGCTGGTCTCGGCGAGCCGACGGGCGCGGGCGACGATCTCGTCGGCGGGCCAGTAGGCCTTCGGCGCGACGATGCGTACGTCCATGCCGAGCAGCGCGCCGGTGACGAGGTAGGAGTTGCCCATGTTGAAGCGGGCGTCACCGAGGTAGGCGAAGGCGATCTCGGTGAGGGGCTTGGCGCTGTGCTCGGTCATCGTGAGCACGTCGGCGAGCATCTGGGTGGGGTGCCAGTCGTCGGTCAGACCGTTCCAGACGGGTACGCCCGCGTAGGCGGCGAGCTCCTCGACGGAGTCCTGGCTGTCCCCGCGGTACTCGATGCCGTCGAACATCCGGCCGAGCACCCGGGCGGTGTCCTTGACCGACTCCTTGTGCCCGATCTGGGAGCCCGAGGGGTCGAGGTACGTGGTGGATGCGCCCTGGTCGGCGGCGGCGACCTCGAAGGAACAGCGGGTGCGCGTCGAGGTCTTCTCGAAGATCAGCGCGATGTTCTTGCCGCGCAGATGCTGCGTCTCGGTCCCCGCCTTCTTGGCCGCCTTCAGCTCGGCGGCCAGTTCGATCAGGCCGCGGAACTCCTCGGCGGTGAAGTCCAGCTCCTTGAGGAAGTGGCGGCCGGTGAGGTCGATGGCCATGGGGGCGCTCCAGGGGTACGAGTAAGGGGACTCTGGAAGTCTATACGACGCTCCACATTTCTATACAGGCCGGATTTCCCTGCGGAACAGGCCCGGATGCACTCCGGACCGCCGCCCCGCTCACCCCTCAGTCGACGGGATCCCGCTCCACCGGGCAACTCATGCACCGCGGCCCGCCCCGGCCCCGGCCGAGCTCGCTGCCCCGGATCTCGATGACCTCGATGCCCTCCTTGCGCAGATAGGTGTTCGTGGTCGAGTTCCGCTCGTACGCGACCACGACGCCCGGCTCGACCGCGAGGACGTTGCAGCCGTCGTCCCACTGCTCGCGCTCGGCCGCGTGCACGTCCTGGGTGGCGGTGAGCACCCGGATGGCGCTCAGGCCGAGCGCCGCCGCGATCGCCCGGTGCATGTGCTCGGGCGGATGGTCGGTGACCTTCAGCTCGCGTCCGTCGTCGCCCGGCTCGATGGTGTACGAGCGGAGCATGCCGAGCCCCGCGTACTGCGTGAAGGTGTCGCCGTCGACCATCGTCATCACCGTGTCGAGATGCATGAACGCGCGCCGCTTCGGCATGTCGAGCGCCACGATCGTCTGCGCCGAACCCGCGGCGAACAACTTGTGGGCGAGCATCTCGACGGCCTGCGGGGTGGTGCGCTCGCTCATCCCGATGAGCACCGCGCCCTGGCCGATCACCAGGACGTCGCCGCCCTCGATGGTGGAGGGGTAGTCCGACTGCCCCTGGGACCAGATGTGGAAGTCCTCGGCGCGGAACAGCGGGTGGTACTGGTAGATCGCCTCGAAGTGCACGGTCTCGCGCTGCCTGGCCGGCAGGCGCATCGCGTTGATGGACACACCGTCGTGGATCCAGGCCGAAGTGTCGCGCGTGAAGAGGTGGTTGGGGAGCGGGCCGAGCAGGAAGTCGTCCAGATCCATGCAGTGGAAGCGCACGGACGTCGGCTCCGGATGCCGCTCCAGGAACTCCCGCTTGGTCATCCCGCCGACCAGCGCCTCGACGAGCTCGGCCGAGGGCATCGTCTCGAAAGCGGCCCGCAGATGGTCGGTGGCGAGCGGCCCGTACTCCTTCTCGTCGAAGACGCGGTCGAGGACGAGCAGCCGGGCCGCCGGCACGTCCATGGCCTCGGTCAGCAGGTCACCGAAGAGGTGGACGGTCACATCGCGGTCCCGCAGGACGTCCGCGAATCCGTCGTGTTCCTGGCGGGCTCTGCGGACCCACAGGACGTCGTCGAAGAGCAACGCGTCCTTGTTGGTGGGGGTGAGCCGCTTCAGCTCCAGATCAGGGCGGTGCAGTATCACGCGGCGCAGCCGCCCGGCCTCGGAGTCGACTCGGAAGGTCATGAACTCAGCCTGCCACGCCGGGGCGGCCGGGACACCAGGACCGGCCACACCGCTGCTGGCGGACGCCCGCCCGCAGGTGTGCGTCCGCGGAACTTCCCTGTACCGACGGGGAGTTCCCACTGCCGGTCGGCCCCGCTCGGGCGCCGGTTAGGCTGGCCGGGCCATGCGCCTCTCCTTCCACCCCTTCCCCACGCCGCCACGAGCCCCCGCGCGTACGGTCCGTACGGCACTGGCCGTCGCCGTCTCCGGGGTGGTCGGATGCGCCGCGCTGACCGGGTGCGCCGCGGGGAACGGCGGGGTCGAGGACGGGGGCGTCGCGCCGAGCCTCTCGGCGCCGGTCAGCTCCTCGCCGCTGTGGCCCGACTACACGTCCCCGCCGTCCGAGCGCGATGGCCTGGACCCCGGCCCCACCAAGCCCTACCTCCCCGTCAAGGGAGTGTCGGTGCCCGCGGGAGGCCTGCGGAAGGTACCGCTGGAGGACCTCCTTTCGCACGACCCCAACGTGCCCGGGATGGTGAGCGTCATGCCGAAGGCCTGTCCGGGAGCGAAGTGCGGCATCCGCACCCCCGTCCACCGGGACCTCACCGGGGACGGCGCCGACGAGCTGATCGTGGCCGTCGACGATCCGGGCACCGCGAGCACCGTCGTCGTGGTCTACCGCGCCACCGGCCGCACCGTCCGGCCCATCCTCGTCGCGTACGGCCAGCTGGGGCTCACCGGCGAGACGCTCGGCCGGGACCTCGTGCTGACCTGGGCCGGGGCCTCCGGCGAGTACATCACCCGCTACCGGTGGAACGGCAAGGGGATGGCGCCCCATCTGGAGGGCGACGAGCCCGCCCCCGTGGCCACCCCCAGCGTCGCCCCCGACCCGCAGCGCCCGACCGCCACCCCCAGCGCCACCCCGCCCCGCAGCGTTCCGCGCGACCCGACCTGAGGCCCACGCCATGACGACCCCCCGCCCCCACCCCGCACCGGAGCGGCCCGCACCCCGGCCCGCGGCCGAGGCCCACCTCCTCCTGGTCGAGGACGACGAGGTCATCCGCAACACCGTCCGGATGGTGCTCGAGCGCTACGGCTTCACCGTCTCCACGGCCGCCGACGGCCTGACCGGCCTGGAGATCTTCCGCGAGAGCCGGCCCGATCTGCTCCTCCTCGACGTGATGCTCCCCGAGCTGGACGGCATCGGTCTGTGCCGCCGCGTCCGCGAACTCAGCCTCGCGCCCATCCTGATGATGTCGGCGCGCGGCGACTCCCTCGACGTGATCTCGGGGCTTGAGGCAGGCGCCGACGACTACGTCGTGAAGCCCATCGAGAGCCCCGTGCTGGTCGCCCGGATCCGCTCCCTGCTGCGCCGCTCCTCCTTCAGCCCCGTCACCGCGGGCCTTCCGGAGGCCGCCGACGACCCGGACGTGGTCCTTGCCTTCGGCGAACTGACCATCGACACCAAGGGCATGGAGGTGCGGCGGGCCGGGGAGCCGCTGGCGCTGACCCCGACCGAGCTGCGGATGCTCCTGGAGTTCGCCGCGTCGCCCGGCGTGGTGCTCGAGCGCCAGACCCTGCTCAGCCGGGTGTGGGACCACGCCTGGCACGGCGACACCCGCGTGGTCGACCTGCATGTGCAGCGGCTGCGCGCCAAGATCGGTGCCGAACGGATCGAGACGGTCCGCGGCTTCGGCTACAAGCTGCGGCGCTGACCATGGCGTTGCGCTGGCGGATCATCGCGCTCGTCGCCGCGGCCATCTGCACGGTGGCCGCGGCCGTCGGTGTGCTCGTGCACAACGCGTCCCGTGCGCGGGAGCTGTCCCAGGCCCGCGACGCCGCGAGCACCACCCTCGACAGGGCGGCCGTGACCTACGCCCGCACCGGAGTCGTCCAGGGGTCCGGCGCCGCGCTCGACGCCCGCGACCTGCCCGCGGGACTGCGGCGTCTGGTCCACAAGGGGCGGCAGGGCACCGAGTTCACCGGCGGCCCCGGCGGACCCGCGATGTGGGCGGCCCGCCCGGCGGGCGGCCGGGTGCTCTCCGTACACATCGACATGTCGGCCAACATGCGCAACATCAGCGCCCTGGACACCAACATCGTCCTCGCCGGTCTTGTCGTCACCGCCGTGGTCCTTCCGCTCGGGGTGCTCACCGCGGGGCGGATGAGCCGGCGGCTGCGGATGGCCGCGGGCACCGCGCGCCGGATCGCCGCGGGCGACCTGGACGCCCGGATCGCCGCCAGGCCGCGGCCGCACGACGAGATCGCCGAGATCTCCGGTGCCGTGGACTCGATGGCCTCCGCGCTGCAGGAGCGGCTCCGCGCCGAGCAGCGCTTCACCGCCGACGTCGCGCACGAGCTGCGCACCCCGCTCATGGGCCTGGTCACCGCGGCGGAACTGCTGCCCGACGAGGACGAGGCCGTGGGGTACGTACGGGACCGGATCCGGGTCCTGAGCACCCTCGTCGAGGACCTGTTGGAGATCTCCCGGCTCGACGCGGGCGCGGAGCAGGCCGACCCGTCGCCGTGCCCCGTGGCCCCGCTGGTCGAGGCGGCGATAGCCCGTACGGAACTGCCCGCGCAGGTGCGGGTCGACGCCGCGCCGGAGCGTGCCACGGTCTGGACCGACCCGCGGCGCCTCGAGCGCATCGTGGCCAACCTGCTGGTCAACGCGCACCGCCACGGCCACCCCCCGGTCGAGGTCACCGTGGCCGCGGACGGCAGGACCGTGACCGTACGCGACCACGGCGGCGGCTACCCCGATGAACTCCTCGAGGACGGCCCGCAGCGCTTCCGCACCGGTGTCCGCGAACGCGGCCGCGGCCATGGCCTGGGGCTGACCATCGCCCGTGGCCAGGCCGAAGTGATCGGCGCCGCCCTTGAGTTCGGCAACGCGCCGGACGGCGGAGCCGTCGCCACCCTGCGTCTGCCCGCCGGATCCGAGCCCCGGCCGATACACAGCTGATACAACCCCGCGCGGCAGCCGACACCCCGCTTTGAGCCGTCCAAGATCTTCTCCGCCGAAGATGCGGTCATGCGTATCAGGCAGGCAGAACGAGAGCCACGGGACGCGGAGGAGGCGGAGGAGGCGAAGGAGGCAGAGGAAGCGGCTGGCGAAACCGCCGTCGGCCGTAGGCGCCGGCACGCGACCGTCCGCCCCAAGAGCCGCCTCCGCCGCATCTTCAGCTGGAAGAGAATCCTGACAGCGGCGCTCTCCTTCATCCTGCTCGTCGTGGGCGGCTTCACCGCCCTGTACCTCGCCATCGACGTCCCGCAGGGCAACGCGCAGGCCAAGGCGGAGAGCAACGTCTACCTGTACAGCGACGGCACCCTGCTGGCCCGCACCGGCGACGTCAACCGCGAGTCCGTCCCCATCAACCGGGTGTCGAAGCCCGTCCGGCACGCCTTCGTCGCGGCCGAGAACAAGTCGTTCTACGAGGACTCCGGCATCGACCCGGCCGGGCTCACCCGCGGCCTGCTCAGCACGGTGTCCGGCGAGGGCACCCAGGGCGGCTCGACGATCACCCAGCAGTACGTCAAGAACTACTACCTCAGCCAGGAGCAGACCCTCACCCGCAAGGCGAAGGAGATGGTCATCTCGCTCAAGGTCGACCGGCGCGAGTCCAAGGACGACATCCTCGCCGGATACCTCAACACCAGCTACTTCGGCCGCGTCGCATACGGCATCCAGGCCGCCGCCCGCGCGTACTACGACACGGACGTCTCGGACCTGACCGTCGAGCAGGGGGCGTACCTCGCGGCGCTTCTGCAGGCACCCAGCCAGTACGACTGGGCGGTGGCCGGGCCCACCGCCCGGCAACTGGTCAAGGCCCGCTGGAACTACGTACTGGACAACATGGTCGGCCAGGGCTGGCTCGACAAGGCCGAGCGGAAGGGGATGCGCTTCCCCGTGCCCAGGGAACCCCGGCCCACCCCCGGCCTCGACGGACAGGCGGGCTACTTGGTCGACGTCGCCAACCGCGAACTGGCCGCCACCGGCATCAGCGAGCAGCAGCTCGCGGCGGGCGGCTGGACCATCACCCTGAACATCGACCGGAAGCGGCAACGGGCCCTGCGCACCGCCGTCGACGCGGGCGTGAGCGGCCCCGGCTCCCAGTCCGGCGCGGTGTCGGTCGACCCCAGGGACGGCCGGATCGTCGCGATGTACGGCGGCCGCGACTACACCAAGCACTACCTCAACAACGCCACACGCTCCGACTACCAGACGGGTCCCGCCTTCCTCCCGGTCGTCAACGCGGCCAAAATGGAGGACCTCGAGACAGCGCGTCCCGATGCGCCCGGCGAACACGCCTCCGCCGGGATCGAGAAGACGTCCGTGGACCTCGGCATCGACCCGCACGCCGGCGACTTCGACGACCCCGAGGCGGTCTCCCTCGGCCTGCTCGGCACCAGCCCGCTCGAACTCGCCGAGGTCTACGCGACCCTCGCCCACCACGGCAAGAAGGTCACCCCGTCGATCGTGAAGTCCGCCCAACGCGGCGACGAACGCGCCGACGTGCGCAGCCCGTTGGGCGGCCAGACGGTCTCCCGCACCACCGCCGACACCGTCACCGCCGACCTGCGGACCGACTTCGACGGGCAGTTGGCCCAGGGCCCCGACTCAAACGCCACCGTCATGCAGCCCGTGGCGGGCGTCTCGGGCGCATCCGACGACAGGAAGGCGGCCTGGCACATCGGCTTCACGCCCCAACTGCTCACCGTCGTGGGCCTGTTCGGCGAGAACCCCAAGAGCGGCAAGCAGGCCCGCCTGACCGCGGACGGGGAGAAACGCGCCGGCCAGATCTGGACGGACTACATGAGCCAGGCACTACGGGGTGAGCGTTCTTCGGGACGTCACGTGGAGCGGTCCGGCAGGGGTGAGACAGCGACACAGTGCGTGGCGTCTTCGGGCACACCGGTGTGTTCCACGCCGTCGTCGTCGCGGTAGCGCCATGCGAACGGCACACCTCGTGCCGTCATCACGTCGGGGCCGTCCATGAGCTGGAAGTGCAGGTGAGGCTCGGACGAGTTGCCGGAGTTTCCGCATGCGGCGATCTCCTGGCCCGCCGTCACGCGGTCGCCCGCGGCCACGCGCAGCGAGCCGCGCCGCAGGTGCGCGAAGGCCGCGTGCACGCCGTCGCCGAGGTCCAGGATGATGTAGTTCCCCATGAGGTTGCTCGGCCAGCCGAGGCTGCGGATGAAGCCCTCCAGGTAGAGGAAGAGGAAGGCGGGGAAGGACATGCGCGAGAGATGGTCCCGCTGTCGTCCCGCGGTCGCGACGACGACTCCGTCGGCGGGGGCGAACACCGGCATGCCGTACGTGGGGTAGAGGCGGGGGCTCCGGGCGATTGGCCAGAGCCAGCGGAAGGGCGGGGCCTGCGGCGTGACTTCTTCGCCGCCGTCACCGCTTGCCTCGGGGACGTACTTCAGGTCGATGGCGTACGTCTGCGCATGGCTGTGGGTGTGGCTGGGGACCTTCGTGGCCGGGCCGTTGAGCGCCACCCAGCGCCCGGCGGTGGGGACGCCGAGGAGTATCGGCTCGCGGTCCAGGGGCGGGCGCTGGGCGCGGGTCAGTGTCACGCGCATGGTCTGACCGATGATCAGCAGGGCCACGCCGGTGTACCAGAGCGGGCCGATCCCTTGGGTGTTCACCACAATGCACAAAGCGCCGGCAGCGAACACCAGGCCATAGCGCTTCCACAGCATCACGAGCATGTGCACCTCTTCGCAGGCATGTCAGTTCGGGCGGAGTCCGCATCCTGCCACGGTGGAGCGGCAGGTTCCGGCGAGGTCGGCCGTCATGAGGCTCCGATGGGAGCCAACTGCTGGCTGGCCAGCCGTCGGTAGGTGGCGTCCTCCGTCATCAGCTCCAGGTGGCTGCCGCGGGCCCTCAGCCGGCCGTCCTCGATGACGAGGATGTCGTCTGCGCCTGCGGTGGTGGAGATGCGGTGGGCGATCGTGAGCACTTGGCAGGTGGCGCCGATGGTGGTGAGGGCGGAACGCAAGGCCCTCTCGGAGTCCGAGTCGAGGTTCGACGTGACCTCGTCGAGGAGCAGGACCGCGGGGCGGGTGAGCAGGGCCCGGGCGATGGCCAGACGCTGGCGCTGGCCGCCGGAGAGCCCTGCGCCGCCCTCCCCGAGGCTGGTGTCGAGGCCGTCCGGCAGGGCGGCGACGACGTCGGTGAGGTGGGCCGCCTCCACGGCCTGGGTGATCTCCTCCGCCGTGGCGTCGGGCCGGGCGTAGACGAGGTTCTCGCGGACCGTGCCCCGCATGAGCGGGGAGTCCTGCTCGACCAGGCCGATACGGGAGCGGAGTTCCCGCAGCGGCAGGAGGGAGACGTCCTCGCCCGAGATCCGGATCGCCCCCTTGTCGGGGTCGTAGAAGCGTTCGATCAGCTGGAACAGTGTGGACTTGCCCGCGCCCGACGGTCCGACGATCGCGGTGATGCCGGTGGCGGGGAGCGTGAACGAGACGTCGTCGAGGGCTCGGGGCGCGGTGTCGGAGTAGCTGAAGGTGACGTTCTGGAACTCGACGGCAGCGGTGCCGTCGGCCTTGTCCCGGTCCCGCGCCACTCCACCCCGCTCCCGCGCCACCCCAGGTCCTGCCGGGGCCTCGACGGTCTCCTGGTCGACGGTGGCGAGGTCGTTGACACGGTCGATGGCGGCCCGGCCCTGCTGGAACTCCCCCAGCGACATGAAGAGCGTCACCAGCGGTGAGACGAGATAGAAGAGGTACATGATGAACGAGGTGAGGTCCGCGGCAGGGAGGGATCCCGTGGCGGTGCGGGCCATGCCCCAGGTGATCACCACCGCGAGGGACACCTGGGTGCCCACGTTCATCGCGGGCATCAGCATCGCCGACAGCCGGGTCACCCGGATTCCGCTGCCGCGTGCGGCGTCGGCGAGCGTGTCGATCCGCTCGGCTTCACGGCCCTCGGCGCCGGAGGCCTTGACCGTGGTGAGCGCGCCGAGGACCCGCAGGAGTCCGGAGCCGTAGTCGCTGGTGTCCTCGCGGTTCTGGACCGCCGCCTTGCGGACCGCTCTGGCCAGGAACAGCGCGAGGGTGGACGCGGCGCCGAGACAGCCCGCGGTGACCAGGAGCAGACGCCAGTCGATCCAGGCCATGACGGCGATGCAGCCGACGGTGGTGAAGCCTGCCGTGATCATCTGGGCGACGGACGAGGACAGGGCGATCCGGGCGAGCGAGGTGTCGGAGACGGTACGGGTGAACACGTCACCGTGCTCGAGCCTGTTGAAGGCCCGTATCCGGGAGTGGAGCAAGCGTCCTGTCAGGGTGGAGCGCATGTCGAGGACGATGTTCTCGCCCGCCCGGCCGATGAGGTAGAAGTGCGTGGCGGCGAGCACCGCGTCCGCGACGAACAGGGCGGCGATGGACACGATCGGCCAGGTCACCGACTTGTCCAGGGAGACGGCTTCGATCAGGTCGCCGATGAGGAGCGGCTGCACGAGGGTCGCGGCGGTACCGCCCAGACCGAGGAGGATGCCGACGGCGAGCAGTACCCGATGACGTCGGACGATCGCGGAGAAGTTCACGACGCGCCCTGCCCGACGGAGATGGCCATGATCATTGCGATGCTCGCGGCGAAGACGATGCCCAGGGCCATCGCCCGTCTGGTGAACCGTCCGTTCTCCCGGAACACCGCGGACATGCTCGGCGCGGCGAAGACGAACGTGACCGCGAACCACATCGCACGGCTTGTTGTCATCACTGGGTTCCTCCCTTGTACTGCTCGCTCACACCGGCGGTGGCTCAGGCGCTCTTGGTGTACGTGGTCAGGAACATCGGGTACTGCTCGGTGTACGGGGAGAGGTGCCAGTCGGCATAGCGGCCTTCGGGGGTGAGGCCGGCTGCCGTGGCGTATCCGTCGACCTCGTCGGGGGTCGTGAGGCGCGCCAGTTCACTGCCCACTCGGGTGCTGCCGTCGGACTCGTACCAGATGTGGGAGCACTGCCATATCTCGGGGGTGAGCGTGGAGTGGGTCTGCAGCCCCGTTCCCGGCTCCGGGTAGGGCGTGAACAGGGTGGTGCGCGGCTGGCCGTCGTGGAGCGCCTCCACCGCGGGCCGGTTGCCCGTCTCCACCACCAACCGGCCACCAGGGGCCAGCAGTTCAGCGGCGCGGCGCACCGTCTCCTGCTGGTCCTCGGGGCTGAGCACCATCGACAGCGTTCCGCACACCACATAGACCAGGCCGTAGGTGCGGGTGTCGGTGTACGTGCGGATGTCCGCGTGCACGGAGACGACGTTCTCGCTCCCCGGGGCGTCGGCCAGTTGGGCGAGCATTTCCGGGGACGAGTCGACTCCGGTCACCTGTCCGGTCTTCTGGGAGAGCGGGACGGCGATGCGTCCGGTGCCGACCCCGAACTCGATGGTGCCGGCGTCGGGGTCGGGGTGGAGTCGTGCCAGGGCATCCGCGATGACCTGGGCGTCGGTGCCTCTGGGAAAGATCCGGTCGTACCACTTCGCGAACTGTGCGCCGTAGCCGATGTCTTCAACTGTGCTGGTCATTACGGGGTGTTCACTTCCCTTTGGCGGTGTCCGGGGGGCCTGTCGCGGGTCAGGTGGGCCAGTAGCCGCTCCTGGTCTGCATCACGGAGCGGAGGAGGCGGACGCGTCCGTCGTCGGCGAACTCGCCGAAGGTGAAGACCTCCATCTCGCCCGCCCGGCGTCCGTTCCCCGAGGGCACCATGGAGTAGCGGGCGGCGAAGCGGTTGCCCTGGGCGAGCGCCGCGTGGACGTCCAGGGTGTAGTCGGGGCCCTTGTCGCGGGCCCCGGCGAGGGACTGCAGGGCCGCGGGGCGCTGCATCGACGTGCCGTTGATGTACTGGACGGAGTCGGGGGTGTGGAACCGGTCGAAGGCCTCTTCAAGGGGCACGCCCGGGTCGTTGGCCAGCTCCGCGAAGGTCGTGAGGTAGGCCGCGGGGTCCGCCGGCGCACCGTTCGGTGTGCCGGCGGATGCCGCGTCGCTGTCCCAGGTCTCGGTGTCGGAGCTGCCCCATCCGTAGGTCGACCGCGCGGTGGTGACGGTGGACGCGACGCGTCCGTCGTCGGCGAGGTCGGCGAAGATCACCACTTCGGTGTTGTGCCTTACCTGCATCACCAGGGGCTTGCTGATGGTGTAGCGGGCGGCGGCGCGGGTGCCGTCCACCACCGCCTCGTGGATCCACAGCTCGTACGGCGTCTGGTCCGCCCGCCACTGCGAAAGGTTCTTCAGCGTGGCGTCCCGGTCGAGCTGCTTCCGGTTGACCACATGGGTGGCGTCCGGGACGTGGTAGCGGTCCCAGACGTCCTCGAGGCTCTGCGCGGAGGCGAATGCGTCGGCGGTGTAGGTGCGGAGATAGCCGACGAAGTCGTCGGCGGGGATCGGGGCGGTGGTCATGGTGCGTACTCCAACGCTCTGTCGGTGGGGCGGTGTTTCTCGGTGGTGCTCAGGCCGCGGCGAGGTGCGGGCCGACGCGGTGCATCGGGGTGTACGGGGAGATGAACAAGGGCTCCGGGTCCTCGCTGGTGTCGTGCCCCGCGGCTCGTACGACCGCGAACTGGAAGCCCTTGACGTTCGTGTCGCCCTGCTGGTCGCGGATCGTCTTGCGGATGAACTCGGCGAGGACCCGGTAGGAGGAGGTCTTCTGCACCTCCGTCGCACCGGCCTGGGTGGCCTGCTGGAGGATGGCGGTGCACAGGTCGAACACCGACTTCTCCGGGCGGCGGGTGGCGAACCAGAACGCCTGGTACATCTTCCGGGGTTCGATCATGTCGATCTCGCTCCACTCGGACGTCCCGCCCGTGTGGTCGAGGGTTCGATAGACGTAGTGGAAGTCATGGGTCGCCGGGTTCGGGGCGAAGAACTTCCAGTTCGGCACGAAGGAGAAGAGGTCCTTGGCGCGGACCCGGTCGAACGCCGGGTGCGGGTGCTGCGCGGCGATGGTCGCCACCAGCATCCCCGCGCCCACGACGCGAGCCAGGGAACCGGGACCGGTGAACGTGTCCTTGAGCAGGGTTGTCGGGTTCACCTCTGTGCTCCTTGCTCGTCGACGACGGACTCGCTGTCCGGGTCGCCCGTGCTGTCCTTCATGAAGTCGGTCATGTGCTGCACCGTCTTGTGGGCGAAAAGCGCGTTGGTCAACAGGGAGTCGTGGTCGGCCCCTTCGACGACCTTGACCTCGCCGCGCCGGTGCACCCGGGCCAGTTCGTTGTACATCAGAAGCTGCTCGGGGTCCTGATCGACGGTCTGCTGCGCGGCGATGATCAGCGCGGGCGCCGCCACCTGCGGCATGTCGCCGTCGAAGGACCTGAAGTCCTTCTCGACCGCCGCCCATTCACGCCGGCCGGCCTTCCAGAGCCGGGCGTCGGTGTACTGGGCGAACACCTTGTCCCGGTAGTTCGCCGGGAGCCTGTCGAGCCACCCGGGGCGGCTCATCAGGATGCCGGTGCCCAGCGAGAGGTAGCGGGCGGCGTGCGTGATGTTGTCGTTGAGGTCCTTCGCACCGTCGCTCTGGCGCTCGGAGCGCTGCAGCTCGGCGGGGTGGGACGGGTCGAGGTAGACGAGTCCTGCGACCCGGTCCGGGATCCGGGCCGAGACCCGGCGGATCAGCTCTCCGCCCAGGGAGTGGCCGACCAGGACCGCCTTGCGGTGCGCGGGCACCGTGGCACGGATCAGATCCTCCAGGTCGTCGACCGACTCGTCCAGGACGAAGGGCGCGTTGGTGCGGCGGAGGCTGCCCGCGTACCCGGCTCGCGCGTACGAGACGACCGCGCTGTCCGAGTCGTTCACGAACCGCTCGGTGATCCAGGCGAAGTGCTCGGACGTCGAGGTGAGCCCGGCGCAGAAGACGAGGACCGGAGCGTCCGTCTCGTCGTCCCGACCGCCCGTCTCGTACATGAGCTCGTTGCCGTGCCGGGTGATGAACTTCCGTGACGTGGGCCAGCCTTCGCGGACCACGGCGCGGCGCTGGGCGGCTGTCGCGGCGGCCACCGCGACGCCTCCGGCGAGCAGCAGGGCCGCGGCCTTCACCGCGCGGTCGTCGCGTCCCGCCACCAGCGGGTGCGTCTTGGGGGCCGTGGTGTAGGCGACCATGGGGTGCATGGCCGGGAAGGCCGTCATGAAGCGCCCGAGTCCCATGACGAAGCCGTTGGCGACGTGGAAACTTCCGGCTGCCGCGATCATCGGGCGGGTCAGCTTGCCACCGGCGAGGTGGACGACCGGGAAGAGGCATTCCATCGCGAGCACGCTGTGCTGCACGTACTTCGCGGTCTTCGGGTAGCGCTGGGTGAGGCGGTAGGCGCTCTCGAACCCATAGGTGCGGGTGCGCATCACTCCGGGAAGTGCCGATCCGTCACGCCACTTCTCACCAAGGAGCTTGACCCAGCCGGAGGCCGCGTAGGACAGGCTCGCCTGCATCGCCACGTACCAGAGGAATGCGTCCTTGGTCTGTGAACTCTTCGAGAGGCGCGCGAGGCCGGTGGCGGTCTGCACCAGGTTCGCCACCTGGTCCGAACCGTCCGTGCCGTAGCGGTGGCGCGTCTGCAGAACAGAGGTGGAAGCGGTGAGGAAGAGACTTCCGGCCCCGCGCCATCTGCTGTTGCCGGGAAAAAGAAGTCCGACGCTCACGGCTGCCCGGGCGGAGTGAATCGCCACCGTGGCCTTCTTGCCGCTGACAGCCTCGGTGATCTTACGAATGGCCAGGTTTTTGGTCTCCGGGGATTCCTTCATGATTTCCCAGTCATTGAGACCACCGGGATCCAGCTGCTTGTGCTGGTGCAGATATTCAAGAGAGGAGGAGAGGGTGGTGAGCGCGGAGAGTCGCTCAGATAAACCCAGGGCGCGGTCCCGGGATATTGGCACCGGAGAGAAAAGCGACGAGACAAGCTTCTTCATTCGTCTCACAGGATATTCCTCACGACTGAACCATGGGTGAGCTAATATGTGAAAGCTGTCGGGCCGCGATTGCGGCGCGGCCCGACAGCTCGCCTCGTGCTCGCAGATGTCACTCTCCGAGCGGCTTCAGAAGCCCACACTCATGTACAAGGGCTGCTGACGGTGTTCTTTACTTGCCGCCGGCGCCGGCGGCACGGCCGAGCTCGTAGGCGCCCACTATGGTCGCGCCGGCCGCGAGGCCGCCGCCCGCGTACGGGCAGGTGACCAGAACGGCCGGGGTGAAGGCGACAGGCATGGTGCGGGTGATCCGGTCCTGCTCGCCCTCGGTCAGGGTCGGCTCCGTGATCGAACGCACGCTGTCGATGATGAGAGTCATTCTGATCTCCTTTTCGAAGATGCTCGGAAAGCCTGGCGGCCTTTAGTTGACGACGCGGCCGGCGACGTACGCACCCACCGGGACGGTGAAGGCGACAATGCCTGCCGTGATCTTGACGGTGACCGGCACTGCCACGGCCGGGGTGGCCATGACGGGAACGCCGTCGGTGTTCGTCAGACCGTCCTCAAGGGAGCCCAGCTCCTGCTGGTTCATAAAGGCAGCAATGTTGCCCATGATCCATTCCTCACTGTTGATTCCAATCGAGGCGTCGGGGAGGAGATTTCCGCATGGAACACCGTCCATGAATTTCTCACTCGACAGCTGCTCGCCAGCGATCGATCAACTCCCCCATGCAGGCACCACTATAGAAAGATTGCGAAGCTTGAAATCAAGCCCATTCAGTGTGACGTGCATCACATACTGAAAAGCCCTTGGCGTGAAGCTAACGATGACATTAGTCATGCTTTACGCGTTGACCAGTGAGAACAAAGGCCGGAGGGCGCTGAATTCCGGTCCGCCCTGGTGGCTCAAACCGGCCGACCGGTATTCAGCCCCTGCGGGCGACGCCCGGCCGACTGAACCCCTGGTGGCCCACCCGCCCTACCGCCAACCGCGCCTGGTCACCACCGGTCTGCTTCTGGTCGCATCGAGCAACCGGGAGGCACTTTCCGGCCAACCTGGGTTCGCCGACGTCGGAGTGAAAGCGTGGTGACGTGCGCGACTCCCACTTGAATGTGACAAACGTAAGTGTCGGAAAACAGGTGAGGGAGCCCTCCGCGGCAGAAAGAAGCCAAGAAGACCTTGCTCCCCGCGTATGAGCTGTGCCTAAAGTGACGGCATTCATCGATCCGTAACAACGATTCACGAATGGATGGAGAGATCATGCTGCTCGAAAAGGTAAACCAGGACCCTTCACTGGCCGGCTTCCTTGCCGCGAATGACCCGGAGGTGACAGCTGAGCCGGTCATGGCCACCTTCACGATTGTCGCCGTTCCGGGCTGTGCGGCGGCCGCCGCCGTCGTGTACACGGTCACCAAGAACATCTGGTAATTCAGATTCCGTGACGTCCTTGCCGATCGAAATGATCGGCAAGGACGTCCCGCTGCCCAGCAATAGGGATAGAGAGCATGCTGTCATGTGTCCGGAAAGTCGCGGAATCCGTGCGTGCCCGGCCCCTCTCCACCGCCGAGCGAATCTCCGCCACCACTCATCTCCTTTCGAGCCTTGAGTACTTGGTACGTAAGAGTGACCGAATGCCGGGCGGGCTCAACGACTGGACCCGGCTGCGAGACCAGGTTCCTGCCAAGAGCAGATTCACGCAGGCGGCCAGGGATTTACTCGCCCGTGAGACCGTCACACAGGCAATCCATGGATCACGGGCCCTGGCGGCAGCGGTGCTCATTTCCCCGGTACGGAACAACAAAGTGCGGATGGCAGCCGACGCATATCTCGCAGGCAGCCAGATCCTTGTCTACCATCGGCATTTGTTCGGCACCGACGGGTCCGACCAGGTTTCCTTCCTTGTGCAAGCGGCAGCTGCTCTCGGCAGGGCCGGGGGCACCGAGTCGAGCCGCACGGCCGCGGTCCATTTCATCGGCGCCCAGACCGTGCTGTCGTACGGGGCATCTGGGTGGGCCAAGCTCCCCGGCGACACCTGGCGTTCCGGTGAAGCGCTGACAAAGATCATGCGCACCCAGACGTACGGCGACGAATGGTTCTTCAAGAATCTTGAGAAGCATCCGATAGCAGCCCGCGCGCTCTGTCACACCGTGCTCGCCATCGAATGCGGATTTCCGCTGCTGCTGCTCAAGAAGGGCAGGTTCATCGATGCCGGTTTGGTCGTGATGGGCGGCTTCCACCTGGCCAATGCCCGGCTGATGGGCCTGTCCCGATTCGCGTTGGCGTTCTCTTCCACCTATCCGGCCGTACGCGCGTTGGCCAAGGGGACGGGGGAAACGGAGTGATCCCCGGAATCGGCTCGCTGTCGTTCCCGAAGCTGACCGGCGCCGGCCTTGCCGCGTGTCTCGCCACCGGGCTCGTGCACCAGGGTTACGCGACCGTCGCGACCTGGCGCGGCCACAGCGGGTTCGAGCGCCACAGCACGCGCTGCGGGAGCGGGAACGTCATCACGTACCACCTGCGGCGCGGCGCACCGGACGGCCCTGTGCTGGTCTGCGACGCGGGACTGATGAGCACGTCCACGGCGTGGCTGCTCGTCGCCGACCACCTGGACCCGGCGGTCACCGTCGTGCTGTACGACCGGGCCGGCTACCGCAGTTCCCTGCGGCGCTGCCCTGATGCGTACTCGCTGAGCGAGTCCGTGAACGACCTGGTGGACGTGGTCACCGTCGCGCTCGGCGGCCGGCGCACCTGCGTGCTGGCCGGGCACTCCCTCGGGGGCTACCTCGTCCACCGCGCCGCGGCGGCAGCTCCCGAGCTGGTGGAGGGGGTGATCCTGGTGGACCCCACGCACCCGCGCGAGCTGCTGCACTCCCCGAGGCAGCGCGAGGGGGCCCGGGCGGCGGACATGACGATAAAGCTGGGGCCGTGGACGACCCTCTTCGGCGGCGGCCTGCTCCTGGACAAGAAGGAGATGTTCGCCTTCGCTCGGGGAACCGCCCACCATCGGGCGCTGCGCCTCGAAGTCTCGGCCTCCGCCACCTGGCGCGCGGCGCGGCGGGAGTGGGGCCACTCCTATGCGTTCATGATCGACGGCGGCAGGCCGCTGGACCGGCTGGAAATTCCTGTTTCCGTTATAGCGGCCGAGCTGACGCTGCGGAACAGCCCCGAGCATCGCGAACTGCTCGATGAGTACGTCTCTTCCGGCACCCGGGGCGAGGTGACCACCATTCCGGACGCGACACATTTCTCCGTCGTCAGTGGGACGGGAACCGCCGCGCTCACGGCCAAGGCCATCGAGGGAATGCTGGGCGACGGCCGGCAGGAACAGCGGGAGGCGGCATGAGAAGGGCAACGGGAGCGGCGGCGGATGTCCTGGAGCGGGCCGTTCCGGTGGTCCTCGCGGGCTGGTTCATCGCATCGGTACTGGCCCAGCACCCCGACCGCAGTTACGACAGGATCCGGAAGGCGGACAAGACGGGGTCCGGTATCGCCATCCCGAACTGGCGCTTCTTCGCTCCGAATCCGTCCGTGGAGGACCAGCACTTCCTCTACCGGCTCGCGAACGAGGACAAGTCGGAGCACACGGAATGGCGGGAGGTGTACTCCATCAGTCCGCGCAAGATGATCCACACGTTCTGGTTCCCCGGCCGCCGTTTCGAGAAGGCCATCTTCGATGTGACGTCAACGCTGTTGCACAACCCGGGAGCGACGACGCCGCAGGGCGAGGCGTCCAAGAAGGCCACCCGTCGGCTCATCAACGAATTCGTCCGGCACCGCATCGCACCGGAGCCCGGATTCCCGTACTTCCAGGTGCTGTTGGTGCGTTACTCGGGCTACGACCACAGTGAAGACCCCAAGTACGACATGGTGTTCGGCTATGAGTCGGTGAACCCATGACCTCGAGTGTCCAGTACGGGGACGCGGTGGCGTCCGTGTATGACTCGCTGATCTCGTCGGCCGTGGACATCGGCCCGTCGGTGGAGCGGCTTCGGCCGTACGTCGCAGGTTCTCGGGTGCTCGAGATCGGTGTGGGCACCGGTCGTATCGCGATTCCCGTGGCAGCGATCGCCGCGGAGGTGGTCGGGGTCGACAACTCCGACCCGATGCTGAGCATTTTCCGCGCGAAGGGCGTTCCGGGGAACGTAACGCTGGTCGAGGCGGATTTCCGGAATGAGCTGCCGGTGAACGGGGCCTTCGACGCGGCCTATTCCACGCTGGGCTCGCTGGCCTGTGTGCGCTCGCGCGAGGAACTCGTGGGTGCTCTGTCCCACGTACGCGATGTACTGAAGCCGGGAGGTTCGCTCTCGTTCGAGTACTACGCCAAGCAGGCCTACGAGCCGCTTCTCCAGCAGCAGAGTGTGACGTTTCCCGACACGCGCGGGGGTGGTCTTGTCACCGTCACCGCCACGGTCGACGAGGGGGATCTCCTCACCCTGGGAACTCGCATCGAGGCGAACGAGGAGATCGCGGAGAACACAGTGCCGGCGGTGGAGTTCAGTGAGCGGGTTCTCCTCATCGGGCACGAAGAAGTCGAATCCTGTGTGGCCGCGGCCGGATTCGCGGTGGAGGGCGTGGATCTCGGCGGGGGCCTGGGCCCCTACGACTGGTACACGGTCCGCAGCACCGAATAGCGGCGAGCAGCGGGGCGAGAGGGGCCGGCACTGAAGTGCCGGCCCCTCTCGTTCTATTGGCGCGCCGCCCTCGGCCGCATGTCCGTCCAGTGCTCGTCGACGTACGCGAGGGCCGACTGCCGGTTCGCGTCGCTGAGCACAGCCCGCCAGCCCGCGGGCACCGGGCTGAACGAGGGCCACAGGCTGTGCTGCCCGTCCTCATTGACCAGGACATGGAAGACGCCTTCGGCATCGTCGAAGGGGTTGGTGGTCATGGTGGTCGGTCCTTCCTCTCACGGCCGACGGGTCTGGTCGGCGCTCGGCTTGGGGAGCGGTCCCGGGTGCGGCTCGGGGCGCAGCAGCTTCGCCACCGGGGCGTACGGGTCGGCGGCCATCTCCGCCAGGATCAGGGCGAGTTCACCGGCAGCCGACTCGGCGTCGGCCCGGGTCACGGTGTCCGTGCGGTGGGACAAGCGCAGCGTCAGGCGGGACTCGTCGGCGAACGCCGCCAGGGCCAGGGCGTAGTGCGTGGCGTCGCGGCCTTCGCTGCGCACAAGACGCAGGCCGGCAGCCGTTCCCGCCGGACCGGCCCGGTCGATGGGGTAGTTCTCGAAGACGACATGGGTGTCGAACAGGTCCCTGCGCCCCGCGGCCCGTTGGATCTCGCCGAGCCCCAGGTGGTGGTGGGGCAGCAGTGCGGACTGCTCCCGCTGGAAGCGGGTGAGGAGGTCCATGACCGGTTCGGACGCGGTGACGGTCAGGCGTACCGGAACGGTGTTGATGAACAGGCCGATCATCGACTCCATGCCCGGGAGTTCGGGCTGGCGCCCCGAGACGGTCGTGGCGAACACCACGTCCCGCGCTCCGGTCCGCCGGGCCAGGAGCAAGGCCCAGGCAACCTGGACGGCCGCGTTGAGCGTGCGGCCGTGCGTCCTCAGCCCGCGGAGGGATTCCGTGAGCGGCACTGACGTCTCGGTCCGTGCGGTGCCGGCCGGGGCCGCCGAAGGGGCGGCGACGGGCGGGGCACCGGGCCGGACCGGATCGGGTACGCCGTCGAGCGCGGCCCGCCATGCCTCGCGCGCCGCGTCCCGGTCGCTGCGGGCCAGCACGGCCAGGTGCTCGCGGTAGGGCGTGACCGGGGGCAGCGCGTCGGGGTCGCCACCTTGCGCATGGAGCGCGAGGAGCTCCCCGACCAGCAGGGACACCGACCAGCCGTCCAGGATGAGGTGATGGTGTGTCAGGGCCAGGCGGAACTCGCCGGGGCCCAGCGTGAACAGCGTGAACCGCAGCAGCGGAGGGCGGTCGAGATCGAAGCGCTCGTGCAGGTCGGCGTCGGTGATCCGGGCGATCACCCGGTCACGGCGTGCGGCGTGCACCCGGGTGAGGTCGACGTCCCGCCAGGGCGGTGACTGCGGGCGCGGTATGGCCTGGACCGGGCGGGCCAGGTCCTCGTGGACGAACGCCGCCCCGAGGTGGGGGTGGCGCCGCAGGAGGGCGGCCGCCGCGGTGCGCAGCGCGGCGGGGTCCAGGTCGCCCCGCAGATGCAGGACACACTGCGCCTGGTAGGTGTCCGGGCGGTGCGGGGCGTACAAGGAGTGGAAGAGCAGCCCTTCTTGGAGCGGGGTCAGGGGCAGTACGTCGGACAGGCCGGGGTGCGCCGTCTCCAGCCTCTCGACCTCCTGTTGGGTGAGGGGTACGAGGGGCAGGTCCGACGGGGTGTGGCCGCCGGAGCCAGCGGTTCTGGCGTGGATGACCAGCGCGTCGAGTGCGGTGAACCACAGCTCGGCCAGTTCTGCCGTCTCGCCGTCGGTGAGCGCCGAGGCGTCCCAGGTCCAGGTGGCGTGGAGACGGGGCCCGTGCGGGCCGTCGAGGGTGAGGGCGTCGAGGCCGACGAGGTGCGGGGCGCGGCCGGGGGTGGTCGGCCCGGCCGGGTCGGGCTCGGTGCCGGGCTCCGTACGGGGATCGGCCTCGCCATGGGCTATGGCCGTCTCGGTGAGGTCCGGGGTCAGGTGCCAGTCCCGGGTGCCGTGCGCGGCCATCCTGCCCAGGTAGTTGAAGCTGATCCGGGGCTGAGGCAGGCGGGCGAGCCCGGGCGTGGTCTCCGGGTCGAGGTGGCGCAGCACGCCGTAGCCGATGCCCCGGTCGGGGACGGCCCGCAGCCGTTCCTTGGTGCGCTTGAGTGCCCGGCCGAGGCGCGGGCCCGCCGTCCACACGTCGGTCCATGTGCAGCCGGTGGCTTCCAGACGAACGGGGAACATGCTGGTGAACCAGCCCACGGTGCGTGTGAGATCCCGGTCGGGCAGGTCGGGGCGCCCGTGCGACTCGACATTTACGGTGAGCCCCTGGCCGGCGGCGGTCAAACCCCTGCGGCGGCGCCACTCTTCGAGGGCGAGGGCGAGACCGGTGAGCAGGACGGGCTCGACGCCGCAGTGGAAGGCGGCCGGTACGTCCGTCAGGAGGGGGCGGGTGCGCTCCGGGGGCAGGGTGAGCGTGCGGCTTCCGACCGTGCTGCCGGAGTGCCGGTGAGTGGCGGTGCGGGTGGGGTCCGTGAGCGGGGCCGTGCCCGTCAGGGCGTCCTCCCACAGCGGCAGTTCGTCGCGCCGGGCCCCCGTCTCTCCCTGGAGGGTGAGGTACTTGGCCCAGCCGCCGAACGAGGTCGGTGCGGTGGGCAGTTCGGCCGGGCGTCCTGCGGCCACGGCTCGGTGGGCCGCGGCCAGGTCGGGCAGCAGGATGCGCCAGGAGACGCCGTCGACCGACAGGTGGTGCACGGCGAGCACGAGTCGGCCGGGCCGGTCGGGGCCGAGGTCCAGGAACTCCGCGGCGACCATGGCGCCCGTGGCGGGGTCCAGTCGTGCCCTGGCCGCTCGTACGGCGTCGGCGAGGAGTTCGGGGAGGCGGTGCCCGTCTGCGGTGGCGTCGACGCGGTGGACGCGGTCGGCGGGGCCCCGCGCGGCGGCGGAGTCCGCGCCCGGTGGGACTGTCCTGAGCCTCGCTCGACCCGGCTCCCCGGGGACGTCGAGGCGCAGCCGCAGGGCCGGGTGGTGGTCGACGAGTGTCTGGAGCGAGGCGATGACGTGCTCGTGGGTGAGGCCGGGCGGGGTGCGCACGGTGACGTGCTGGCTGAAGGACGCCCGGTCGCCGCCGGGTTGGGCCAGCCACCAGTGCATGACCGGAGTGAGGGGCAGCGCTTCCGTGCTTTCGCCCTCGTCCGCCGCGTCGGGGGTGGGGGCCCGGTCCGGCGCGACGGCTTTTGCCGCTTCGGCAAGACGTGCCACGGTGGAGTGGCGGAACACGTCCCGCACGCTGATCCGCAGGCCCGCCGCATGGGCCCGGCTCGCCAGCTGGATCGCGGTGATGCTGTCGCCGCCGTTGTCGAAGAAGCCGTCGTGGATGCCGGTCGACGGGGCGTCGAGCAGCTCCGCGACGATGTCGCACAGCACGCGTTCGCGAGCGGTGCGCGGGAGTCCCGGGCGGGGAGCAGCTCGGCCCGGCGCGGGGAGCGCCGCCCGGTCGAGCTTGTGGTGGCGGGTCAGCGGGAGCCGGTCCATGGCGACGTACGCCTGCGGCAGCATGTAATCCGGCAGGGTGCGCGCGGCGTGTTCCTGTACGGCGTCGGTGTCGAGGGTGCGGCCGTCCGCCGGAACCAGGTAGGCGGTGAGCCTCTGTCGGCCCGGCCGGTCCTCCCGCACGGTGACGACGGCCCGGCGCACGTCGGGGTGGGTGGCGAGGGCCGAGGCGACCTCCTCGGTCTCGACGCGGTGGCCCCGCACCTTCACCTGGCCGTCGTTGCGGCCGACGAAGGCGAGCGTGCCGCCGGGAAGCCAGCGGGCGAGGTCCCCGCTGCGGTACATGCGGGTGCCCGGCCCGCCGTGCGGGTCGGGGACGAAGCGCTCCGCGGTGAGCGCGGGCTGGTTGAGGTAGCCCCGGGCCAGGCCGGCGCCCGCCAGGTAGAGCTCTCCGGTCACGCCGGTGGGGGCGGGCTGCAGATGCGGATCGAGTACATAGGCACGGCCGCCGTCCATGGGGCGTCCGATCGGCACTCCGGACCGGGCCCGTGGCAGGACCAGGTCGGCGTCGGTGACGGCGTGCCGGGTCGCGAACGTGGTGGCCTCGGTCGGCCCGTAGCCGTTGAACACCCGTGTGTCCGGGGCGTGTTCGCGGACGGCGCGGACGGCGTGCGGTGGCACGACGTCGCCGCCGGTCCACACGGCGTCCAGGTCGCGCAGACAGCCGGGGTCCTCGTCGGCGACGAGCTGGAAGAGCCCGGAGGTGAGCCAGAGGGTGCTGAGGCCGGTGCCGCGCACCAGGCGCGCGAGCGTCGGCAGGTCGAGCTCGCCGGGTGGGGCGAGGGTGACGTCGCCCCCGTTGAGCAGGGGGACCCACAGCTCCATGGCCGACGCGTCGAAGGAGTGCGGTGAGTGCATCAGGGTGCGCGGCGGCCCACCGCTCTGCCAGACGCTGTCGCTCGCGAGGGCGACGACGTCCGCGTGGCTGATCGCCACGCCCTTGGGGGTGCCGGTCGATCCCGAGGTGTGGATGACGTAGGCGAGGGAGGCGGGGGTCCGGGTGCTCCGTGGCGCGGGCCGCGCGTCCCTGGCGTCGAGGAGCGCGCGTACGTTGAACGTCCTGGCGCCCTCGATGGCCCGCGCGGCCGCCGCCGTCGCGTCGTCGACGAGCAGGAGCCGTACTCCCGCCGCGGTCGTCATCCCGGCCTGCCGGGCGGCGGGTGCCCTCGCGTCCAGCGGCATGTACGCGGCACCGCACTTGAGCACGGCGAGCGCCGCCACGACGAAGTCCGTGCTCCGCTCCATGAGGATCGCAACGGGACGGCCGGCCGTGGCACCGCGGTCGGACAGTTGGGCTGCCACCCCGTCGGACAGGGCATCGAGTTCGGCATAGCTGAGGGTCCGGTCCGTGGTCCGGAGCGCGGGGGCGTCCGGGGTCCGCCGCGCCTGTTCGGCGAAGCGGTCCGGGACGGTGGCGGGGACGGTGGATGCCGGAGTGGTGCCCCAGGTGGTGAGCAGGCGGTGCCGCTCCCCCTCCTCCAGTACGTCGATGAGGTGTACGGGGGTGTCGGGCTCGGCGGTCGCGTGGGCGAGCAGGCGGGTCAGGCGGTTCCCGATGCTCTGGGCGGTGGCCCGGTCATAGAGGGCCGTGCGGTATTCGAGCCGTCCGTCCAGGCCCAGGGCGGTGCCGTCGGCGGCGCGGTGCTCGTACAGGCTGAAGGTCAGCTCGAACTTGGCGGCGGCCGTGGGAGCCGTGCCCAGGGTGGCGGTCAGGCCCGGCAGCCGGAGCGTTTCGGGGAGGGCGGGAGTGACGGTCAGCATCACCTGGACCAGGGGCTGCCCGCCGGCGGCGCGGTGCGGTGCGAGCGCCTTCACGACCTGGTCGAAGGGCAGGTCCTGATGGGCGAAGGCGGCGAGGTCGGACCGGGTCACACGGCGCAGCAGCTCCCGGAACGTCACCGGGCCCGAGGTGTCGGAGCGCAGCACGACCGTGTTGACCAGGAAGCCGACGAGGCGGTCCCAGCGAGCGTCGGCGCGCTCGGAGACCGCCGTGCCCACCGGGACATCGGTGCCGGCGCCGAGCCGGGTGAGGAGGGCCGCGACGGCGGTGTGCACCGTCATGAAGAGCGTCGATCCCTCCTCGGCGGCGAGCGCGGCGATACGGGCGTGCACCACGGGCGGAATACGGAAGTCCACGGTGTCGCCGCAGTCTGTGGGGCCGTCTCCGTCCGGACCGGGGTGGCGGTCGGCCGGCAGGTCGATCCGCTCGGGGAGTCCGTCGAGCGCCTCCGTCCAGTGCGCGCGCCGGCGTTGGGCGAGGGGGGTGGGTTCCTCGTCGGTGCCGAGGCGTCCGCGCTGCCAGAGCGTGAAGTCCGCGTGCCGGGCAGGAGCGGGCGGCCACTCGGGCGCGGCGCCTCGCAGCCGGGCCGCATAGGCCGTTGCGAGGTCGGCGATGAGCGGTTCGAGCGAGGCGTGGTCGCAGGCGATGTGGTGCAGCAGCAGGAGCAGGGCCTGGCGGCCCGGAGCGAGGTGGAACAGCTCGGCACGCACCGGGAGTTCCGTCTCGAGCTCGAAGCAGTGGCGGGCGGCTGTGGCGAGCGCGGCCGACAGCTCGCCGTCCCCGTCCACGCCTGGGAGGCGGGTGACGGTGAGCGAGGGGCGGGCCTTGGCCGGGGGCAGGACGTGCTGGTAGGGGATGCCTTGGTCCTCGCGGACGACGGTGCGCAGCGTCGCATGACGGTCCGTCAGATCGGCGAGCGCCGCCCTCATCGCCTCCTGGTCGGTCTCCCCCGTCAGGTGCAGCACGAGGGGCACGTTGTAGGCGCTGTCGGGTCCCGTGAGGGTGTGCAGGAACCACAGGCGCCGCTGCGCGAAGGAGAGGGGGAGGCGATCGGGCGGATCGCCCGGGAGCGGGGCGGGGCCCGCGACAAGAGGTGCGGCCGCGGCGATACGGGCCGCGAGTCCCGCGACGGTGGGGTGCTGGAATACGTCGCGTACGTCGATGTCCACGCCCAGTTCGGCCCGGACCGCACTGACCAGGCGGGTCGCGCTGATGCTGTCGCCGCCCATGTCGAAGAAGCCGTCGTCGGGCCCGGCGTGTGCGATGCCGAGCACGGTGCCGTAGAGGGCGGCGACGCGCCGCTGCGCGGGGGTGGCAGGGGCGGTGGGGCCGCTGGGCGCGGTGTCGGGCGGTTCCGGGAGGGCGGCCCGGTCCAGCTTGCCGTTGGGGGTGAGCGGCAGGGCGTCCAGCGCGACGATCCTGGCGGGCACCAGGTGCGCGGGCAGGGTCTCGCGCAGTCGCGTGCGGATGCGGGCGAGGTACGGGGCGGCCGGCTCCGCGGCCGCGGCCCGGTCGGGTACGACGTACCCCAACAGGCGTGGCGTGCCCGCGCCGTCCGTGCGGGCTGTCACGGCGGCCTGTGTCACGCCGGGTTGGTCGAGGAGTGCGGCTTCGACCTCTGCGGGCTCGATGCGGAATCCCCGTACCGCGAGTTGGTCGTCGGCGCGGCCCAGGTACTCCAGATCGCCGTCGGGCCGTCGGCGGACGCGGTCGCCCGAACGGTAAAGACGGCTGCCGGGCGGGCCGAACGGGTCGGCGACGAAGCGCTCGGCGGTGAGGGCGGGGCGGTTGAGGTAGCCCGTCGCGACGCCGGGGCCCGCGACGTAGAGCTCTCCCGCGGTGCCGGGCGGGACCGGGCGCAGCCGGTGGTCGAGGACATAGAGGCGGGTGCCGGGCAGCGGGGTGCCTATGGGGCTTCCAGGGTCGGCGCTGTGACGGGGGGTCAGGTCGAGCCGGGTCGCGTGGACCGTGGTCTCCGTGATGCCGTACATGTTGACGAGGGCGGGGCCGTCGTCGCCGTACCGCTCCTGCCAGTCGCGCAGCCGGTCGGGGTGCAGCGCCTCTCCCCCGAAGATCACCCGGCGTAGGGCCGGCTTCGGGCCGGGCCGGGGGTCTTCGGCGTCGGCCCGGTCCAGCGCGTGGAAAGCCGAAGGCGTCTGGTTCAGGACCGTGACCCGTTCGTCGGCCAGCAGCCGCAGGAAGTCCCGGGGCGAGCGGGCCACGTCCGGCGGGACGACGACGAGACGTCCGCCGTGCGCGAGGGCGCCCCACATCTCCCAGACGGAGAAGTCGAAGGCGCTGGAGTGGAACATCGTCCACACGTCGCCGCTGTGGAAGCCGAACCCGGTGCGGGTGGCGGCGAGCAGCGAGACAAGGTTGCGGTGCGGGACGAGCACGCCCTTGGGGCGGCCGGTGGAGCCTGACGTGTAGATGACGTAGGCGGTGTGGTCGGCGGTGAGGGGGGCGGCGCGGTCGGTGTCCTTCAGGTCGGCGGCCGCGTCTGCGGAGTCCGCGCGGGTGTCGGCGTGGTTCGCGAACGTGTCGGTGTTCACCGTGTCGGCGGGATCGGCGTCGGCCAGGATCAGGGCCCTGCGCTCCTCGGGCCACTCCGGGTCCACGGGCAGGTAGGCGGCGCCCGTCTTGGTCACGGCGAGGAGCGCGACGATGAGGTCGGCACTCCGGGGCAGCACAACGGCGACGGTGCGGCCGGGTGCGGCGCCGCGCCGGACGAGCGACCTGGCCAGGCGGTTGGCGCGGGCGTTGAGCTCGCCGTAGCTCAGGGTCGTCGGGCCGTGGGTGACGGCCGCGGCGTGCGGGGTGCGGGCGGCCCGGCTTTCGAAGAGTTCGGGCAAGGTACGGCGGTCGGACCGGGGATCGGGGACGGTGGCGCGCGGCACGGTACGGCGCCGCTCCCCCGCCGACAGCAGGTCGAACTCGCCCACGGGGCGGTCCGGTTCGGCGGTGAGCCTGCCGAGCAGACGGGCGTAGCGGCGTGCTTCGGCCGCGGCCTCCGCCGGGCCGTACTGATCGGAGTCGGCGTAGAGGTCCACCCGCAGGCCGGACCTGTGGGCCTCCGGGTGCACGGTGACGGACAGGTCGTCGACGGGACCGACGGCGATGTGGTGCATGGTCATCGGACGTCCGGCGAACTTCCGGCCGAAGCTGAAGGGCATGACGTTCACCGCGACGTCGTGGATCCGCTGTCCGCTGCCGGTAAGGCCCAGGTCGCGGTGGAGATCTTCCTGCCGGTAGCGCTGGTGGGCGAGGGCCTCGGTCATCTCGGCACCGATGGCGCGCACCATGTCGGCGGCGGACCGGTCGGCCCGTACCTCCACTCTCAGGGACAGGGTGTTGGACATCGTCCCCGCGATGGTGCGGGCCGTTTCTCCCGTACGGCACGCCACGGGCAGCCCGATGACGATCTCCCCGTCGCCGCTGCCCGAACGGGCGTGCGCCAGCAGGGCCCCGGCGGCCGTCGCGAGCACCGGCCAGCGCACACCGAGCCGCTGTGCCAGGGGGCGCAGGGCGGCGAATCCCGCGGCGGGCAGACGGGCGGTGCCGCGGGCCGCGACGCCGCCGGACGGGCCGGACGGGCCGGCGGCCCGGTGCGCGGCGGGCCGCGGGCGGCCGGCGAGCCTGGCCCGCCAGAAGTCGCGGTCGGCGGCGAAGTCCGGGGAGGCACGGTAGGCGTGTTCGGTGTCGAGCAGCGTGCCGATGGCGACGCTCGGGGCGGGCCCGGGAGGCGTGCCGCCCTCCAGTGCGGCGTAGACGTCGCCCAGGCGGCGGGCGAACAGGGCGCCGCCCAGGCCGTCGATGGCCAGGTGGTGGCAGCCCAGGTACCAGCAGACGCGGGTGGCCGAGAGCCGGAGGAACGCGGTGCGGAACAACGGGCCCCCGGTGAGGTCGAAGGGGCGCGCCACATCGGCCCGCATCCACTCCACGGCGGCAGCCAGGGGGGTGCGCTCCCTGCTGAGGTCCACGCGGGGGACGCTCCACGGTGGGAGCGTGCCCGCGCTCTGGCGGGGCTGCTGTCCTTCCTGGACGTGGAGCCGGGTCCGGAGGGGTTCAGACTCGGCCACGACGGTGCGGAACGCCGCGTCGAAGAGGTCCGGGTCGAGGTCGCCCGACACCTCGAACCCGGCCGCCACGTGGTACCGGGCAGGCGCGGCGAGCTGTTGCCCGGTCCAGATTCCGTGCTGCGCGGTGGTGAGCGGCAGGGTGGCGCTCATGTGGTCCCCTTGCCCGCCGCCCGCCCGGCATCCATCCGCTCCCGGAGCACCCGGCCGACCTCGTCCAGCGGGCCGGGACGTCCCAGTTCGCCGTGTGTGCAGTCGACGGAGATCACCTCGACGTCGGAGCCGTCGGAGCCGTCGGAGCCGTCGGAGCCGTCGAGATACGGCCGCCACAGGTCCCGGGCGGTGTCGGGGGCCGTCTCCCGGGCGGCGAACACCAGCGGGGTGCCGGTGAAGCTGCTCGGGGTGTGCGCATGGGAGAGCACGGCGTTGTTGGCGAAGATCCGGGCGACCGCCGCGATGCGCTGCTCGTCGAAGGCGGCGAGCAGTCCCCGCTGTTCCTGCGCGATCTCCACGAACCTGGGATAGGTCAGTTCCTCACCGGCCCAGTTCGTGGGGTCGTAGCCGAAGAACTCCAGGATCATCGCAAGGACGTCACGACCCGCCACCGGTGTCTCAGGGGCGTCCGCGCCACTGGCACCCGGGCCCGCGGGGTAGGCGTCGAGGATCGAGAGGAGCGCGACGGACTCGCCGTTCCGCTGCAGCTGGACCGCCATCTCGTGGGCGACGAGGCCGCCGAAGGACCAGCCGAGCAGGTGGTACGGGCCGGTGGGCTGGACCGTCCGCATGCGCTCCAGATAGTCCGCCGCCATCTCGGAGATGGAAGCGGGCAGTACGTCCTCGCCGTCGAGCCCCCTGGCCTGGAGCCCGTACACCGGCTGGTCGGTGCCGAGCGGCTGGGTGAGCCGGAGGTAGGACCAGGCGATCCCGGCTGCCGGGTGAACGCAGAACAAGGGCGGCCTGCTGCCCGTTTCGCGCAACGGCAGCAGGATCCCGACGCCGCTCTGCGACGGGTCGGAGGACGCGGCGGGCAGGGCGGCGGACTCGGCCGAGGCGGGGGCAGGGGCAGGGGCCTCGCTCACGGCCGACGGGCGGTGCGCGCCGCCCTCGGAGGCACTCAACGCGCCCACCACCGTGGCCGGTTCATGCGCCATGGTGGTCAGCAGCCGTACGAACCGGTCGGCGAGCGTCCGCACATGGCCGCTCTCGATGAGGTGCGGCCGGTGGTCGAAGCGCAGTGCGAGCCGCTCACCCCTGGCCGACACCACCAGGTTCAGCGGGAAGTGCGGGGCGTCGTCGCCGTACGCCCTGGCCAGGCGCAGGCCGGGTGCGGGCTCGGCGAGTTCGTCGCTGTCCAGGGGGTAGTTCTCGAACGCCATCACCGTGTCGAAGGGGTTGCCCAGGTCCGTGATGCGGCGGATCTCCCCCAGGCTGATGTGGTGGTACGGCAGGAGCGCGGTCTGCTCCCGACGGAGCCGTACGAGCAGCTTGCCCAGCGGCTCGGCGGGGTCGAGCGTGACCCTGGTGGGGACGGTGTTGATGAAGAGCCCCACCATGGTCTCCACGCCGGTCAGCTCCGCGGGCCTGCCCGAGACGACCGAGCCGAAGACCACATCGGTGTTGCCGGTCTCCTGGCCGAGCAGGATGCCCCAGCCGGCCTGCAGCACCGTGTTGGCGGTCACCCCGTGGCGGCGGGCCATGTCGGCGAGGTCCGTGGTGGTCTCCGCGCTCAGCTCGACCGTCTCGAACTGTGGAGCCTGCGGCTCCGTCTCACCCTCGGCCCCGGCGACGCGCGTCGCGGTGGTGAGCCCGGACAGCGCGTCGCGCCACGCGGACTCCGCCTCAGTGGAGTCGACTTGCTCCAGCCAGGTGAGGTACTCGCGGAAGGGCGTGGTGACCGGCAGCCCGGCCTCGCGCACGGTGCTGGGGGTGGAGCCGGAGCCGTACAGCGCGAACAGCTCGCGCAGCACCACGGGCAACGACCATCCGTCGAGCAGGATGTGATGAGTCGTCAGCACGAAGCGGTGGCGGCCTTCGCCCAGCTTGACAAGGAGCATGCGCAGCATGGGCGGCCTGGTCGGGGTGAACCTGCGGTTGCGCTCCTGGTTCAGCAGCCGCTGGTTCCGGGCTTCCTGCGCCCCCTCGTCGAGCGCGCTCAAGTCCTCTTCGCGCCAGGGCAGTTCAAAGCTGGACCCGAGCACCTGCACCGGTTCGGCGAGGCCCTCGTGGACGAAGGCCGCGCTGAGGTTGGTGTGCCGGGCGAGGAGCGCCCGGCCCGCGGAGCGCAGGCGTCCGGGGTCGAGGTCTCCTTCGAGTTCGAGCCAGACCTGCACGGTGTAGACGTTGTGCTCACCCTCGCCCGGCTCCTCCGGGTGCGGCTGCGGGTCGTCGGTCAGTCCGCTGAGCAGCACGTGGTAGAGCAGGCCCTGCTGGAGCGGCGAGAGCGGGAGGATCTCGTCCAGGCCGGGGTAGCTCTCCTCCAGCCGCTCGACCTCTCCCTGACTGAGCTTCACCAGGGGGAAGTCGGAGGGCGTACGACCGCCGGCCTCCGGCTCCACGGCGTGCGCGGCCAGCTCGTCCAGGATCTCGAACCAGGCCTCTGCGAGGTCGTCGACGAGGCGTTCGCCGAGGATGCCTTCGGCCCAGGTGAAGCTGATGCCCAGCTCCGGGCCGCGGTCGGTGTCCTGGGTGAGGGCCGTGATCTCCAGCGGGTGGGCCAGCGGCATGTCCGCGTCGGCCCCCGCGCTCATCCCGGACTCGGGCGCCGGGCCCCAGTCACGCTCACCGGACTCGGCGGGCAGCAGGAACCGTCCGAAGTAGTTGAACCCGATGTGCCGGGGCGTGGCCGCGGCGAGCGTCGCCGAGGTGTCGGGGTTGAGATAGCGCAGCAGCCCGAAGCCGATGCCCTTGTCCGGGATCGCCCTCAGCTGTTCCTTCACCCGCAGCAGGGCGCGCCCCAACTCCCGGCGGGAGCCTGCGCCTGGCCCGGTCTGCGCGGTGCCGGGCGCGAGGCGGACCGGGTACATGCTGGTGAACCAGCCCGCCGTACGGGACAGGTCGGTGCCGGGTACGACCGCCTCTCGGCCGTGCCCCTCCACGTCGAGCACCACGTCCTGCGCGGATCCGGCGGTGCGCTGGACGGCGAGCGCGAGCGCGGTGAGCAGTACGTCGTTGATCTCGCAGTGGAACGCGGCGGGAATGGTGCTGAAGAGGTGCCGCGCCCGGTCCGCCGGGTAGGTCAGGGCGCGGGAGCGGGCGCGCCCCGTGGTGTCCCTCGCGGGGTACAGAGGGCGGTCGGCAAGCTCGGGGCCCGGGGTGGCCAGGATGTCGGTCCAGAGCGGGAGTTCGGCGGTGCGGCGCTCGTCGCGCGCCTGTTCAAGGAGGCCGGTGCTCCAGTGCCGGAGCGAGGTCTCGACGGGGCGCAGCTCGGGGGTGCGGCCGTCCGCAAGGTCCTGGTAGGCGCCCACCAGGTCGGGCACCATGATCCGCCACGACACTCCGTCGCAGGCCAGGTGGTGCGCCATGAAGAGCAGCCGCCCCGGCGTGTGCGGCCCGGCGTCCAGCCACACGAAGCGCGTGAGGACTCCGGCGTCGACGTCCAGTTCCGCCTTGCTGCGGCGGGCCTCTTCGGCCAGGACGGGTACGAGGTCAAGAACGCCCCGCACGTCCACGCGCCGGACGCAGGATGCGGCGTCGACGGAGCCCGGTGCGCGGACGGAGAGCCGCCAGTCGCCGCCGGTGCGGTCGAGAATCAGCCGGAGCGCGTCGTGGTGGTCGACGAGCTTGCGCACGGATGCGGTGAGCAGGCCCTCGTCGAGTCCGCCGGGCACCTGGAGCAGGACGGCCTGGTGGAAGCCGTCGACGGGGCCTTCGAGATCGCGCAGCCAGTGCACGATCGGGGTGAGCGGCACGTCTCCGGTGCCGACCGGGGTGTCACGGCCCGCGGCGGTGGTGGTCTCGCGGGCCGCACCCGCAAGGGCGGTGACGGTCTTGTACTCGAAGACGTCCTGCGGGGTGAGGACGAGGCCGGCCTGGCGCAGCCGGCTCACCAGCTGGATCGACATGATGCTGTCGCCGCCGAGGTCGAAGAAGCTGACGTCCAGGGGGACTTCGTCCTGCCTGAGCACCTCGGAGAAGACCTGGGCGACCTGCTCCTCCCTGGAGGGAGCGGGCGGCGTCCGGGGCTCGGGCTCCTCGTGGCGTACGGGTTCGGCCGGCAGGGGCTCAGGGGTGGCGTCCCGGTCGAGCTTGCCGCTGGGGGTGCGCGGCAGCGCCCGCGCCCAGGTGATCCGCGCGGGGACGAGATGGGCCGGGAGGCGGTCGGCGGCCCAGTCCCGCAGCGTCCCGGGGTCGGGGCAGCCGTCGGCGGGATCGGCAGGCACCACGTGGGCGACGAGCCTGGTCTCACCGTCCCCTTCGTCGCGTACCGCCGCGATCGCACCGGACACCGCGGGGTGGTCGGCGAGCACCGCCTCCACCTCCGCCGGTTCGATCCTGAAGCCGTGCAGTTTGACCTGCGCGTCGACACGTCCGAGGAAGTCCAGCTGTCCGTCCGGGCGCCAGCTGACGAGGTCGCCCGTCCGGTACATCCGGCTGCCCGGCGGCCCGAACGGGTCGGCCACGAAGCGCTCCGCGCTCAGCGCGGGCCGGTACAGATAGCCGCGGGCCAGCGCGTCGCCCGCCAGGTACAGCTCGCCCTGCCGGCCGGGCTCGACCGGCTGGAGCGCCGCGTCGAGCACATGGACGCGGACGTGCGGCAGCGGGCGGCCGATGGGCGGGGCGCCGGCGGGTTGTCCGTCCTCGGCCCCGGTGGCGTCGGACGACCAGGCCGTGGCGTACACCGTGGCCTCGGTCGGGCCGTAGACGTTGAAAAGCCGCGTTCCGGGCATGGTGCGCGCGATGTGCTCGGCGAGCGGTCCCGGCAGGGCCTCGCCGGCCATGGCGAGGGTCCGCGGTGTCAGCTCGAGGCCGCTGAACTCGGTGAGTCTCGCGAGGACGGAGGGCGTCGCGCAGAGCAGACCGCCCGTCCAGCGCGGCGCGTCGTCGTCGAGGAGCGAGAGCAGGTTCCCGACGACCTCGACGGTGCCGCCGGTGGTGAGCGCGGGGTAGAGCTCGGCCACCGACACGTCGAAGCTGAAGGAGGTGGCCGCAAGGACGTGTTCCGTCGTCCGCGCGCCGAACTCCTCGGCCACCCAGGTGACCAGGGGAACCACGGACCGGTGCGGCACGACGACGCCCTTGGGGGTGCCGCTGGAGCCGGAGGTGTAGATCACGTACGCGGGATGCGCGGGGGTGAGCGGCGCGGTGCGGTCCGCGTCGGTCAGGGGCTCCGGCGAGCACCGGGTCAGTTCGGCCACCGTCGCCGCCGTGTCCAGTACGAGCGTCGGGTCGGCCAGATCCGCGTGCGCGGCGTCGGTCAGGACGACAGCGGGCCGCGCGTCGTCGACCATGAAGCGGAGCCGGTCGGCCGGGTAGGCCGGGTCGAGCGGCAGGTAGGCCGCTCCGCTCTTGAGCACCGCGAGCATGGCCACGACCGTATCGGCGGACCGGGGCAGCAGGATGCCGACCACGCCCTCGGGGCCCGCTCCCCGCTGGACCAGCAGCCGGGCGAGGCGGTTGGCACGCTCGTGGAGTTCGCGGTACGTGAGGCTGCCGTCGCGGTCCTTGACGGCGACCGCTTCCGGGTCGCGGAGGGCGGCGGCGTCCAGCAGACCGGTGAGGGTACGACGGTCCGGGAGCCGCTGCTCGTCCCCTCGGCTCCAGTTGCGTACGGCCGCCAGTTCGGCACTGCCCAGCAGCTCGATCGCGCCCACCGGACGGCCGGGGGCGGCCACTGCCGAGACGAGCAGACGCTGGAAGCGCCTTGCGTGGGCGGCGAGTTCAGGGGTGGTGTACCGGCCGGGTGCGCCGCGGAAGGCTATACGGGGGCGGCCGCCTGCGGGGTCGTCGTCGATGACGACACGCAGGTCCGCCCCTGCATCGGGCTCGGCGCCGAAGCGGTGGACCGTGGCGGTGAGCGCGCCGAATCGGATGCGCGGGCCGGGGGTGCGGACGTCGGCGACCGGACCGTAGAGCGGCCGGTCGGCGTCTGCCGCGGGCGTCGACTCCGCCGCGTGCACAGCCGCGCGGATCTCCGCGTGCCGCAGCCTCTGGTGGGTCCTCACCCGGCCGCTCGCCTCGGTGACTTGCTGTACGAGGTGGCTGAAGCCGGTGTCGGGCCGCACCGTCAGGCGCAGCGGCAGGACGTCATCGGCGGCGCCCGGCGCACGCTCGGCGGCCCTGCTCGGCCGTCCGTCCACGGGCAGTCCGACGACCAGGTCCGTGCTGCCGGTGATGCGGTGCGTGTAGGCGGCGACGGCGGCGACCAGTACGGCCTGCGGCCGGGCGCCGCTGTAGCGGGCGGCGGCGTGGATCCGCTCGGCGTCGGCTGCCGTGAGCGTCAACGCCTGGGACGCGGGACCGGGTTCGGCCGTGCCGGGTTCGGCCGTGCCGGGTTCGGCCGTGCCGGGTTCGGCCGTGCCGGGTTCGGCCGTGCCGGGTTCGGCCGTGCCGGGTTCGGCCGTGCCGGGTTCGGCCGTGCCGGCAAGCGTCACCGGTTCGGTGTGGCCCGCGAGGCGCTCGCGCCAGAAGGAGCGGTCCCGGTCGGGGCCGCTCGACGCGCGGTAGGCGGCCTCCTCATCGGCGAGCCGGCCCAACGGCGTCAGGGCGGTGCCGGCGAGCGGCAGCCCCTCGGCACGGGCGGTGTAGATCTCGGCGGCGCGGCGGGTGACCAGCGCGGTGCCGTACCCGTCGAGGGCGGCGCGGTGATGCAGGTGCAGCCAGCGGTGGCGGCGTGCGGAGAGCCGCAGGAGCACCTGCACGGACAAGGTGCCGTCCTCGTCGGGGAGGACACGGGCGAGGGCGGCGCGTGTCCATTCCTCGGCCGCCGCATCGGGATCGGGTTCGGCCGAGAGGTCCACCTCGGGCAGCGGAAGCCCGTCGTCGACCTCGGCCTTGACGGTTCCGCCGTCCGCGCCGCCCGCCGGTATCCGCAGGCGCACCGCCTCCGCCTCCTGCACGACCTGTGCGACCGCCGACCGGAACCCCGCGACGTCGAGCGGACCGTCGATGTCGACGGCTTCCGCGACGTACGGTCCCGGCCCGGACAGGCCCTGAGGGGTGTGCGCCCGGTGCCAGGTCTCCCGGCCTGCGAGGGACAGCTCGACATACGCACCCTGGTGGTCAGCCATGGCTGGTCTCTCCTTGCGGAACGCGCTGGGCGTGGGTCGGGGCCGGGATCTGGGTCCCGGGTTCGGGATACGGGTAGAAGCCGCCACCCGTCTTGCGGCCGGTGCGGCCCTGCGCCACGAGGCGGGCAAGGAGCGGGGTCGGGCGGAAGCGGTCGTCGCCGGTGTGCTCACGCAGTACGTCGAGCGAGTCGACGACGGTGTCGAGCCCGATCAGGTCCGCGGTGCGCAGGGGGCCCATGGGGTGGCCGAAGCACTCCTGGAAGATCTGATCGACGGTCGCCGCGTCCGCCGTGCCCTCGTCGAGCACGGCGGCGGCCTCGTTGAGGGTCAGCATCAGCACGCGGTTCGTCACGAAGCCGGGCGCGTCGCGGACGACGACACCGTGCTTGCCGATGCCCGCCAGGAACTCCTCGGTACGCCGCACGGTGTCCTCGCTGGTCCCCGGCGCGCGGATGACCTCGACGGTGTCCTTGAGGGGGGCGGGGTTCATGAAGTGTGTGCCGATGACCCGGTCCGGGCGGCTTGTGAAGGAGCCGAGGCGGGTGACGGGAATACAGGAGGTGCAGGACGCGAAGACGGTCTCGGGGCCGCACACCGCATCCAGTTCCCTGAGGATCAGCTCCTTGACGGGCTCCTTCTCCACGGCGCACTCGACGACGAAGAGGGCGTCGGAGAGGTCGGCGAGGTCGGCCGACCAAGTGACGGGCGCGGCCGCCGTGTACCCCGCGCGCCGCGGGCGGCGCCCGAGCATCCGGGCCAGCTTCATCCCGGCACGCAGCCTCTCGGGTCCGCTCCCCAGGGCGTCCGGGTCGGGGTCGACGACCACGACCGGGTGGCCCGCCTCCATGAAGCACTGGGCCACTCCGATGCCCATGGTCCCGGCACCCACGACGCCCACGGTCGCGGGTGCGGCCGCCGTCGGGGCCGGCTCGGCGTTGTCTTGTTCACCCACGGCTGGGGCCTCCTTCGATCGGCTCCGGTACGTCATCGGGGTACGGCTCTCGGGCGCCGGGGCGCAGCGCGGACAGCGGTGAGTCGGGGACGCCGACGGCGGCGCGCAGGAGCGCGACGAGGTCGTCGGCGATGGCCGTGACCGTCGCGGCGTCGAACAGCTCGGTGCGGTACTCCACCGAGACGTACAGCTCGGCCGCGCCCGGCCCCTCGGTGACGGACCACGCCAGATCGTGAACGGTCGTGGCGCGGGGCAGGGTGAGCCGCCCGGTGCCGGGTCCGTGCCAGGGCACGGCACTGATGTCGAGCCCGGCCCGGGCGCCGAAGCCGCGCGGCACGCGGTGGTGGGCGTAGGTGACGTCGAACAGCGGCGTACGACCCGGCTCGCCGGGCAGTCCTGCGGCGCGTGCGATGTCGTCCGGCGGTACGTCGCGGTGGTCCTCCGCCAGCACGAGCACACGGCGGACCCGTTCGGTGAGCGTGTCGAAGGTGGGATCGCCGCCGAGGTCGACGCGGAGCGGCAGGCCGCCGGCGAACGGGCCGATCAGCTCGCCGACTTCGGGGCGGGCGGCGCGGTCGTCGAGGCGGCGGCCGGGCGATCCGCCGGTGTCCGGTGTCCAGCCGATGAGACCGATGACGGCCTCGTCCGCCCCGGCGCGCAGGCCGAGCAGGGCCGCGATGCCCGCCAGGAGCCGTTCCGCCGTCGCCGTACCGGCGAGGTCTTCGGGGACGCGTACGTCGTGGACGGCGGCCTCGCCCGTGCCGCCGACCGGCCGCGACCGGTCGGCCGGGAGGTCGAGGGCGCGGACGCCGGCCAGCGCGTCCCGCCAGTGGGTGAGGCGCTGGTCGAGGAGCCCGTCGGCGCGCAGTTCACGCTGCCACCGGGCGTATTCCTCGTACTGCACGGGCAAGGCGGGCAGTTCGGCCGGGCGTCCGTCCAGCCTGGCCTCGTAGAGCGCGAACAGGTCGCGGAAGAACAGCTCCGGCTGACCGCCGTCGTAGTCCTCCGGGCGGGTGCTGACCACCAGGACGTGTTGCGAGGGGCCGGTCGTCACCAGCAGGGCGCGCAGGCGCGGGCCGGTCGTGGATGCGCGCATCAGGCGGGCTTGTTCGCGCGCGAGTGCGTGCGCCGAGGCGAGCGGGTCGGTCTGGTGCGCGGTGGTGGTGAGGGTGAGGGCGTCTCCTGTGCCGGGGCGGCGGGAGCGCAGTACGTGGTGGCGTTCGGCCAGGTCGTCGAGGGCGGAGCGGAGGGCGGCTTCGTCGACTTCGCCCTGCAGCTGGAGGCAGCCGGAGACGGGGGACTCGTCGCGTGCCGGAGTGAGCTCGGGCTCCGGCTTCGCCTCCCGGCCGGCCGGGAGTTCTCCGTAGCGGATGTCCGCGTCCGTCGCGGCGGCTTCAAGCAGCTCGAGCAGCGCGTCGCAGAGGGCGGTGACCGTGTCCGGGTCGAAGAGCCGGGTCGCATACTCCACCACCACGTCCAGGGACTCCTCCCCTGCCCGTTCGGCGACGACCATCGTCAGGTCGAACTTGGCCGTGCCCGGCGGCAGTCCGGGAAAGTACGGGCCGGTGTCCTCGTCGCTGTTCGGGCCGAACAGGTGCTCGCCGATGGCGACGTCCGGCGGCAGCGTCTGGTGGACGTACATCACGTCGAAGATCGGGTTCCGCCCGGAGTCACGGTCGGCGACCTCGCGGACGATCCTGTCGAAGGGGATTTCCTGGTGGTCGAGCGCGCCGAGCACCACACCCCGGACCTGGCGCAGCAGTTCCCGGAACGTCGGGTCGCCCGAGAGGTCGGAGCGGAGCGCGACGGTGTTGTTGAAGAAGCCCAGCAATCCCCAGAGTTCGGGGCGGCTGCGGCCGATGGTCGGTGTGCCGATCACGATGTCCCGCTGCCCCGACTGCCGCGACAGGAGCAGTTTGAGACCGGTCAGCAGGACCGTGAAGAGCGTGGTGGCCTCGGCGGTGCCGACCGCCCGCAGCCGGTTGACCAGTTCGGCGGGGATGGTGAAGCCGTGGGCGGCGCCGGCGAAATCCATTCGGGTGGGGCGGGGCCGGTCCGTGGGCAGGGCGAGCGCGGGTGGATCTGCCAACTGCTCGCGCCAGTAGTCGAGTTCGCCCTCGAGGAGTCCACCATCCAGCAGGTCGCGCTGCCAGCGGGCGTAGTGCCGGTACTGCACGGGCAGCGGATCCAGGCGGTGTACGCGGCCCTCGCTCCGGGCCGCGTAGAAGTCGCGCAGCTCCTTCGCCTGGATCTGGGGTGCCCAGCCGTCGTTCACGGCGTGGTGCATCACCCAGCACAGGAGGTGGTCGTCGGGCGCGAGGCGCACCACGGTGACCCGGACCAGCGGGTCGCGGGCGAGGTCGAAGACCCAGTCGGTCGCCTCCTTGACGACGGCGCGAGCGGCGGCCTCGGGGTCGGAGGCGGCGGAGAGGTCCTCGTACCGGAAGAAGTCGCCGAGTTCCGGGCGGACGGTGAGCCGGGGGCGGCCGTCGGTCTCCACGAAGTTGGAGCGCAGGGCCTCGTGGCGGTCTGCGAGGTCCCCCCAGGCGAGGCGGATGGCTTCAGGGTCGAAGGGGCCTCGGTGCCGGGCGACGCCGGGGAGGTTGTAGAGCGTGGTGTCCGGGTCGAGCTGGTGATGGAACCACATCCGCTCCTGCCCGTACGAGAGCACGAGGTCGTCGCCGGCGACGATGGGCGGCAGGCGGTGACCATCGCTCGCGCCTTGGCCTGGAGTCGAGGCGGGCGTCGGAGAGAGCGTGGAGTGCGTCTGTCGCGTCGGTGGGGTGGGTTGCTGCGGCAGCCGGGTGGTGATGGCGGCGGCGAGGGCGCCGACGACGGGGTGGTCGTAGACGTCCACCAGCTTGAGATGGACGCCGTAGCGCTGTCGTACGTGCTCGACGAGCTGGAGCGCGATGATCGAGCTGCCGCCGATCGCGAAGTAGTCGTCGGTGACGGCGACTTCGTCGGCGTGCAGGAGCTCCGCGAGGGCGTCGCAGAGCCAGTCGGGCACCGTCGCCGATTCGGGCACGGATGCGCCGCTGGGTGTGGGGGCGGAGTGGGGTACGGGGGTGGGGGCGACGGGGAGCGGGGCGGGCGCGTTCGCGGCCTGAGCCGCCGGGACGGAAGCGGCCTGAGCCGCTGGGGCGGGCGCGGCCTGAGCGGGCACGGCCACCGCGAGCGCCGGCGTCCCCGTCGGCGGGGCGGGCGCCTTCGCTGCCTGAGCCGCCGAGGCATGCGCTTCCGCCGCCTGACCCGCCGAGGCAGGCGCCGCCTGAGCCGGCGCGGCCACCGCGAGCGTCGGTGTCCCCGTCCGGGCCGTCCCGCGCGCCGTGGCCGGCGACTTCGGGCTGCGGACCCAGCAGGGCACGCCGTTCAGGGGGCGCCCCGGCAGAGGGATCCGGCGGCCCGGGGTGTTCGCGTACCCGAGCGTGGCCGTCAGCGCGGGCCAGTCGACGGCGTGCCCCGTCCGGTAGAGCCGGGCCAGGACGGTGAGCAGGCGCTCCTTGTCGGAGCCGAGTGTGAGGACCGTTGCGTCCGGGCGGTCCGCGAAGTACTCGCGCAGCTGGTCGCCGAGTTCGCCCCGGTCGGCCAGCTCGACGAAGACCACAGGCCCCTCGCCGGTCTCGGCGTCGGCCGCCGCGCGCAGTCGCTCCGGATCGGCCGGCTGCGCGCTCTCGCCCTCCGTACGCGCCAGCGCCGCGCGGTCGGCGTCGGACAGGCCGCCCTGGAGGTGGCGAACGGTGTACCGGGCGATCCCGGAGCTCATCAGCCCGTCGGGAACGATCCCGGACCGGGTGAGC